>NZ_CP115463.1:2105000-2447500 GCF_027912495.1 Caulobacter sp. NIBR1757 | reverse complement strand
GGTCAACATCGACACCGCGCCGTACCCGGGCTTCGCCACCGACCTGCAGGCGCAGTTCATGACCCTGATGACACTGGCCGAGGGCGAGAGCGTCATCCGCGAGACCATCTTCGAGAACCGCTTCATGCACGCGGCCGAACTGGCGCGGCTGGGGGCCGACATCACCGTCTCGGGCAGCGAAGCGCGGGTGCGCGGGGTCGATCACTTGGAAGGCGCGCCGGTCATGGCCACCGACCTGCGGGCCTCGGTCGGGCTGGTCATCGCCGGGCTGGTGGCGACGGGCGAGACGACGGTCAGCCGGGTCTATCACCTCGACCGCGGCTTCGAGCGGCTGGAAGACAAGCTCAACGCCTGCGGGGCCGAGGTGCGCCGTATCCACGGGGACGGGATCGACGAATGAGCGAGCCCGCGCCGCTCCGCCTGATCGCCGAGGACGGCGAAGACCTGGCCGTCCTCTCGGCGGCCCTGCAGGACGCTGTCGGCAAGATCGGCGACATCCGGTTCGAGGCCGCGACGCGGACCCTCACCATCGGCCTGAACCGCTTCCGGTGGGAGGCTAAGGGCAAGGAAGGCATGCGCGTGCGCAGCGGCCTGCAAATCGCCAGCGTGCTGCAAGTCCAGAGCCGCCGGCTGCGGCGCGAGGCCCGCGAGGCGGTGCTGTCGCTGCTGGGGATGACCTTTGAACCGGGTGACGAGCCGGGCGGGACTATTGTCCTGACCTTCGCCGGCGGCGGCGAACTGCGGGTCGCGGTCGAATGCGTCGATGCCGCCCTGGCCGACGTCTCGGCGCCCTGGCCCACCCCGCGCCGGCCGGCGCACGAGGACTGAATTCTCCAGCTTGAGGTTCCGGACATGCTGACCCGCCGTCTCCTGATTGCCCTCGGCGCATCGCTACCCATCGTCGGCGCGGCGCGCGCGCAGACAGGAGCCATCGTCGCCAAGGTGCGGCTGGAGAATGGCCGGGTCGTGATCGACACCCACCTCAACGGCAAGGGTCCGTATGCCTTCGTCATTGACACCGGCGCCGTGGTCAGCGGCGTTGAGGACGACCTGGCCAGGTCGCTGGGCCTGAAGCTCATCCGCCAGGTCCGGCTGAACAACGGCCGGACTTTTCCGCTCTACGGGGTCGATGAGCTGGTGCTCGGCGGTGCGGTGCGCCAGCAGGACGCCAGCCTCTTCGGGCTCAAGGCTGATCTGCGCGGCGGCGACGGCCTGATCGCTGCCGGCTTGATGACCACACATGACAGCATTCTGGATTTCGACCGTGAGGAGTGGCGGCTGTACCCCGGCGGCCTGGGCGCACGGCCAGGCTACAGCGAGCTGGATTCCGAAATTCAGCTCGATCCGGGCAGCAATGGTTCCCGGAGGATTTCGGTGCAGGCCGTGCTCGACGGCAAGCGCCTCAAGCTGCTGATCGATACCGGTGCGCCGAGGATGGTGGTTCTGGACCCGGACATCGGCAAGGGGCTGGGGTACTGGGACGACACCAAGGTGTTCGCCCCCGCCGCCTTCAGCGGCATCACCGGAACGCTCGACAAGTCAGGCCGGACGGTTCGCGGCAAGCTGTTGGAGATTGGTCCAGGGCGGTTTGAACGACCACTGGTGACCACCCGATACCCCGGCGCCCCGGTCATTCGCGGCTTTGATGGAATCATCGGCCTGCCGGTTCTGGAGCGGCTGAACCTGTCGGTTGCGGCTGCCGCCCGTCGTCTGTGGGTGCAACCCAACGGTCGGCCACAGCGGCGGGAAGCCGTAAATCGTAGTGGCCTTTGGCTCGATCCGGCCAAGGGTGGCGCGCGGGTCGCGGTGGTCGCGACCGGCAGTCCGGCCGCCGCGGCGGGCCTCAAGGTCGGGGACCGCATCGCCGGCCCGGCGGAGTTTGGCGAGGTGCTGCGCTTGCTCGGCGGGGCGGCCGGCGAAACGGTGACCTTGCGTTTGGAAGGGCCGGCTGGCGCGCGGGACGTGAGCTTCGTTCTGGCGGACTACGTCTGAGCCACCCGTTTTCCCTTGATCTGACGGCCAAAGGCGCCAAGTGGAGCGCCATGCGCCAGTTCCGCTTCAGCGACCCCGATTTCCAGACCGCCTTCGCCGACTTCCTGGACGAGCGGCGCGGCCAGCCGGCCGATGTCGACGCGGCCGCCGCCGAGGTCATCGCCGGGGTCAAGGCGCGGGGCCTGGAAGCGGTGCTCGACTACACCGCCCGCTTCGACCGGGTGACCCTGACCGAAGACACCATCCGGGTCTCACCCGAGGAGATCGCCGAGGGCGTCGCCGCCTGTGATCCCAAGGTGCGTGAAGCCATCGCTTTCGCGGCCAGACGCATCCGCGCCTATCACGAGCGCCAGCGGCCGGCCGACCAGCGCTGGACCGACGAGGCCGGCGTCGAGCTCGGCTGGCGCTGGGGGGCTCTGGAGAGCGTGGGCGTCTATGTCCCGGGGGGCAGGGCGGCCTATCCCTCGACGGTGCTGATGAACTGCGTGCCGGCAAACGTCGCCGGCGTCGATCGCATCGCCATGGTCACCCCGCCCGGCAAGCTGCAGCCGGCGGTGCTGGCGGCGGCGGCGGAAGCGGGGGTCACCGAGATCTGGCGCATCGGCGGGGCCCAGGCGGTGGCGGCGCTGGCCTATGGGGCCGGGCCGATCCGGCCGGTCGACAAGATCGTCGGGCCGGGCAATGCCTATGTCACGGCCGCCAAGCGGCGGTTGTATGGGGTGGTCGGCATCGACGCCCTGGCCGGACCGTCGGAGATCGTCGTGGTCGCCGACGCCGACAACGATCCCGAATGGATTGCCGGCGACCTGCTGTCCCAGGCCGAGCACGACCCGGCGGCGCAGTCTATCCTGATCACTGACGACGAGGTCCTGGCCGAGGCGGTCGAGGCCGCCGTGCAGCGGCGCCTGAACACCCTGGCCACCGGCGAGGACGCCGCCGCCAGCTGGCGCGACCATGGGGCGGTGATCATCGCGCCCCTGGCTCACAGCCCGGCCCTGGTCGACGCCATCGCCCCCGAGCACGTCGAGTTCTGCACCGCCGATCCCGATTCGCTGGCCGACCAGGTGCGGCACGCCGGGGCCATCTTCCTGGGCAAGTACACGCCCGAGGCGCTGGGCGACTATGTGGCCGGCTCCAACCACGTGCTGCCGACCAGCCGGGCTGCGCGGTTCCAGTCGGGCCTGTCGCTGTTCGACTTCCTAAAGCGCACCTCGGTGATCAACGCCGGCAAGGCCGGGTTCGCGATCCTTGGGCCGCACACCGTCGCCCTGGCCGAGGCCGAGGGTCTGCCGGCTCACGCCTTGTCGGCGGCGCTGAGGTTGCCGAAGCCGTGAACACGGCTATCCTGCACCGCAACCCATGACCGAAAAAGCCGCCCATCGCCTGCAGAGCATCGAGCTCGACGAGGATTCGCTGTCGGCGGCCTCGCGTGACCAGGAGCAGGAGCGGCAGGTCGCCATCTTCGACCTGCTGGAAGACAACTACTTCGAGCCGGCGGGCGCCGAAGCGGGCCCGTATGACGTCAAGATCGCCCTGGTCGAGAATCGGCTGGTGATGGCCATCTCGGGGCCGGGCTACGAGCAGACCCATGTGCTGTCCCTTTCGCCGTTCCGGACGGTGATCAAGGACTACTTCATGATCTGCGAGAGCTATTACGCCGCCATTCGCAACTCGACGCCGGCGCAGATCGAAGCCATCGACATGGGCCGGCGTGGCCTCCACAACGAGGGCAGCGCGCTGTTGCAGGCCCGGCTTGAGGGCAAGGTGAAGACCGACCTCGATACGGCCCGGCGACTGTTCACCCTCATCTGCGCGCTGCATTGGCGGGGATGAGCCCGTTCGACGCCACGCCCGGCGCGGTCCTGTTCACCTGCAACTTCAACCGGGTGCGCTCGCCCATGGCCGAGGCGCTGATGAAGCTCGCCTATGGCACAGCCATCTTCGTCGACAGCTGCGGCCTGAAGGCCGATCCCGCCGACCCCGGCATGGACCCGTTCGCCGCCGTGGTGCTCGAGGAGCTGGGCATCGAGGCTCAGGGTCACATGCCAAAGACGTTCGACATGCTGGAGGACGACAGCTTCGACGTCGTCATCTCCCTGACCGCCGAGGCGCAGCACCGGGCGGTCGAGCTGTCGCGGGGCAGGGCGGTCGATATCGAATACTGGCCGACCTATGACCCGACCCTGGCGACCGGCTCGCGCGAGCAGGTCCTCGATGCCTACCGCCAGGTCCGCGACGAGCTGTACGGACGGATTCGGCGCCGATTTGGCCGGGTTGTCACGGCCGGTGGATAGCCATCGACCTTTGCCCCCGCTTTGCGTTATAAGGCCCGCCACCGAGCGACGGCTCGCGCTCCGAATCGGGTGCGCGGGCCGTGTTGCTTTGCGGAATGACCTAACTGAGAGGCCGAATGGCTAAGGAAGAACTGCTCGAGTTTCCGGGCACCGTCAGCGAGTTGCTGCCCAACGCGACGTTCCGCGTGACGCTCGAGAACAACCACGAGATCATCGCCCACACGGCGGGCAAGATGCGCAAGAACCGTATCCGCGTGCTGGCCGGCGACAAGGTCCTGGTCGAAATGACGCCCTACGACCTGACCAAGGGCCGCATCACCTACCGCTTCAAGTAAGCCGATGACCAGCCGCCTGGTGCTGGGCAGCGCCAGCCCCCGCCGCCTGCAGCTTCTGGCCCAGGTCGGCGTGACGCCGGATCTGGTCGATCCCGCCGACATCGACGAGACCGTCCTCAAGGACGAGACGCCGCGCATGCTGGTCAAACGACTGGCGACCGGCAAGGCCTCGGCCGTGGCCGCGAGGCATCCGGACGCCTTCGTGCTGGGGGCGGACACCATCGTCGCGGTCGGGACCCGCGTGCTGGGCAAGCCGGAGGGCGAGGCGGACGCGCGGCGGATGCTGAAGCTGCTGTCGGGGCGCAACCACAAGGTGCTGACCGGCGTCGCCGTGGTCGCCCCGGGCGGCCGGACCGCCAGCCGCATCGTCGAGAGCCGCATCACCTTCAAGCGGCTGACCCAGGCCGAGATTGACGACTTCATCGCCTCGCGCGACTGGGACGACGCGGCCGGCGGCTACAAGATCCACCAGCGGGCCGGCGCCTTCGTCACCAACCTGCAGGGCAGTTTCACCGGCGTGGTCGGCCTGCCGCTCTATGAAACCCTGGCGCTGCTCACCGGCCTCGGCTGGAAACAGCCGTGAGCCGGCGGGAAGCCTTTCTCGATCGGGGCGTCGGCGAGACGCGGGGCGTGGTGCTGCTCGATGGGCGGCCCGAGCGGCTGCTGATCCAGCGGGACGGCGATGCGCCGGCCCTGATGGTCGGGGCCCGTAGCGTGGCGCGGGTGCGCAGCGTCGAGGCGGCCTTCAATTCGGTCTTCCTGGATATGCCGGACGGGGCGGAGGCGATCGCCCCGCTGCGGACCGATGCGGAGAAGCCGGTGCGCGGGGCGTCCGTCGAGGTGGAGATTCGTGGTGAGGCCCGGCGCGGCAAGCTGGCCAACGCCTGGCTGCTGGGGGAAGGACAGGGCGCTCCGCGCCTTCTGAACCCCGCGCCGTCCATCGAGGAAGAACTGCGCCAGCTTTCCAGGGCCGACATGGTCACCATGGGCGATGAGGCCCGGGTGGTCGCCGACGAGGCCGAGGACGAGGCCCTGGCGGTCGTCCACGCCCTGCCGGGCGGCGGCAGCCTGGCCATCGAACCTACGCGCGCCCTGACCGCCATCGACGTCGATACCGGCGAGCGGACCGGAGGCGATTCGAAACGGGTGTCGCGGGCCGCCAACCTGGCGGCCATCACCCAGGCGGCCCGGCTGCTTCGGCTCAAGGGCCTGGGCGGGCTGGTGGTCATCGACCTGGCCGGTCGCGGCCACGACGGGACAGCGATTCTGGCCGCCATGCGTGCGGCCTTTTCCGCCGACAACCCTGGGGTAGCGATTGGGCCGGTCAGCCGGTTCGGGACGCTCGAGCTGACCATCCCGCGGCGGCGCCAGCCGGTGCTGGAGCGCCTGCTGGACGAGAGCGGTCGCCTCAGCCCCCTGAGCGCCGCGCTGAGGCTGGCGCGGCTGATCGAGCGGGAGGGCAGGGCGGACCCCGGCGGACGGCTGGAGGCGCGCTGTGGGCCGCTGGTCGCCGAATCCTTCAAGAGCCTGCAGCCGGCCCTGGCCGAGCGGCTCGGCGGGCGATTCACGCTCTCACCCCAGGCTGGATGGCCGACTGATCGTCTTGAAGTGACTGCATCATGAGCAATGGCTGCCCGATCTGCGCCAAGCCGGTCTCACCCGACTTCCGGCCCTTCTGCTCCAAGCGCTGCGCCGATGTGGACCTGCATCGCTGGCTGTCGGGGACCTATGTCATCCCCGGTCTGGACGACGACCCGCCCGCCGATGACGGCGAGGGTGACGAATAATCTCTCAAAACCCTGCTGGACTTGCGCGAGTCCCTCTTTTATAGACCCGTCTCCCGCGAGGCGGGGCCTTTCCAGGGCATAGGCCTGAGTAGCTCAGTTGGTAGAGCAGCGGATTGAAAATCCGCGTGTCGGTGGTTCGAATCCGCCCTCAGGCACCACTCCCCCAAGTCCCTCGGCGAACCCTCCAGATCTGTAGCGGTTGATATGCTTCGCCCGCCGCGCGAACCGTCCAAAAATCCACTCAATCGACAAACGTCGTTCCGCCGATTTGTTGCAGTGCAGCATGTGCTTTCCCCCGCAAAGGGAAATTTCTTCGAACGATGAGGCATTCCGCGTGCTGCAACGCAACATAAGCCCGTGGAACGATGGGTGTCGCAGAACATTCATGTTGCACTGGCCCCTTGACGATACAGAAAGGGGTTGCCAAAGGGCCACTGCGCCAAGTCTAACTTGGTGGAGATCGCGTGGGGTTTCCGACCGCACGTGATTTATGCGCCTTCAAAACGTCTTCGCTGGTTTGCACAAACAGCGACAGGCGGATTGGGTCGGGCGCAGCGAAAGCGTCTCGTTCGTGGTCCATTCCGGATCGCGCGCGGGCAACAATTAGTCTAGGGTAGAGACGCTTCCGCGCGACGACCCTTCGGTCCAATAAGTGCTAGACCAAGCAGGAACTGGCGAAAGATGCTCGACAACAAACGAAAGACCCCCCTCATCGCTATGATCGGCGCTCTGGCGCTGATGGCGAGCGCCCCCGCTTTCGCTCAGGAAGCCGCGGCTCCCACTGCCGACGCCGCCGCCGCTCCGGCCGCTGCTGCTCCGGCGACCCCCGCCGCGGATGCCCCCGCGCCGGCCGAAGAAGGAAAGGCCCCGCCGACCATCGACAGCCATGGCGGCAAACTGACCCCGATCACCATGTTCCTCGACGCGGAACTGATCGTTAAGGTCGTCATGATCGGCCTGATCCTGGCCTCGATCTTCAGCTGGGTCCTGCTGATCACCAAGCTCATCGAGTTCGGCTCGCTGAACCGCAAGTCGGACCGCTTCGTCGAAGCTTTCCGCGGCGCCAAGTCGATCAACGACATGGGCCGTATCGCCATCTCCGAAGAGTTCGAAGGCAACCCGCTGGCCGACATGGCCGCCGCGGCCGCCTCCGAAGTCGAGCTGTCCCGCCAGGCGGGCCTGCAGGTCGGCGGCGAGCACCGTGAATCGACCATCGCCCGCGCCCAAACGGCCGTCGGCGCTGTTCAGTCCACCCTCTCCAAGCGCCTTTCGGGCGGCATGACCTTCCTGGCCTCGGTCGGTTCGTCGGGTCCGTTCATCGGTCTGTTCGGTACGGTGTACGGGATCATGAACTCCTTCATCGGTATCGCGAACACCAACACGACCAACCTGGCCGTCGTCGCGCCGGGTATCGCCGAGGCCCTCCTGGCCACCGGTATCGGTCTGTTCGCCGCCATCCCCGCGGTTATCTTCTACAACTACTTCCAGACCCGCATCTCGGGCTTTGGGGTCCGCACCGATGGTTTCACCGCTGAACTGATGAACGCCATTTCCCGGCAGCTCGACAAGGGGGCCTAACGCAGATGGCCGCCAAACTCGCAGGCTCCGGCGGCGGCGGCAGGTACCAGGTCGAACAGAACAGCGAGATCAACGTTACGCCCTTCGTGGACGTCATGCTGGTCCTTCTGATCATCTTCATGGTGGCTGCGCCTCTCGCCAGCGTGTCGGTCGAGCTGAAGCTGCCCAAAGCGGTGGCGAAGCCCAGGCCGAACCCGCCTAAGCCGGTCTATATCTCGATCCAGAAAGGTGGGGCCCTGTACATCGGGGACTTCCCCACCGACCTGGCCTCCATTGGCGACGACCTCAAGAAGCAGATCGGGACGCGGGACCCCTCGAAAGAGCGGATCTTCATCCGGGCTGACAAAGAGGTCCGGTACGGAACCTTCATGACCGTGTTGAACGCGCTGCAGGATAACTACTTCTACAGCGTTGCTCTGATCGGTCAGGATGACAGCCGGGCCGAGGGTCAGTAACGCCCATGACAGATCAGACCGTCGATATCACCCACCCGCTCCACAACCCGTTTGATGCTCCCAAGCAGAAGACGAGTCCGGTAGCGTGGATCGTCGCTCTCGGCTTTGTGCTGCTGATCCATGCGATCATCGGCTACTACCTCTACACGATGCGCTTCACCATCAAGGAGCGGATCTTCGAGGACGAGAAGCTGGACACCCAGCTGATCAAGCCGCCGCCGCCGCCTCCGCCGCCGCCGCCGCCGCCGCCTCCGACGGATAAGCCTCCGCCGCCGGCCAAGCTGCAGCCGCGTCCGCCGGTCGCCGTGCCGGATAACATCCCGCCGCCGCCGATCCTGCAGGCTCCGCCTGTCGAGAAGCGGGAAGTCCAGCCGCCGGCTCCGCCGATCCTGGCTCCGCCGGCTCCGCCGGCGCCGCCCCGGAACCCGGTGATCACCAGGCCGGACTGGGTGCGCAAGCCGAGCGGCGACGCCGTGAACCGGGCCTATCCGGATCGGGCTCTGCGCCAGAACGTCAGTGGCAAGGTCACCCTGTCCTGCACCGTCAACGCCGACGGTACGGTCAGCGGCTGCTCGGTGATCTCGGAAAACCCGACCGACTACGGCTTCGGGGACGCCGCGATCCGCCTCAGCAAGCAGTTCAAGATGCGGCCTCAAACCGCGGACGGACAGCCTGTCGGCGGCGCCAGTGTCAAGATCCCGCTGGCCTTCACGGCTCCCGAGTAAAGACAGCCCTTACCGGCGACAAAGCGAAGGCCCTGGAGGAAACTCCGGGGCCTTTTGCTATTGGCCCTGGTCCGATCAGAGGGCAGGCGGCTATCGAAGCGGCAGGATCATTATACCCCACCCGGGCTTCGCAACCGCCGATTCCGCCACCAGCCGGCGACCCTTGTCCGACGGCGCAAGGGGTTGAACGGGGGGCGCCGGCGGCGGGCGGGAGGGGCGAGGGTGGGGCTTAGGTGGGCCGATGGTAGGGCGACCGGGGGAGCGGCTTGCGACAAGGTGGGTCTGACGCGCTGGCGAAAAGCCGTCAGGCGGCGGAATGCGGCCGTTCAGGCGCCATCATCCGCCGCAATATGTCTAGACATATTCATATTCGCTCAGGCCAGGGCCAGGTTCCTGGCCTTCAGCCAGGCCTCCAGGCGTTCGTTCACGGCCTCGGGCGCTTCCTGCTGCACCCAGTGGGAGACGCCGGGCAGGCGATTGAGGGTCAGGTCGCTGACCAGGCCCTCGTAGCCTTCGGTGAGCTCCAGGCCGAGGGCGGCGTCCTCCTCGCCCCAGACCATCAGGGTCGGGGTCTCGATGACCGGACAGCTGGCCCGGGTCCAGCGGTTCAGTTCGCTGGTGTTGGCCCGGTAGTAGTTGATCATCGCCGTCATGGCGCCCGGCTTCAGGGCGTTGGCGCGGTAGTGGGCCAGCACCTCTTCGGGGAAGCGGCTCTTGTCGATGGCCATGCCGGAGAAGGCCTGGCCGATGGCCTTGGCGCCGTTTCGGGTCAGGGCCCATTCGGGCAGCCAGGGCAGCTGGAAGAAGACGGCGTACCAGGACTTCTTCCGCTGGGCGGGGCTGGACCTGTAGACCTCCTGGAAGACCACCGGGTGCGGCACGTTCATGATCACCAGTCCGTCGAGGGGCCGCCGCCGCTCGATGGCGAAGGCCCAGGCGATCAGCGCCCCCCAGTCGTGGGCGACCAGCAGGCGCTTCTTCGCGCCCAGGGCGTCGTAGAGGGCTTCCACGTCGTCCAGCAGATGCGGCAGTCGGTAGGCGGCCTTGCCGGCCGGCCTGCTGCTGTCGCCGTAACCGCGCAGGTCGGGGGCGACGACCCGCCAGCCCAGCTTCGCCAGCAGGGGCATCTGGAAGCGCCAGGAGAAGCGGCTTTCGGGGAAGCCGTGCAGGCAGAGGGCGACGTTGTCGCCTTCGCCGCATTCGTCGATGGTGAAGGTCAGGCCGTTGGCCTCGATCTGGCGGGTTCGGATGGCGGTCATGGCCCCAGCCTGCGGGCGGAACCCGGTTCGCGCAAGTGTGCCTTGATCGATTCGCCCGAAGCGACTAAACGAACGCCTCTTCGATGGCATGCCGCCTTAGCTCAGCTGGTTAGAGCGCTAGATTGTGGATCTAGAGGTCCTCGGTTCGAACCCGAGAGGTGGTACCATCGGAGCTCCAACGGGCCGGCGCGCAAGCGTCCGGCCCGTTTGCATTTCAGGACGGCGTCCTGCCGGCGGTCACCCGCTCACCGGCGGTAGTCAGGCGGGTCAAGGGGCATGGGGGCGGGGTTCAGCGCCACCCACTGCACGGCCAGTTGGCACAGGTCCGCGGCGGCCCCGTCGCGGGTTCGGACCTCGGCGACGAGCTTCGCCGCACGGTCCAGGTCCTCCGGCGGCAGGGACGCCCCCGACGCCAGGTGCGTCAGAAGAGCTCTGGTCATCTTGCGGTAGTCGGCGTCCCAGTTGCCGCCGCCGTTGCCCTCGATCTCGTTGGCGACGCGGCCGGTGATGCGGATGACCTCGCCCTGAACCGTCGAGGCGGCTCCGCCCGAGGGAACCAGCGTGTCCCAGAGCTCCTGATGCTGGTCCTCCCAACGCTTCGAGCGCGCGACGATGGGCGTTCGGCCGTCGTGCATGATCCGGCGAGGGACCGGGGTCACGCCGAACAGCTGGTACAGCCGGTCTAGCGCGGCGCTGGTGGCGTCGACGGAGTCGGGGTTGAAGCCCTGGCGGTGAAACTCGAAGGTCTCCCCGATGCGTTGGACGAGTTCGCGCATCCGGGGCGTGACGGAAGCGCGGCTCTCGGTGCGCCGGAAGACGCCCTTGATCAGGGCGCCCAATCCCTTGGCCGGTTGAGGATCAGCCGGGAGCAGGAGCGCCGCGATATCGGCCATGGCCGGGATGTCGATGTTGCTGCATCGCTGAAGCGCGGCCTCAAGCGGGGTCAGCTTCATGACGTTCAGGGCGTCAGTGCGGGCGCCCTGGTCGATCAGGCGGCGGACGGCATCGAGATTGGCGAACTGTGCGGCGCAATGGAGCGGCGTATCGCCTTGATAGTCCACGGCGTGGATGTCGGCGCCTAGTTCCAGGAGGAGGCCGATCTCGCCCCTTCGGCTGGCCGCGCGGGCGTGCAGAGCGGTGCGCTGGTAGCTGTCCCGCGCCTCGATATCGGCGCCTTGACCGACCAGCCAGCGACCAAGGTCGTCCGGGCAGTCGAGAAACGACAACGTCGTATGCTTGCTGTAGCCACCGCGGGCCTCAAGGTCGCAGACGTCGAACACCGCCCTCAGCGCCGCGAGGTCGCCCGCCTTGAGCATGACGTCGAAGTCCTTCGGAAGCAGTTTTCTCTTGGCCTTGGCCATGGCGTTGTCTCAGGCTCGCGTTGCGATGGGCACTATCCGATGTCGGGGACGATCAGGCGAGAGAGAAGCCGACCGTTGAAGGTCGAGGCGAAGCGGGAGATCGGAATGGGAGCAGACGTCGTGGACAGGACAATAGGAAGCCCCAGACGCCGGCCCTGGAGGGAGGTCTGATGGAAGCCCGGACCAGACCTTTCATCAATACCGCGCTGGTCGAGCGGCTGATCGCCGCGCAGTTTCCGCAATGGGCCGATCTGGCCGTTCGCCCCGTGCCCGAGAGCGGCTGGGACAACCGCACCTTCCGCCTCGGCGCGGAGATGCTGGTCCGGCTGCCGAGCGCCGCCTGGTACGCGCCGCAGGTCGAGGCCGAGCACGGCTGGCTGCCGGTCCTGGGGCCGGGGCTGCCCTTGCCGATCCCGCAGCCGCTGGCGCGGGGAGAGCCGGGCGAGGGCTATCCCTGGCCGTGGACGGTGGCGCGGTGGATCGAGGGGGAGACGGCGATGTCGGCCGGGGTCGGCGGCGACGCGGCCTTTGGAGCGGACCTGGCCCGGTTTCTGTCGGCCTTGCAGGGCCTGGACGCGGCCGAAGGGCCGGCTCCGGGCGTTCGCAACTTCCACCGGGGCGGGGACCTGGCGACCTATGACGGCGAAACCCGGGCGGCGATCGGGAGGCTCGATGGCCGGTTCGATGCGGCGGCGGCGACGGCGGTCTGGGAGGCGGCGCTGGCGGCGCGGTTCGAGGGGCCGGCGGTCTGGGTGCATGGCGACGTCGCGCCGGGAAACCTGCTGGTGCGGGACGGGCGGCTGTGCGCGGTCATCGACTTTGGCGGCATGGCGGTCGGCGACCCGGCCTGCGACCTGGCCGTCGCGTGGGCGTTTCTGGAGGGAGGCGCCCGCAGCGCCTTTCGGGCCGGGCTGCCGCTGGACGCCGGGACCTGGGCGCGAGGGAGGGGGTGGGCGTTGTGGAAGGCGCTGATCCTGGCGACAGGGCTGGCGCAGGCGAAAGCGGAGGAGGTGGCGCGGGCCGGGGCGACGCTGCCGGTTGTGGTGAGCGAGCCGCTCGACCTAACCTAGGCTCTATCTGGGCCGGATTGAGTGCACTGTCATCACAATTGCCGCTGGGAAAAACGAGCCCGTTCTATGCATTGTTGCCCGCTTGGAGGCAGGGCGGAACGCTAGGCGGGCCGGGCTGGCTCGGGTGACTGGGGCGAGCCGAGGCGTGATGCGGTTTGATGCGCGCCAACACCGTCTAGCCCCGGCGTGCAGTTGTTGGGCGAGTCAGGCTATTCCTTCTCGCACCGCTTGTGGAGGATTTGATGTAGATGGCTGATGCCGATGACTTGGACTTGCTCTTCTCTGGCGCGTCCGACCTTTCGAAGTGTGACTTCCGATCTGCCGATCTATCCGGCATAGACCTTAGGGGGCGCAACTTGGATGGATGCCTTTTCGCTAAGGCAAATCTAACAGGTGCGAACCTGTCAGGCATGCGCCTCCCTGGCGTTGTGCTTAGTCAAACTGATCTTTCTGGCGCTGATCTATCTGGTGCGGATTTGTCCACAGCCCAAATGATCAAGACGAACTTCCAGGGAGCCAACCTTAAGGCGGCAAATTTCACCGCATCCCGGAGCCGCGGCGGCAAGCCTACTGGGGCTGCCTTGTATGGGGCGAAGTTTGATCGAGCTGACCTTAGGGGGGCCGACTTTCGCGGCGTATCCATGAATGAGGAATGCACGCTCGACGATGTAGTCGTTGATGAGAACACGCTGTTTGACGGTGTCAAACTTCTGCGAGCCCTCTCTCGTCTGCCTGCCTTCACGATGTACTCCTTCGAGCGTGGCGAACTCGTTCAGCGGACAGCCTCTGGAGTTGAGGCCGCCGAATTGAGGAGCGCGGTTAGCGACATAGCTCCGCCGAGTTCGTCTGACCTTGACGGTCTGCCGGCGGTTGATAGCGGTCCTGACTCCGTGCATCAGGCTGGCGGTACTACGCTGGCTACGGGTGTTCGGGAGGTAGCGGTCGCCCTGACTGAACGTCTAAAATTAGATTTGACGGCAATTTCGGCAATTAAGCCCAATGATCCGGATGCTCTAAATCTCTACGAACGTTACGTTGAGTTGATGGACCATGTCATCGAGCAACTTCAGTTGGTCGTGAGTCTATTAGGCGCGGCAGAGCAGGCCGGCGACCTTGCACAGAAGCAGCAGGTTGTGAAATCTCGAGCTATTCTAAACGACCTTGGAGCGGTACTCACTGACTGGGCAAAGCAGAACGGTCGCGCGACGCTTAAAGCAGGCATTAGTGTTGGCGGCGTTGCTTTGGCCACACTTGCTATGACTCAGCTTGGCGTGTCCCCGAACATTGCGGTCGGAATATCCACTGCATTCTTTGGTGGCTCTGAGGTCGTAACTGCGGTCGGAAACATTGCCTCAGCAGCATCTTCCAAGAAGGGGGCGGCGGAATAGTCTCTCTCCAAGCCTGAAGAAAAGTGGTTCGTTTTTCCTCCTGTTCACGGAGCTGATGGCACCACGTTACTGCTACAGTCCGCTAAGTATTTTAAAGGGCTGCGCTTCTGCGGCATGGCGGTCGGCGACCCGGCCTGCGACCTGGCGGTGGCGTGGAGCTTTCTGGAGGGAGACGCCCGCAGCGCCTTTCGGGCCGGGCTGCCGCTGGACGCCGGGACCTGGGCGCGAGGGAGGGGGTGGGCGTTGTGGAAGGCGCTGATCCTGGCGACAGGGCTGGCGCAGGCGAAAGCGGACGACCTCGCCAGGGCAGAGGTCGTCCTCTCGGTGGTGTTGGCCGATCCGGCGGCGTGATGGGCCCTGGCGTCAGGCCACGGCCTGTCCAGCGGCCGCGATCAGGGCGTCGTCGATGTCGTCGGCCCGCCGGGCGGCCGGGCGTTGGAGATGGGGCTCGACGTAGGCTTCGAAGGCCGGGCGCTTTTCGATGGAGCCAAAGGTCATGCCCCACGACAGGAACGAGGCGAGGTAGAGATCGGCGGCGGTGAATCCATCGCCAACGAGGTAGGCGCGGTCCCGCACCGCGCCCTCGACGGCCCCCAGAACATCGTCCAGACAACCGAAGCCGAGGGAGACGCGTTGCTCGGGGGTCGGTTCGAGGTTCACGGTCTTGGCCCCCATGGCTTGCTCGACCGGGCCGGCCCCGAAGAACAGCCAGCGGTAATAGGGGCCGCGCAACGGGCTGTCGGCCGGCGGCGCCAGACCCGCCTGGGGGAAGGCGTCGGCGAGATAGGCGCAGATGGCGGCGCACTCAGTGACGACCACGCCGTCGTGGACGATGGCCGGCACCTTGCCCATCGGGTTGATGGCCAGGAAGTCGGGGCGCTTGGTGTCGCCGGTCTCCCAGCGAAGGATCCGGGTGTCATAGGGCTGGCCGATCTCTTCCAGCATCCAGCGGACAACCCGGCCGCGGGACATGGGGTTGGTGTAGAAGACGAGGTTGGACATGGCTGGCTCCGTTGATTGGCGGACCCTAGTCCCTGGCTGCTGACAGGGTTGTGGCAGCAGCAGTCGGCCGTTCGCCGACCGGGAGGTGGTTGCCAAGGACCCGCCGCCCATGCAGCTTGAATGACGGCCACTGAGTAGCAGGGCCAGTTGGGGGGGCTATGCGGCGTTCTATTATCGTCATCCTGGGGTTGGCCGTGGCGATCGCCGGCCCCGCTCACGCTGACACCTTGCCGAGCCAGTTGGCCGACATGGTCGGCGCCGACCCCAAGGCGAACACGGCAGACTGCGTTGCCGCCAAGGCCGACGCCTACGAGTGGAGCGAGGAGAAGGGCAAGAACGCTCTCAGGACCATTGGGCGTATTGCCATCTGGCCGCTGGGTGAGCGGGCCGCTCGCCGTCGCGGAAGGGCGAGAAACGAGGCCCGCGAACTTGTGATGCAGCGGCTTCGCGAGGCGTGCTTCACGCAGCCTGAACTCGTGCGGGCCAGTGCTGTAGCGGGTCAGCGCAGGCCGGGTGGTCGTGGCTATGAAGGCGACGCCGTGTTCAGAACCGGAGCCGGGGGCCGAAACGTCGTTGGCGTGGTGCACCCGGTCCACAATACCATCTGGCTCAGGCCTGGTGGCGGCGAGCCGGGCTTTGCGACCTGGCAACCTGATGACTGGGCCAGGTCGGCCGCATGGGTGATCGCGCCGTCCGGCTGTCAGGTGGCTGAGGATTGGGCGGCTCCCGGCAACACCCGTGAGGTCTCTTTCGTCTGTCCCAGCGGCGTCGATCTGCGCGCTCTGCTGCTGAGCCAGAGTGAACGGGTAAGAGCCGGCGCGCCGCTCCTCCCGGAGGTTGCCGCGCCGCCGTAGCGAGGGACGGCCAACGGGCTGGCCGATCTCTTCCAGCAACCAGCGGACGATCCGGCCGCACGTGGCGGGATGGTCGGCCTGAGCTGCCGGGCGGAACAGGGCCGGACGATGTGCGCCCGGCCCCTTCGTTTGCGTTGAGGCGTCTAGCTGAGATCGACGTACCAGAGCCGGTTGTCGCTGACGCCTTGCCAGGCGATCTTGCCCTTGTAGCCGCCGGGCGTGGACCAGGTCTGCATCGTCTCGCCGACCTGCTGGAGGTCGTCGCCATCGACCGTGCAACGGAACAGGCCGTTGTTGTGCGCGCCCCTGAAATACACCCACCCGGCCGAAGCCAGCGGCGCGGACGGTGAAACGTGCACGACAGTCTTTGAGAGCCGCCGAGCGGGCCCACCTGGCTTGAACGCCAGGAGCAGTTGATCGGGGCCGGATGTCTTTGGGATAGGCGCGCCGCCCGGGCCGGGGATCGTTTGGCCAGCCTCGGGATCGTACGCCTTGAAAACGATGGTCCCGCCGTCATCCACACTGACCGCGCCGTCCACCTTCATGCCGCCGATCGAGGTGCAGGCGCCTCCGGTCAGCGGAACCGTCAGGAGCCGGTTGTCTGTACCCTGAAAATAGACGTTGTCGCCGGCGACCACCGGGCTGGAACTGGTCGTCACATTGTAGTCGAAGATCCCCTGGCCGTGGCGGTCATACCGGAGCAGCCGGTCGTCGGTCCCGTGGAACACGATCCAGTCGTTGTTCACCCACGGGGTCGACATGGTCGCCAGGCCGTATTCCTGACGATCCGAGCCGTCGGTCTTGACCGACTTCAGGGCGTTGTCGGCGCCCATGAAGAAGACCCGATCCCCCGAAACGAAGGGGGTCGTCACCGTTGATTCGTCGTTAAGGCGGATCGGAGAGCCGGACTCGACGGTCGAAACCTTTTTGAGGGCGTTGTCGGTTCCGCGGAAGTAGATCGCGTCGTTGGTGACGCAAGGCGGCGACAGCGTATTGGCGTCGCCGGGATTTATGACGAGGCCTTTGGGAATTTGCGACATCGGACATCTCCTGCACCTCGGCGAAATGCGGAGGAGATGTACCTAGAGGGGAAGCAGTACGAGAGTCGACTCATACGTGTACTTATTATGAGTTATTACTCTCTCAGGCGTCACGAGCCTGCGCTTCTCAGCATGGCTCAGGCGGTCTTTGCGGCGACTGAGCCCTCAGCTGACCGTCGTCACCCGCAGCCGCTCGTGGCAACGCGTCGCTGACGCCACCACCAGCCCTTCGCGCACCCGCTCGAACACCAGGTCCACCTCGCAGTCGCCGACCGCCAAGTTGGGCAGGCTGAGCCGGTTCACCCCGGCCGGCAGACGCGGCCGGGTGATGCGGACCTCGCCGGCGAAGGCGTCGACCTCGATGCCGAGCAGGCTCTGCAGCATCAGGAAGACCGAGCCGGCCGCCCAGGCCTGGGGTGAGCAGCTGACCGGGTAGGGGACGGGGGGCTCGCCCGGGCGGCGGGGGAAGCCGCAGAAGAGTTCGGGCAGGCGCATGCCCATGTCGGAGGCGGTGTCGAAGAGGCCGCGGAGCAGGCGGCCCAGGTGCTCGCGTTCGCCGTAGCGGCCCATGCCGGCGGCGCAGAGGCTGTTGTCGTGCGGCCAGATGGAGCCGTTGTGGTAGCTCATGGGATTGTATCGGCTCTCGCCCCTGGCCAGCGTGCGGATGCCCCAGCCGGTGTTGAAGGCGGCGCCCGACAGGGTCTCGATGACCCGGTTGGCGCGCTCGGGGCTGGGCAGGCCGACGAACAGCAGGTGGCCGGCGTTGGAGGTCAGGGGGCGGCAGAGCCGCCCGTCGCCGTCGATGGCGATGCCGTAGCCGCCGACGTCGTCCATCCAGAAGCGGTCCTCGACGGCCTGGCGCATGGTTTCGGCACGGGCGGTCCAGGCCTCGCCGCCCGGTTCGCCCAGGCGGCTGGCAAGCTGGCCCATGGCCCGCCAGGCGGCGAAGGCGTAGCCCTGCACCTCGACCAGGGCGACGGGGCCTTTGGGAAAGCGGCCGTCGCTGTGGAAGACGCTGTCGTAGCTGTCCTTCCAGCCCTGGTTGGAGAGGCCGGTCTCGGCGGCGCGGGCGTAGTCGATCAGGCCGTCGCCGTTGGAATCGCCTTGGGTTTCAAGCCATTCGACGGCCTTCCTGAGGGCCGGCCAGATCTGGCGGATCAGGACCATGTCGCCGGTGCGGCGGGCGTAGTCGCCGGCCAGGGCGACGAACAGAGGGGTGGTGTCGACGCCGCCGTAGTAGAGGCCGAAGGGCACCTCGCCGAGGGCCGACATCTCGCCCTTGCGGGTCTCGTGCATGATCTTGCCCGGCGCGGAGTCGCGGAAGGCGTTGGTCTCGGTCGACTGGCGGCTGGCCAGGTAGCTGAGCACGCCCCTGGCCAGGCCGGGGTCGAACAGCAGCATCTGCCAGGCGGTGAGGATGCCGTCGCGGCCGAACGGCGTCGAGAACCAGGGGATGCCGGCATAGGGGTAGCGGCCGGTCGGAAGCTCGGTAGTCAGCAGGGCCAGGTCGACCCGCGACTGGGTGGTCCAGCGGTTGAAGGCCGGGCTGTCGCTGCGCGGGGTGACGCCGAGGCGGGCGCGGGTGCGCATGGCCTTGCGGGCCGCGGCGGTGGCGATGCGGAAGCGGCGCTCGTCGGGAATGTCCTCGAAGGCGGGGCCGACCTCGAGGAAGAGCTCGTAGGAGGTGCGGGGCTGGAAGCTGGCCAGGAAGTCGGCGCGGTCGGGGTAGAGGCGGGCCGGGGGCTCGGAGAAGGCGATGACGCTGGTGCGGACGACGCCGTCGAGGCCCTCGTAGCGGAAGCTGACCTGGCGGCCGTTGATGACCGGACGTTCGAGGCGGCCGCGCTTGCGGCGGGTCTGGCCGCGGACCTCGAAGATGTCCTTGAAGTCGGCGGCGAACTCGATGGAGAGGGGGGCCAGCACCTCGTCGAGGCCGTGGTTGGTCAGCCTGATACGCTCGTACAGGCGGTCGGCGTGGACGACGCGCTGGCGCTCGACGTGAAGGACGCCGGGCGGCACCTGGCGCCCGCCGGCCGGGGGCAGGGGGCGGTTGGCGCCGTGGAAGGTGAAAACGACATTATCGCTGGAGACCCCGGAGCTGAGCAGGGTCGGGCCGCTGCCGCCGATCAGAAGCTTGAGGCGGGACAGAATGCGGGTGTCGGCGTCGAACAGACCGTCGGAGCCCCCGAGGATGTCGCCGTGACCGTCAGCCACCAGGAAGCAGTCGCCGGCCTTCAGCGCCAGCATGCGCAGGGGGCCTTCGTCGCGATGTTCGTCCAGGGCCGGGGCGATGACGGCGATATCGTTCATGCAGTCTCCCGGCTGTGGGTCAGGCGATACGGGCGAGCGTCAGGTCGTCTCCCGAGGTCAACGGCGAATCAGCCGGGTCGGTTTCGCCGAACGGCAGGCTGGCCAGCCGATCTCCATAGAGTGTCACGTAGCGGCGAGCCATGGCCACGGCCGAGAAACGCAGCTCGAAGCGGGCGCGGATGGCGGCGCGGTCGAGGGCCCGGGCCCGCGGCACGGCGGCGACGGCCGCTTCCAGGCTGTCGACCAGGTAGCCGGTCTCGCCCGGTTCGATGACCTCGGTGGTCGAGCCGTTGCGCCAGGCGATGACCGGCGTGCCGCAGGCCATGGCCTCGATCATCACCAGGCCGAAGGGTTCCGGCCAGTCGATGGGGAAGAGCAGGGCCTCGGCATTGCCCAGGAATACGGACTTCTGCTGCTCGTTGATCTCGCCGATGAATTCGATCGAGGGATCGCCGGCGATCAGCGGTTCGATGACCTCGGCGAAATACTGCTTGTCGGCGGCATCGACCTTGGCGGCGATCTTCAGCGGCAGGCCGGCCGCCTTGGCGATGGCGATGGCGCGGTCAGGGCGCTTTTCCGGCGAAATGCGGCCGAGGAAGGCCAGGTAGCCAGAGCCGGTGGGTGAGAAGTTCAGCAGATTGGCGGGCAGGCCGTGCTGCACGGTTCCGGCCCAATTGGCGAAGGGCAGGCCGCGACGCTGGTCGTCGGAAATCGAGACCATCGGATACATCGGCCAGCGCTCGTAGACGGCGGGCAGATCCTTCAGGTCGAGGCGGCCGTGCAGGGTGGTGAGCGTGCGATGGGCCATGTCCTCGAACAGCGGGAACTGGATCATGTCGGTGTGGAAGTGGATGAGGTCGAACTCATGGGCCCGGCGGCGTACCTCGCTGAGCATGGCCATGTGGGCGGCCAGGTCCGACTTCAGGCCGGCGGGGTCGAGGCGGATGGCCTGGTCGCGGCCGGGGCTCAAGGTGGCCAGGGTCTTCGATTCGCCGCTGGCGAACAGGGTGACGTCGTGGCCGAGCTCGACCAGGGCGTCGGTCAGATAGGCGACGACCCGTTCGGTGCCGCCGTAGAGCAGGGGCGGAACGGCCTCGTAGAGGGGGGCGACCTGGGCGATTTTCACTGGGGCTACTCCGTACGCTGGCGCCGAACCCGGCAAGGAGCGGAAGACGCTTCGCCGCCGCTTGGTTCCTTCACGTTTTTCGCAATGCGGGTCGTGTCGCGGGCAGCACGCAAAACGGGCAATCGCCGCCTTTTCGTCAGGCAGGCACTCGGCCTTGGTTGTGTTGTCACGCCGCTCGCCTAGTATGGCTCCGGGGATGGGCCAGCCGACAAATTCCGTGCCGCGCGTACCGCCTGACGGGTCACTGGATCCGTCGGGGTTCGACCGCGCGCATGCGGCGATGATGGCCGACAAGACCCTGCAGCACAGCCTGCCCGGCGTCGATCCACCCAAGCCGCCGCCCGACTGGCTGAGGCCGCTGATCGAGGCCATCGCGGCGATCGGCCAGCCGCTGACCATCGTCATCTGGACCGTCATCGGCCTTGGGGTGCTGCTCATCGTCTTTCTGATCGTGCGCGAGCTGTTTGGCGTTCGGCTCGGCTGGAAGGGGGGCAAGGACTTCAAGAAGCTCGGGGCCACAGACTGGCGGCCGGACCGCGAGAAGGCCCGCATCCTGCTGCTCGACGCTGACGCCCTGGCCGCCGAAGGCCGGTTCGACGAGGCGGTGCACATGCTGCTGCTGCGCGGCGTCGCCGACATCATCGCGCGGCGTCCACGCCTGATCGGCCCGGCCCTGACCAGCCGCGACATCGCCGCCCTGCCGGACCTGCCGGAGCAGGCCAGGCCCGCCTTTGCCCTGATCGCCGAGATCGTCGAGCGCAGCTTCTTCGGCGGCCGCCCGGTCGATGAGGCCGGCTGGCTGCGGGCCCGCGAGGCCTATGAGCAGCTGGTGCTGTCGGGGACCTGGTCATGACCCTGGTTCCCGGCCGCCGGTCGATCAAGCGCAGCCGTAACCCCTTCTCGGCGGTGCTGGTCCTGTGGCTGGTGGTGATCGGCGTGCTCGCCTTCATCGGCAGCCTGGTGATGGGCGCCTTCGGCGACGACTTCAACAAGGGCGACAATGGCGGGGCCCATGCGCTGTCGCGCTCGGCGGTCGGCTATGCCGGGATCATCGAACTGCTGCGGGCCAGTGGCGTCGAGGTCAGCATCGACCGCACCGGCTATGGGGCCGAGGGCGCCGATCCGCTGCTGATCGTCGCGCCGGAGCCCTACGCCTCGCCCCAGGCGCTGGACGAGGTGGTCTATGAGGGCGACCGGCTGATCGTGTTGAGGAAGTGGGCGGCGGGGCCGCACAACACCCACCGGGGCTGGGTGCGCGGCCGTGAGCTGATGCCGGGCGGGATGGTGGTCGGCGTTCTGGAGGACATCGCCAAGGGGACGAAGCTGGGGCAGGACGCGGTGATCGGTCCGCGCCGGCTGCTACGGGCCGACGGCTCGCTGTTCGCCGTCACCGGCAAGATCGACCAGCTGCGCATGCTCAAGCTCGGCAAGGACTGGCGGCCGGTGCTGGTCGCCGAGCGCGGCGGGGTGGTGCTGGCCCGGAACGGCGACACCTGGCTCCTCTCCGATCCGGACCTGCTCAATACGCAAGGGATCAGCGACAAGGCCACGGCCCTGGCCGGGCTGAAGATCCTCGCGCTCGCCCGCGCCGAGGGCGACGGGATCGTCTTCGACGTCTCGCTGAACGGCCTGCAGAACCGCAAGGGCATGCTGGAGACGATGCTCAAGCCGCCGTTCCTAGGGGTCAGCCTGTCTCTGGGCCTGGCCGCCCTGTTGCTGGCCATGCAGGCCATGGGCCGGTTCGGCCCGCCGATCGAGAAGGCCCGCGCCATCGCGCTGGGCAAGCGCGGCCTGGCCGACAACACCGCCGCCCTGATCCGCCTGGCCAGGCGCGAGCACCGCATGGTCGAACGCTACGCCCTGTGGGTGCGGGCCGAGGCGGCGCGGGCCGTGGGCGCGCCGCACGCCCTGTCGGACGATGATCTCGAGGCCCTGCTGGACCGGCTGTCGGCCCAGGCGGACCTTGCCCCCTTCACCGAGCTGCGCGCCAAGGCGGCCGCGGCCAAAGACATCGGCGAGGCGCTCGCCGCCGCTCGCCGCCTGTATTCCTGGAGACTGGAGATGACCCGTGAACGTCGCTGACGTGCAAGGACTGGCGGCTCGCATCCGCGCCGAAATCGCCAAGACGGTGGTCGGCCAGGCCGACACCGTCGACCTCATGCTGATCGCCCTGCTGGCGAAAGGCCACATCCTGCTGGAGGGCCCACCGGGAACGGCCAAGACCCTGCTGGCGCAGACCTTCGCCCGGACCCTGGGGGTGAGCTTCGGCCGCATCCAGTTCACCCCGGACCTGATGCCCGGCGACATCGTCGGGGCCAACATCTTCAACTTCCAGACCAGCAGCTTCACCCTGACGCGGGGGCCGATCTTCTGCGACCTCTTGCTGGCCGACGAGATCAACCGCACGCCGCCCAAGACCCAGGCCGCCCTGCTGGAAGCCATGCAGGAGCGCACGGTGACCCTGGACGGCAAGCGCCATGAGCTGGGCGAGCGGTTCATGGTCGTGGCCACCCAGAACCCGATCGAGCAGCAGGGCGTCTATCCGCTGCCCGAGGCGCAGCTGGACCGCTTCCTGTTCAAGCAGACGCTGAGCTATCCCAGCGCCACGGAAGAAAAGGCCATCGTCGCCCGCTTCGGAGGCCGCACCGGCCAGCCGGATCCGGTCGAGATGGGGGTCGCCAAGGTGGTCGACGCCGCCGAGCTGGCGGCCATCGCCGACCTGCTGGCCAGCATCCGCCTGACCGAGGAGATCGGCGGCTACGTCGTCGACATCGTCCGTGGCACACGCGAGTCGGCCGACTTCGAGACCGGGGTGTCGCCGCGTTGCGCCGCTTCGCTGGCGACGGCGGCCCGGGCCCGCGCCGTGCTCAACGGCCGCGACTATGTCATTCCGGACGACATCAAGGCGCTCAGCCTGCCGGCCCTGCGCCACCGGGTGATCCTGTCGCCGGCGGCCGAGATCGAGGGCCGCAAGGTCGATGACGCGCTGAACACCCTGATCAGCCAGATCGAGGCGCCTCGGTGATCTATCCGACGCGGACCGCTGTGGTGCTGACGGCCGTGGGCGCGCCCCTGGCCGCCGGCGCCGGCGTGTTCGCGGCCAGCTACTGGGTGGTCGGGGTCGGCTGGTCGGCGCTGGTGGTCCTGCTGATGCTGCTCGACGCCGGCCTGACCCGGCTGCGGACGCCGCCCGAGGTGGTGCTCGACGCGCCGGGATCGCTGGCCGTCGGGGCGGGCGGCGAGGCCAGGGCGGGCGTGCTGTTCAACAGCATTTTCACGCCCGCCCGGGTCGAGATGATGCTGGAGGGCAATGACATCATCGCCGTCGAACCGCGCCGCGCCTTTGTCGCGGTCGAGGCCAAGGAGACGGCCGCCGCCTTCACCCTGACGCCGTTCAGGCGGGGCGAGGCGGTGCTGGAGAAGCTGTGGCTGCGCTGGAAGGGGCCGCTGGGCCTGGCCTGGGCCCAGATCCAGCATCCGCTCGACTACGCCGCCCCGGTGACGCCGAACATCGCGGCGGTGAAGGAGGAGGCCCTGCGGCTGTTCTCCCGCGACGCCCTGCACGGCCTGAAGGAGCAGATCGAGACCGGCGAGGGGACCGAGTTCCACGCCCTGCGCGACTTCGTCGCCGGCATGGACCACCGCACCATCGACTGGAAGCAGTCGGCCCGGCACGGCAAGCTTGTCGCCCAGGAACGGCGCACGGAGCGCAACCACACCATCGTCATGGCCATGGACACCGGCCGCACCATGAGCGAGCCCCTTGAGGGCCTGCCGCGCATCGACCGGGCGATCAACGCGGCCCTGCTGCTGGCCTATGTCGGGCTGGCCACCGGCGACCGGGTCGGCATGTTCGCCTTCGATGCCAGGCCGCGCTTGTCGACCGGGGCGACCAGCGGGGTGCAGTCGTTTCCGCTGATCCAGCGGCTGGTCTCGCGGCTCGACTACGCGGCCGAGGAAACCAATTTCACGCTGGGCCTGACCACCCTGGCCGGCGATCTGGACCGCCGCAGCCTGATCGTCATGTTCACCGAGTTCACCGACAGCATCGGCGCCGAGCTGATGATGGAGAACCTGCGCCGGCTGCTGAAGCGCCATCTGGTGCTGTTCGTGCTGATGCGGGACGAGGAGCTGGAGGCGATGGCCAGGGCCGAGCCGCTCGAGGGGGCCGATCTGTCGCGGGCGGTGACGGCGGCGACGCTGATCCGCGAGCGGGAGGTGGTGATGATGCGCCTGCGCCGGATGGGGGTGCAACTGGTCGAGGCGCCGGCCGGCGCGGTCGGCCCGGCGCTGATCAACGCCTACCTCGACATCAAACGCCGCAACCTGCTGTAGGAGGAAAGACATGGCCGCCCTGCAGCTGAAAAGCGCCAAGTTCCGCCAGGAGCGGCAGCATGACTGGAGCCGGCTGTCGGGCCTGCTCGAGAAGGTCGAGTCGCGCGGCGCCCGGTCGCTGACCGACGAACAGTTGCTGGCCATTCCGGTGCTGTACCGTTCGGCCCTGTCGTCCCTGTCGGTGGCCCGCGCCACCTCGCTGGACCACAGCCTGATCGAATACCTCGAGGGCCTCTGCGCCCGGGCCTATTTCCTGGTCTACGGCACGCGGCCATGGATCGGCGAGCGGCTGGTCCATTTCTTCACCACCGGCTGGTCGCGGGCGGTGACCTCGATCTGGAAGGAAACCCTGGCGGCGGGGTTGATCACCATTTTCGCGGCCGTGCTGGGCTATGTGCTCGTTAGCCAGAACCCCGATCTCTACTTCTCCTTCGTCTCGCCGGACATGGCCCAGGGCCGCGATCCGACCGCCACCTACAAGACCCTGCGCGACGGCCTCTACGACGGCGGCCCGGCCGGCCAGCTGGGGCCGTTCGCCGCCAGCCTGTTCCAGCACAATGCGCAGATCTCGCTGTTCTGTTTCGCGCTCGGTTTCGCCTTCTGTGTGCCGACTGCGATGTTGCTGATCCAGAACGGCTCCATGCTCGGGGCCATGCTGGCGGTGTTCGCCGCCAAGGGCCTGGGGTGGAATTTCGCCGGCTGGATCATGATCCACGGGGTGACCGAGCTCTACGCCATCATCCTGGCCGGCGGGGCGGGCTTCAAGATCGGGCTGGCCGTCGCCTTCCCGGGCGATAAGACCCGGCTGGACGCGGCCTCGGAGGCCGGCAGGGCCTGCGGCGGGGCGATGGCCGGGGTGGTGCTGATGCTGCTGATCGCCGGCATTATCGAGGGCTTCGGGCGCCAGCTGATCACCTCGGACGTGGCCCGCTACGCCATCGGCATCGGCTCGGGCGTGCTGTGGATGAGCTATTTCTACCTGCCGCGCCGTCGCAAGGGGCTCGCCAATGTCCGCCTATGACGCCACGGCCAAGGCCGAGGCGGCCCTGCGCCGCTCGCTGGTCACGCCGGAGGGCGTCGACCTCAACCTGCGCATCGGCGACGCCGGCCAGCGCATCGGGGCCTTCCTGATCGACTGGGTGCTGCAGATGATCTGCATCGGCCTGTTCCTGTGGGCGGTCGGCTGGACCCTGGCGTCGATGGGCGGCAAGGACGCCGGCCATATCTGGATCATCGGCTTCCTGGGCTTCTTCATCCTCAGCAACGGCTGGTTCATCGGCTTCGAGCTGTCGCCGCGGGCCGCCACCATCGGCAAGCGGATCATGGGCCTGAGGGTCGCGGCGCGGGACGGCGGGCGGCTGACGGCCGAGGCGGTCGTGGCCCGCAATATCATGCGCGAGATCGAGTTCGCGGCGCCGGTGAAGTTCATGATCATCGGGGCCTTCTCGCAGGGCTCCGCCGATGGTCTGACCATGCTGTTCATGGCCATCTGGACGGGGATTTTCCTGTTCTTCCCGCTGTTCAACAAGGACCGCCTGCGGGCCGGCGACCTGATCGCCGGCACCTGGGTGGTGCGCACGCCCAAGCGCACCCTGCTGCCCGACCTCTCCGACACTGACGCCAGCGGTCATTTCAAGTTCACCGACGCCCAGCTGTCGGCCTACGGCATCAAGGAGCTGCACGTGCTGGAGCAGGTGCTGCGCAACCGCGATCGCAAGACCATGACCGCCGTCGCCGACCGCATCCGCCGCAAGATCGACTGGACGCCCGGCGAATACGAGAGCGACGAACAGTTCCTGCAAGCCTACTATGCCGGCCTAAGGGCGCGGCTGGAGCAGCGGATGCTGTTTGGGCACCGGCGCAAGGACAAGTTCGACAAGGCGTGAGGACCTGATGAGACCGTTGATCCTGGCTGTTCTGATCGCCCTTGGCCTGGCGGCGCCGGCCTTCGCCGAGCCGACGACCATCACCGTCCGGGCGCTTGCCAAGGATGCCAAGTTCATCGGCACGAGCATGGGTGGGGTCGAAGTGACGCTCACCGATGTCAAGGGCAAGGTGCTCGCCAAGGGGCGAACCGAAGGCGGGACCGGCGATACCGACCGCCTGATGGTAAAGCCGCGCCTGCGGGGCGAGCGACTGGCGGGTGAAGGCGATGCCGCCTTCACCGCGACCATCGACATCGACAAGCCGACCTTGGTTCTTCTGAAAGCCGAGGGGCCAGCGCGCCCGGCAGGCGGAGCCGTGACCGTGAGCTCGAGCGCCTGGATCCTGCCCGGCAAGTCCAGCGTCGGCGACGGCTGGATCATCGAATTTCCGGGCCTGACCATAGACCCCACCGTCCGGTTCGAGGGCCAGGCCGCCGTTCTGACCGCCAATGTCACCCTGATGTGCGGATGTCCGTTGACGCCCGGCGGGCTGTGGAATTCGGATGACTATGAGGTCGAAGCCGTGATCAGCGCGGCGCCTTTGGGCGCCCCGGACAGGCGGGTAAAGCTGACCTACGCCGGCAAGCCCTCGACCTTTTCCGTCACGATCGAGGACGCTCCCGGAGCGTTCAGCGTCCTGTTGACTGCCTATGATCGCAAGACGGGCAATACCGGCGTTGTCGACTTTGCGCCGATCAGGCCGCCGCCGACCCTCAAACGGGACAACTAGATCGACTGCCCGTCGTCCACCGTCACCACGCTGCCGGTCACCGACTTCGAAGCATCGGAGGTCAGCCAGGCGATGACCGGGTCGAGATCGGACGGGTCCATCAGGCGGCGGCGCGGGAAGCTGGCGATCTGCTTCTTGCCGCCCTCGCTGGCGAACCAGTCGCTGTTGATCTCGGTCTCGATGTAGCCCGGGCAGACGACGTTGACGTTGATGCCCCGGTTGGCCCATTCGCGGGCCAGGGTCTTGCCCATGTGGGCGACGGCGGCCTTGGAGGCGCAGTAGACGGCCAGACCCGGCAGCACCTTGTGGGCTCCGATCGAGGCGATGAGGACGATGCGGCCGCGGCCCGTGTCCTTCGAACCGGCGGCCATCATCCGCCGGGCCCCTTCGCGCGCGGTCAGGAAGGCGCCGGTGACGTTGATGTCGAGCACGGTGCGGAAGTCCTCGACCGGCAGATCGACAGCCAGACCCTCGTTGTTCATGCCGGCGTTGGCGATGACGGTGTCGATGGGGCCGAGCTGCTCCTGCGCGGCCTCGAAGGCGGCGATGACGCTGGCTTCGTCCTGGACGTCCATGGCGAAGGCGGCGGCGGTCCCGCCGGCCGTCTGGATCTCGCTGACCAGGTCGGCCAGGCGGTCGGTACGGCGGGCGCAGACGGCGACCTTGGCCCCGGCGGCGGCCAGCATCACGGCGAAGCGGCGGCCGAGGCCCGAGGAGCCGCCGGTGATCAGGATGGTGCGGCCGGCGTGGGTCTGTTCGGTCATGGGGATTCTCCTCGTGTCGGACGCCCTGTGCCTGCCTTCCGCAAGGTTCGGCAAGAGGTCAGGCGACGCCGGTGGGCAGGCCATCGAGGCTGACGGCGTTCTTCTCGGCGCGATACTCGACGAGGCCATCCTCGCCCTTGGCTTCGGCCCAGCGGATTAGGCTGTCGCGTTCGCCCTGGTAGTCATAGAGGGGCACGCCGAAGCCGCAGGAGGTCTGCACCAGATCGACGTCGAGGCGGACGATCTGGCGGGCCCCGGGTGGTTCCTTGTCGTCGAAGGCGGAGGCGAGGAGGGCGGCGTAGGCCTCGCCGCCGCGCGGCAGGACTTGTCCCCGACCGTAGAGGCGCAGGATCAGGGGCGGGCCCTGAAAGGCGCACACCATCACAGTCAGGCGGCCGTCGTGGCGCATGTGGGCCGCGGTTTCGGCGCCGCTGCCGGTCAGGTCCAGCCAGCAGACGCTGTGCTCGTCCAGCACGCGCAGGGCGTCGAGCCCCTTGGGTGACAGGTTGATGCGGCTGTCGGCCGTGGCGCTGGCCGTGAAGAAGATGTGCTGCCTGGAGATGAAGTCGGCGTGCTGGGCGCCGATGCGGTCGAATTGCTTGGCCATGGCGGAAGTCTGCCACAGGCGAGGGGCGGTGTTGATCCCGTCCGTTCCGCACCAGGATCACATCCCATGACTGATCTTGTCCCCATTGCCGATCGCCCTCATCCAGCGCATCACTAGCCCCGCGCGCGGCCTGGGGAGGACGGATGCGGCCTCTGCTGTCGATCCAGTATCTGCGCGCCCTGGCGGCCCTGGCGGTGGCGGTGTTTCACGCCTTCCAGTGGGCCCGGCTGGACTTCGACATCGGCGCGGCCGGGGTCGATATCTTCTTCGTCATCAGCGGCTTCATCATGTGGCGCACGACCGAGGGGACGGGCGTCAGGCCGCTGGAGTTCCTGCGCCGGCGGGCCGTGCGCATCGCGCCGCTATACTGGGTGGTGACCCTCGGGCTGGTGGCGGCGGCGCTGCTGTTTCCGCCGCGATTTCCAGATGTGCAGCCGACCTGGAGCCACGTCCTGCAGTCGCTGGCCTTCATTCAGCACCGCAACCCCGCCGGCCAGCCGTTTCCGATCCTGGCCCCGGGCTGGACCCTGAACTATGAGGCGATCTTCTACCTGATCTTCGCCGTCGCCCTGCTGATCCCCCAGCCGCGCCGCCTGCTGGTGCTGACCTGCGGGCTCCTGGCGCTGGGTCTGGGCGGCTTCTTCTATCCGCCGGCCTACGAGATGCTGGCCAACCCGCTGATCCTCGAATTCCTGGCCGGCGTCCTGCTGGCCAAGGTGCTGACCACCGATTTTCGACCCGGGCGCGGGGCCGGCTGGCTCATGCTGGCCGCCGCGATTGCCTGGTACGCCGCCATGGCCGTGATCCAGAGCGAATGGGACCTGTGGCGGCCGCTGTTCTGGGGCATGCCGGCCCTGCTGATCGTCGCCGGCCTGACGGCGGTCGAGGCCGAGGGCGGCCTGCCTCGGATTCCGGTCCTGCTGGCCTTGGGCGACGCCAGCTACAGCCTCTACCTGACCCATCCGCTGGTCATCGGGGCGGTGGCGGTGCTGTTGGGAACCTGGCGGCCGTGGCTGTTCATTCCGCTGTCGCTGGTGCTGGCCTGCGGCATCGGCTGGCTGGTCTGGAGACTGTTCGAAAAGCCGGTGACGCGGGCCTTGAAAGGACCGTTGATTGACGCAGCGTCGCGCGGCCATAGTCGGCCCTAACGTCGGGCGTCAGACCCGGCGACTCATCTGTATGGGAGAATTCGGGATGGGCGCCAAACGCGCAATCTGGGCCGCCGTGGCGGTCGCGAGCCTGGCCTTGGCGGCCTGTGGCGGACCAAAACCGGTCGATGCGGCGCGGATCGCCGCCGCCGACAGTAACCCGGGCGAGTGGATCACCCACGGCCGCACCTATTCCGAACAGCGCTTCAGCCCGCTGGAGAAGATCAACGCCTCGAACATCGGCGAGCTGGGCCTGGCCTGGTCCTTCGACCTGCCAGAAACGCGCGGCATCGAGGCGACGCCGCTGGTCGCCGATGGCGTGATGTACACGACCAGCAGCTGGTCGATCGTACGCGCCTTCGACGCCAAGACCGGCAAGCTGCTCTGGGAACACGATCCGGCGGTGCCCAAGTCGACGGGCGTCAAGGCCTGTTGCGACAGCGTCAACCGGGGCGTCGCCCTGTGGGGCGGCAAGGTGTTCTACGGCACGCTCGACGGTCGCCTGGAAGCGCTCGACGCCAAAACCGGCAAGCTGGTCTGGTCCAAGGTCACGGTCGACCAATCCAAGCCCTACACCATCACCGGCGCGCCGCGCGTGGTGAAGGGCAAGGTGCTGATTGGCAACGGCGGCGCCGAGCTGGGCGTGCGCGGCTATCTTTCGGCCTATGACGCCGAGACCGGCGACATGGCCTGGCGCTTCTACACCGTGCCCGGCGAGAAGGAGACGGATGGCGCCGCTTCCGACAAGGCGATGAAGGACGTCGCCCGCAAGACCTGGAACGGCGAATGGTGGAAGGTCGGCGGCGGCGGCACGGTCTGGGACTCGATGGCCTATGACCCCGAGCTCGACCTGCTCTATATCGGCGTCGGCAATGGCTCGCCCTGGAACCGCGACATCCGCAGCCCCGGCGGCGGCGACAACCTGTTCCTGTCCTCGATCGTCGCCCTCAAGCCGGAGACCGGCGAATACGTCTGGCACTATCAGACCACGCCCGGCGAGAGCTGGGACTATACGGCGACGCAGCATATCGTGCTGGCCGACCTCACCATCGACGGCAAGCCGCGCAAGGTGCTGATGCAGGCGCCCAAGAACGGCTTCTTCTATGTGCTGGATCGCACCAACGGGAAGTTCATCTCGGCCGAAAAGTACGTCAGCGCCGTTAACTGGGCGACCGGCATCGACAAGGCCACCGGCCGGCCGATCGAGGCGCCCGGGGCGCGCTACGAAAAGACCATCCACCTGTCCAACCCCGGCCCGCTGGGCGCCCACAACTGGCACCCGATGGCCTTCAGCCCGAAGACCGGGCTGGTCTACATCCCGGCCCAGGAAATTCCCTTCCCCTACATGCAGCCGGGTGGCGACAAGGCCAACTTCAAGTACCGGCCGCAGGGCTGGAATGTCGGCATCGACTTCCTGGTCGCCGGTCTGCCGGACGACGAGGCGCAGCTGAAGGCGATCCGCGCCTCGCTGAAGGGCAAGCTGGTGGCCTGGGATCCGGTGACGCAGTCGGCCAAGTGGACCGTCAACTATGACGGGCCCTGGAACGGCGGGGTTCTGGCCACGGCGGGCAACCTGGTCTTCCAGGGCAGCGCCACGGGCGAGTTCGCGGCCTATGACGCCGGCAGCGGCAAGAAGCTGTGGGGCTTCGACACCCAGACCGGCGTCGTCGCGCCGTCCATGACCTATGAGATCGACGGCGAGCAGTATGTCGCCCTGATGGCCGGCTACGGTGGCGGCTTCGCGGTTTCGGCCGGGGCCGGGGTCGATCCGCGCTCGGAAGGCCCGCGCCGCCTGCTGGTCTTCAAACTGGGGGCCAAGGGCAAGCTGCCGGCGCGGCCGGCATCGACCAAGACGCCGTTGACCCTGCCGGCCACCCCCGGCACGCCGCAGCAGATCGCCACCGGCACGGCGGTGTTCGCCGCCAACTGCGGGGTCTGTCACGGGGCCAGCGGGGTGTCGAACTTCTCGATCCCCGACCTGCGCTACTCACCGGCCATCACCGACGCGGCCATCTTCAAGAGCATCGTCATCGACGGCGACCGCAAGGAGCAGGGGATGGTGTCCTTCGCCAGCCTGCTGACAGCCGATGAGGCGGAATCGGTTCGGCAGTACCTGCTGAACCTGGCGCGGCGTCAGCAGGAGATGCAGAAGGCCGTCGCGGCGAAGTAGCGGTTCGGCCAAGATCGGATCAGCCTCGGTGTGTGTCCTTTCTCCCCCGGCGGGAGAAGGGCGCCCCGAGGCGAACTCACGAAGCTCAGTGCGGACCCGCAAGGTTGTGCAGGTCGCCCGGGAGCGTGGGAAAGCCCTCGTTCCACCGTCGCGACGCGCCTTTCCGCGCCCGGCGCTCGGCCCGCGCGGCCAGAAATTCCTGCAGCAGGGCGAACCAGCCATACGGAACGTCCTTATGCTGTCTGCTGAGTTCTTCCATCGTCTTTCTCCGTCCAATGTCGTTGTCGGGCGGGGAGAAGATCGCGCCAGGGACGGCTGGTGACAAACGGGTCCTCCTGCTCTATCCATTAGTCAGCCTTATGTCAGACGTCCTCGCCACCGTTCCGCTCAGCGCCATTCGGATCTTCGAGGCGGCCGCCCGCCTGAAGAGCTTCACCCGCGCGGCCGAAGAGCTGGGCATCACCCAGGCGGCGGTCAGCTGGCAGGTGAAGGCGTTGGAGCGTCGGCTCGATCAAGCGCTGTTCCAACGGCTGCCGCGCGAGGTCGTCCTGACCCCATCGGGCGAGCGGTTGGCGCGCGCATCCAGCGAGGCGGTCAATCTGCTGCGGGCGGCGATCTCCGACCTGACGGAGACCGGCGAGGGGGTGCTGGCCATCACCACGGTCAACAGCCTGGCGGCACACTGGCTGGCGCCGCGCATCGGGGCTTTCCAGGTTGCGCACCCGAAAATCGCCGTGCGGCTGGAGACCAGCAACCGGCTGGTCGATCTGGCCCACGACAGCATCGACATCGCCATCCGCGCCGGTCACGGTCAGTGGCCGGGCCTGGAAGCGCACTACCTCTTCCCCAACATCCAGACCCCCCTGTGTACGCCGGACATGCGCGACCGGCTGGGCCTGACGCGGCCTGAGGACCTGCTGACCGCGCCCCGCATCGGCTCGGAGGCGGAATGGGCGGTCTGGTTCTCGGAGGCCGGCGTGACCTCGGTGCTCGGCCCGGCCGCCCCGACCCGGCTGATGGCCGACACCCAGACCCTGGAAGTCGCGTCGGCGCTGGGCGGGCAGGGGGTGGCGCTCGGCTCCCCGATCCTGTTCTCGCCCGAGATCGCGGCGGGACGGCTGGTGCGGCCGTTCGCGCCGGTCATGCCGCTCGGCCATGGATACTGGCTGGTCTATCCGAAGGACCGGCGGCGCTCGCCGAAGATCGCCGCCTTTCGGGAGTGGTTGCTGGTCCAGGCCGCGCCGTTCGCCTCCTGACCGGAAATCCCCTTCGCCCGGCGGGGCGAGCGCGCTAGACGGTGGCGATGCTCCAGGACCTTCCCCCGACCGTCGACCAGGTTGTCGTCGAAGCCGCCCGACTGTCGCCGTCGCCGGTCGATGCTGTCTTCTCCGTGGTCAAAGTCAATGAGGCCATCGCCACCGCGCCGCGTCTCGACGAGGCGTTGACCGGCGTCCCCGGCGTGCAGCTGTTCCGCCGCACCTCCAGCGTCGCCGCCAATCCGACCACCCAGGGGCTGTCGGTGCGCTCGATCGCCGGCTCCGGCGCGGGCCGGGCCCTGGTCACCCTCGACGGCGCGCCGCAGAACGATCCTTTCGGCGGCTGGGTCATCTGGTCGGGCCTGCCGCCGGTCAGCATCGAGGGCGCGCTGATCGTACGGGGCGCGGGGGCCGGGCCCTATGGGGCGGGGGCGCTGACCGGTGTCGTGCAGCTGTCCGAGCGGACCCGTGTGCCGAGCCATGGTGAGTACGAGATCTTCGCCGGCGAGCGGTCGTCCTATGGCGCGCAGGGCGCTTTCGCGACCGGCGACGTCTTCCTGGCCGGCGCCTGGCAACAGAGCGACGGCTGGACGCCGGTGCGGGCCGGGCGTGGCGCGGCCGACGCGCCTCTGGCCTATGAGGCGATGTCGGGGGTGGTGCGCTATGCGCCGAGCCTGGGCCCCGTCGATCTGGCGTTGCGGGCTTCGGCCTATGAGGAGAAACGCGACAGCGGTCTGGTCGGGGCCGAGTCGCGGGCGACCGGCGCGGCGCTGTCCGCGGCCGTGGCGGGACGCTCGCCGGGGCTGGGGACCGAGTGGCGGCTGCAGCTGTGGGGCCGGGTTTCCGATCTCGAGAACAGCTCGGTCGCGGTGGCGGCGGGGCGGGCATCGACCACGCCGGCCAGCGAGCAGTATGCGACGCCGGCGGTCGGGGTCGGGGTCAATGCCGCCCTGCGCATGGACCGGGGGACCGGCGGCTGGGAAGTCGGCGGCGACTTCCGCTACGCCGACGGCGAAACCCGCGAGCATTACCGCTTCATGGCCGGCGCCTTCACGCGAGGTCGGGTGGCCGGCGGATCGCAGACGGTCGGCGGCCTGTATGGCGAGGCCTGGCAGGACCTGGGTCCCTGGCGGTTGACCGGCGGCGGCCGCATCGACCACTGGTCCAGCTTCGACGGCAGCCGGCAGGAACGGGACCTGGCCACCGGCGCCTCGACCCTGAACTTCACGCCGGACGACGCCGAGGGCTGGCAGCCGACGGCGCGGATCGGCGTGCGCCGGTCCGGCCCGCTGGTCTTCCGCGCCGCCGCCTATGCCGGTTTCCGGCCGCCGACGCTGAACGAGCTGCACCGGCCCTTCCGGGTCGGCAACGACGTCACCGAGGCCAACGCGAGGCTGGAGCCGGAGGTGCTGTACGGGGCCGAGCTGGGTCTCGGCGGGGAGGGGAGCTGGCGCTGGAGCGCCACCCTGTTCACCAGCCGGCTTGAGGGGGCGGTGACCAATGTCACCATCGGCGTCGGTCCCGGGACCTTCCCGATGGCCGGCTTCATCCCGGCGGGCGGCGTGCTGCGCCAGCGCCAGAACGCCGGCGACATCGATGCGGTCGGCGTAGAGGCGGAGGTCTCGCGGCAGTGGGGCGAGGTGTTCGGGCTGCGCCTGGCCGGCGCCTGGACCGACGCCGAGGTCGATGGCGGCAGCGCCGCGCCACAGCTGACCGGCCTGCGCCCGGCCCAGACGCCGAGGGTGAGCGCCAGCGCCGACCTGACCTGGCGGGTGGTCCCGCCGCTGAAGCTGTTGGCCTCGGTGCGTTACGAGGGCCAGCGCTGGGAGGACGACCTCAACAGCCGCTCGCTCGGCGCGGCGACGATGCTGGACCTGCGGGCCGACTGGCGGATCTCGGGGAAGGCCGGCCTGTGGCTGGCGCTCGACAATGTCACCGACGAGGCGGTCGAGACGGGGCAGACGGCGGACGGCATCGAGAGCTTCGACGCCCCGCGCACCCTGCGCATCGGGCTGAAGTTTACGCCCTGAGGTCCAGCGCCCCGGCGATCAGGTCGAGGCTGGTCTCCAGGCAGCGCAGGCGAACGGCCGCCCGGCCGATGTCGCCGTAGAACTCGACATGGGTCCTCAGGCCGCCCTCGCGGGTGGCGCAGGCGAAATGCACCAGGCCGGCGACGGAGTCGGGATCGTCCGGCGTCGCCTCGCAATAGCCGGTGACCGACAGGGTGATGTCCGCCTCGGAGGCCTTCAGGGCGCCGCGGGCCATGGCGGCGGCGACCGGCTGGCTGACCGCGCCCTCGTCCTCCAGCATGCGTTCGGGCACGCCCAGCAGATCGATCTTGGCGGTATCGGTGTAGGCGACAAAGCCGCGCTCGAAGGCGTGGGAGCAGCCCGGCACGTCGGTCAGCAACGAGGCCAGCAGGCCGCCGGTGCAGCTTTCGGCGGTGGCGAGGGTGCGGTTCTGGGCGCAGGCGGCGCGGAGGACGCGCAGGGCCTTGCGATCGATTGCCGGGCTTACGGCCGGGGCAAGGGCTTCGGTGGCGCTCACGTGTGTGGGGTTCCCGACTTAGTCCAGCCTCGGTAATCGCTCGGCGGAGCAATTGGTTCCGGCTTGACCGGACGGCGTCGAAAGGGTTGCTGACGGCGATGACGAGTCTACGAGGCAAGACAGTGCGGGTGGCCGGCGCGGGCGTGCTGGGGCTGTCCATCGCGGCGGAACTTGGCCGCGCCGGAGCGACCGTGGCGGTGTTCGATCCCTCGCCGGGGACCAGCGCCTCCAGTGTGGCGGCCGGCATGCTGGCCCCGGCCTTCGAGGCGGGACTGGATGCCTTCTCGGCGCCGCACCTGCCGCTCTACCGGGCGGCGCGGGACATGTGGCCGAGCTTCGCCGCCCGAATGGGCATCGTCCTGGACCGGTCGGGCGCCTTGTACGTCGATGACCGGCAGCAGGTGGTCGCCGACGCCTTCAAGCTGCGGGGCATCGCCCATGAGGTGCGGCCGGAAGGCGTCTTCACCCCCGAGGACCTGAGGATCGATCCGGAGCAGGCGCTGGCGCGACTGCGGGGCGTGGCCATCGACCATGGCGTGGCCTTCATGGACGAGCCGATCACGGCGGCCTCGCCTCGCTCGCACACCATCGCCGCCACCGGCTGGTCGCCTGTCGGCTGGGCCCCGGAAAGCGCTGTGGTTACAGGCATCAAGGGCCAGATCATCAAGACCGGAGCGGCGCCGCACGAGGGACCGGTTCTGCGCCGCGACGCCGGCTATATCGCCCCCGCGCCCGGCGGCGCCCTGGTCGGGGCGACCATGCAGCCGGGGGTGACCGATCTGGCGCCGGACGCGGCCATCTACGACCTGCTGGCCAGGCTGCTTCCGGCCGAAATGGGGGCCCAGGCCTTCAAGGGGCAGGTGCGGGTCGGCGTGCGGGGCGCGACCCCCGATGGCCTGCCGCTGGTCGGGCCCAGCGCCGCGCCGAGGGTGTGGCTGGCCATGGGCGCGCGGCGGAACGGCTGGCTGCTGGCTCCGCTTGTGGCGGCGATGATGCGGGCGTATCTGGCCGGCGATGATACCGGGCCCTGGACGGCGATGCTGGATGCGCGCCGGTTCACGGCCAAAGCAGAAAAGTCGGAGGATTGATGTCGGGGTTCTGGCTGACCGAAGAGCAGGAAGCGATCCGCGAGGGCGTTTCGAAGGTGATGGCCGACTTCGGCGACGAGTACTGGCGCAATGCCGACGAGACCGGGCGGTTTCCGGAGGAGTTCGTCTCCGCCATGGCGGCCGGCGGCTGGCTGGGCGTGGCCATGCCGGAGGAATACGGCGGCGCCGGCCTGGGCCTGACCGAGGCGGCGATCGTCATGCAGACGGTGGCGCAGTCGGGGGCGGCCTTCACCGGGGCCAGCGCCATCCACCTGAACATCTTCGGCCTGATGCCGATCGTGAAGTTCGGCACCGAGGACCAGAAGCGCCGTCACCTGCCGCGCACTATCGCCGGCGAGGACAAGGCCTGTTTCGCGGTGACGGAGCCCAACAGCGGGCTGGACACCGCCAGCCTGGAGACCCGGGCCGAGAAGCACGGCAACGGCTACCGCATCAACGGCCGGAAAATCTGGACCACCATGGCCCAGCGGGCCAACAAGATCCTGCTGATCGCCCGCACCACGCCCAAGGAGCAGACGGCCAAGCCGATGCAGGGGCTGAGCCTGTTCTACACCGACTTCGACCGGGCCCGGATCGACGCCAAACCCATTCCCAAGATGGGCCGCAAAGCCGTTGAATGTAATATGCTTTTCATCGAGGACCTGCAGGTCCCGGCCGAGGATTTGATCGGTGAGGAAGGCAAGGGCTTCCAGTATCTGCTGGCCGGCCTGAACCCCGAGCGGGTGCTGTTCGGGGTCGAGGCGGTGGGCATCGGCCGCGCCGCCCTGGCCAAGGCGGCGACCTACGCCAAGGAACGCATCGTCTTCGGCCGGCCCATCGGCCAGAACCAGGGGGTGCAGCACCCCCTGGCCAAGAGCTGGGCCGAGCTGGAGGCCGCCAACCTGCTGGCCTTCAAGGCGGCGGCTCTCTACGACGCCGGCAAGGACTGCGGGGCTGAGGCCAACGCCGCCAAGTACCTGGGCGCCGAGGCCGGCTTCCGGGCCGCCGAAGCCGCCGTGCTGGCGCACGGCGGCATGGGCTACGCCAAGGAGTACGATGTCGAGCGCTACATGCGCGAGGCGATGATCGCCCGCATCGCACCCGTCAGCCGTGAGATGATCCTCAACTTCATCGCTGAACGGGTGCTGCTGCTGCCCAAGAGCTACTAGGGGTCATTCCTCCAGGCGGAAGTTGAGGGGGATCTGCACGGTCGCCCCGTCGATGACCTGTCCGTCGACGGTCTGCGGCTTCATCCGGAAGTTCCGGCTGACCTTCAGGGCGGCGCCGCCGAAGCCGTATTCGGACGGGGTCTCGCTGAGCACCACGCAGTCGCGGACATTGCCGGTGGTCGTGACCTTGCAGCTCAGCCGCGCCGTGCCGGAGATGTTCTGGCGCAGGGCCCGGTCCGGATAGGCGCCCATCATCTGGGCCGGGGTCGGCTTGCGCAGCCAGTCGGGTTTGCCGATCACTGAGGGCGGCTTGACCGTCGGCGGCGTCACTGGACCAGGGTTGATGGTGATCGGTGGCGGTCGCGGGCCTTCAGCGATCACGACAGGCTTGGGATCGGCCGCCAGCGGCGTAACATCGACGAAGTCCGGTGGAATGACCGGGTCATGAAGCTGCACCGTCGAGGTCTGCTTCACCTGCGGCTCCGGCGAAGGCTTGGGTTCGGGCGGGGGAGGCGGCGGCGGGGGCTTGTAGAATTCCCCGTCGATGTAGTCCGGCTCGATGCGGGTCACCGGCATGACGAACTTCTTGTAGGCCAGGTAGGCGCCGACGCCGGCGTGGGCGGCGACCGAGAGGGTGAGGGCGACCACGAAGGGGGTGCTGAGGCGCTTGCGGCCCTGCGGATCGTCCGAGACGGGGAAGGGGTGGTCGGAGAAGGTGGCGACGGACATGTCAGTCCTCCTGATAACGAGAATGACATATGTAAGCCATATGATTTGACGTGCGTAAAGTCTTAGATTGCACAATTGTCAAACAGGCGTTGGGCGGCCCCTTTAATCGTGGTTAATCAGGTCTTAACCGAACCGGCCCACACAGTGGGGTCATGGCGGTAGAGTCCATCAGAGGGGTCGTCGAATCGGCGATCCAGCGGGCGTCCGAGGCGACGGGCGTCGACTTCTCCTTCCTGCTCGGCACGGCCAAGCGGGAGAGCGGGCTGAGACCCCACGCCAAGGCCCAGACCTCGTCCGCCGCCGGCCTGTTCCAGTTCGTCGAGCAGACCTGGCTATCGACCCTCAAGCGCCATGGCGGCAAGTACGGCTATGCCCGCTATGCCGACCTGATCACGCAAGGGACCGACGGCCGCTACCGGGTGAACAGCCCCGAGGCGCGGGCGACGGTGATGAACCTGCGCTACGACGCCCGCGCCGCCTCGCTGATGGCCGGCGAACTGACCAGTGACCATGCCGACTATCTGCGCGGCCGCATCGGCCGTTCGGCGACGGCGGGTGAGCTCTACGCCGCCCACTTCCTGGGGCCGAAGGGCTCGGCGCGGCTGATCGAGGCGGCGCGGACCCAGCCGGGCGTCAGCGCCGCCGGCCTGTTCCCCGATGCGGCGGCGGCCAACCGCCCGTTGTTCTACAAGGCCGGCCGCCCGGTGTCGGTGGCCGAGCTCTACAACAACCTGACTGCCACCGGCGGCGCGGCCTCGGCCCTGCGCGACAAAGGGGGCGAGCGCGACCAGGGCTTCCTGCAGTACGCCGCCGGCCGCGGCAATCGCCAGGCCGAGGAGGACGCCCTGGTGGCGTTGATCCTGCGGGGCTCGCAAGGGGCCGAGGGGCGCGGCGGCGGATCGGGCTTGGCCGGGTCGGTCTTCTCCGCCGAGATGCTGCGCGTCCTGTCGGAATCGCGCTGAGGCTAACCCGGAAGGCGAAAGCCGTTCACGCCCCGCCGCCGGACCGGCTAGGGTTGCCGCCGGTTTGGTGGGCGGGGGCGTTCCATGACGGTTGAAGTTCTGCTCATGAACCGGACGGCGGTGGCCATGGCCGCCGACAGCGCCGTCACCATCACCTCCGACCAGCCGCCCTACCAGATCAGCCAGACGGGGGTGGTGAAGACCTTCGTGCTTAGCGGCCGCACGCCCAGCGGCATGATGATCTTCGCCTCGGCCGAGTTCTGCGGCTGTCCGTGGAGCACCGTGGTCGATCACATGCGCGGCCAGGGCCTGGGCGGTGAAGCGACGCTGGCCGACACCGTCGCCGGCTTCATGTCCCGCCTCAATGGCCTCTGCAACTCCGACCTGGTCGAGGCCGGGGACGGGGTGATGACGTTCCGCATCTTCGCGGTGCAGGCCATCGCCGACTTCCGACGCGCCGCCGACCAGATCGGCGAGGCCCATCCCTCGCTGAGGCCGGACGAGGTGCTGACCGAGGCGGTCGGCCAGCTGGAGCACGAGGTCGGGACCGAGGCGGCCTGGGTCGATGGCGAACTCTCCTATGTGCAGCGCGAGCGGATCGGGACCGAGACGCCCCGGCTGAAGGCCATCATCGACGACAATCTCGACAACATCGTCGGCCTGGCCCTGGACGCCTTTTTCGAGGGCCAGGTCATCGGGCCGGATGTCCGGCTGCGGCTGGCGGCGGCGGTGCGCACCGGGCTGATCACCAGCTGGATGCCGTCGGGGGCGCGCTACACCGGCGTGGTCATCGCCGGCTTCGGGGCCGACGAGGTGTCGCCGGCCTATATCGAGCTGCATGTCATGGGGCTGATCGGGGACCTCCTGAAATACCGCATCGCCGACGCCGAGCGGGTCGGGCGGGACAATCCGGTGGTGGTGCGCTCCTTCGCGCAGAACGGGGCGGTGGACCGGTTCCTCTATGGGGCGGACGAGGAGTTCACCGGCGAGGCCTTCCGCCGGGTGGCCATCCTGACCATGAGCGAGATCGAGCGGCTGAAGACCGCCGCCGGCAAGACCGGCGACGCCGAGTTCTGGGGTCAGGTCGACCAGGCGGTGATGCAGTCGGCGCTGCTGGGGCTCTATTCGACGCGCCTGTCCTGGCGCGAGGCTATCGAGGCCAGCTTCGACCAGAAGGTCCGCACCGCCAGCGTCGGGCCATTGGGCGATCTGGCGGGACAACTCCTTTCGCTGCCGCTGACCGAGTCGGAGATGATGGGGAACATGACCGTGGCGCGTCCGTTCTCGATCCTGCGTCTGTCCAAGGCCGGCGCGGTCCTCAGCCACCCAACGGAGCCTTAGGCGATGACTTCCAAACCACTGGCCCCCGTCACCACCGTCAACGCCGCCGAGCGGGCCGCCGATCATGCGCGGGCCAGGCTGATCGCCGGTCAGCCGAACAAGACCGTCAAGGTCCAGACCCTGTTCGCCGAGCCCGGGCTGGCGGCGGCGACCGAGACGGTGGCCCGCAAGGTCAGCCAGCGGCCGCTCGCCGATCCGGCCAGGCGGATCCCGCCCGAAGACTGAAGCGGCCTATCGAAGCGGCAGGCCATTATACCGCCGCCGCTCGACCCACAAAAACAAGCGACGTCTTTCGCGGACCGCGCGACGCGGGCCCAAAGCCATGGCCCGTGGGCTTTTGCGTGGGCCGGCGTCACGCGGTCGTGGGTCGGAGCGTAGGTCGATGGGTAGGTCGATGCGCGGGGATTGTGGGTCGCCCAGGCCCACGAAGCGACCTACGGCCGCGGCGCTGTGGCCTGCCACGGCGTTGGAGGGGCGTCACAGACGATGAATATGCCTAGACATATTATTTAAGTTATTGTGATTTATGGGGTTTTACCCCGCCTAGGCCGCCGCTCCGGCCTCTCTGAGGGCGGCGATGGCGTCAGCGGAATAGCCCAGCTCAGCCAGCACCTCGTCGGTGTGTTCACCCAGTTTCGGGGCCGGTCCGCGCGGTCCGTCCTCGGCGCCCGGGAAGCGGGCCGGGGAGGCGGGGGTCTTGTTGAAGCCGCCCTTGCCGTCCGGGATCTCGGCGAAGCAGCCGGCGGCGATGGCCTGTTCGTCCTGCACGACCTCGCGCGGGGTCTGGACCGGGGCCCAGGTCAGGTCCTCGGCGTCGAAGCGGACGGTGAGCTCCTCCAGGGTCATGGCGCCGATGGCCTCGTCCATCAGGGTGACCAGGGCCTCGCCGTTGAGGCGACGGTCGCGATTCTTGAGGAAGCGCTCATCTTCGACCCATTCGGAATGGCCGACGGCCTTGGCGATCTGCGGCCAGTCGACGCCGCCGGTGCGGACCAGCAGGCAGATCCAGCGGCCGTCGGAGGTCTTGAAGAAGTTGGCCAGCGGGTTGACCGCCGCGTGACGGGGCCGGGTCGAGGCCAGTTTGCCGAAGCGCAGCTGGATGGCCATGTCCGAGCCGATCGAATAGACGCCAGTGCGCAGCAGGCTGGTTTCCACCAGGCGGCCGACGCCGGTGGTCTGGCGTTCGAACACCGCCGCCAGGATGGCCGACACCGTGGCCATGGAGGTGATGTGGTCGCCCATGGCCGTGCGGATCGGGAAGGGCTCGACCCCCTTGGGGGCGGTGATGGCGGCGACGCCGGAGCGCGACCAGAAGCTAGCCACGTCCATGCCGGCCTTGTCGATGTCGGGGCCTTCGAGGCCATAGCCGGTGAGGCTGGCGTAGATCAGGCGCGGGTTTACCGCCTTCAGGCTCTCGTAGTCGAAGCCCGAGCGGCTGAGGGAGCCCGGCCGGTTGTTGGTCAGGAAGACGTCGGCCTCGCGCACGAGCTTCAGGGCGGCCTCGCGGCCTTCCGGCTTGCTGATGTCGAGGACGACGCCGCGCTTGCCGCGGTTGTCCATGTCGAAGACCGGGTTGTCGTTCTCGCCGGTGTCGAAGGCGTCGAAGAACATCCGCATCGGGTCGCCCTTGGGCGACTCGATCTTGATCACCGAGGCGCCCCAGTCGGCCATGATCGCCGCGGCGCCGGGAGCAGCGATGTAGGTGGCCAGTTCGACGACCTTGAGACCCTTCAGCACTTCGACGCTCTCCCGTTGTTTGCGCCATCATGGCGGGGTGAGGGGGGCGAGGGAAGGTTGTCGGTGGGGAAGGGGTCGGAAGAGGGGACACATTGAATTGCCGCGCACCGGCGGCGTGAGCCCAGGCGCGGCGCCAGCGGCAATTCAATGTGTCCCCGTTTCTACCCCGTCGCGAAGGCCGACAGATCGCGGCCCGCCGCTTGGTCCCGGCCCTTGGCGGCGGCGTCGGCGACGGCGCGGGCGACGCCGGCGACGGTGACGGGTTTGCGCAGGACGGCGTCGGCGCCGGCGGCCAGGCATTCGCGGGCTTCCTCGGCGTCGCCGCCGATGACAGCGATGATCGGCATGGCGCCGGCCGGACCGTCGAGGCCGCGCAGGGCGGCGGCGGTGTGGGCCCCGTCGAGGCCGGGCATGCGGCCGTCGAGCATGACCAGGTCGAAGTCGAGGGCGCCCGCCAGTTCGACCGCCCGCTTGCCGTTCTGGGCATGGACGACCTGGTGGCCGAGCTGTTCGAGGATGGCGCGCAGCATGGCGGCGTTGAGGGCGTCGTCCTCGGCGACCAGCACGCGCATGGCCCGCTTGGAGGGGGCGATGGGGCTGCGCAGGGTCGATTCGTCGGCCTCGGTCGGGGCGACGGCGGCGTGGTCCCAGGGCAGTTCGAAGGTGAAGCAGCTGCCGACGCCCAGGGCGCTCTGGCCCTTCAGTTCGCCGCCCATCAGGGCGGCCAGCTGGCGGGAAAGGGAGAGGCCTAGGCCGGCGCCGGGCACGCCGGCGCCGGTGCGCTCGACCCGGCGGAAGGGCTCGAACGCCAGTTCCAGCTCCTCGGCATTGAGGCCGGGGCCGGTGTCGGCGATGGCGATGACGACGCGGCCCTGCTCGTCGAGCGCCAGCCGCACCTCGATGCGGCCGCGCAGGGTGTATTTCACCGCGTTGCCGATCAGGTTGGACAGCACCTGGCGGGCGCGGGTGACGTCGCCGACCACGGCGCCGTGGGCGCCTTCGAGCGCCTCTTCGATATGGACCGACAGTTCGACGCCCTTGGCCGAGGCGTGCGGGCGATTCAGCAGGACCAGCTCGCGGGCCAGGCGGACCGGATCGAAGGGCTGGCTTTCGAGGGCCAAGCGGCCGGCTTCGGCGGTTTCCGAATCGAGGGTGGCGTTCAGCACGGCGATCAGTTCGTTGGCGGCCGTGAGGGCGGCGCCCAGCTGTTCGCGGCTCGGCGCGGCGCGGCCGCCCTGGCCGGCGGCGGCGGCCAGCACGTGGGTGACGCCGTTGAGGCCGTTGCGGATCTCATGGCTGAGGGTCGAGACGATGTCGGACTTGGAGCGGGCCAGCTTCTGGGCCCGTTCGAGGGTTTCGCCGCGTTCGGCGATCAGGGCCTCGCGCTCGGCGGCCAGGGCGAACTGCTGGCGCATCATCTGGTTGAGGATCAGGCAGAGGGCCATGGCCAGGGCCATGGCGCCCCAGACGGCCAGGCCCTGGTTGCGGCTGTCGGGGTGGCTGAAGAGAGCGATCAGCGGACCGGCGGCGGCGGCCGGGGCGACGATCAGCAGCGCGGGCAGAAGCGGGGCGCTGAAGAAGAAGCAGACAATGGCGCCGGCGGCGGCCATCAGCAGCAGCGGCTCGCGGGCCGGCCCCGCGCCGTCGGCGAGGGCGGCGACCTGGGCCACGGCGCCGGCCCACAGCAGGCCCGAGAGGACGTGGATGCGGACGCGGCGGCCGACCGGGATGTCGGGGGTCACCCGCATCCAGTTCACGACGGCGTAGAAGGCCCCCCAGTTGAGGGCGAAGATGGCGAAGCTGGCCGCCATCCACATGGAGTTTTCGGCGAAGGAACCGGCCCAGACGAAGACCGGCAGGCTGACCGCGAAACAGGCGAGGGCGTAGGGCATCAGCCGCCGCTGGGCGTCGAGGCACTGGGCCATGAAACTGGCGCCACCTCGCGGTGCAATGTCGGTATGGGCGGCTTCGAACACGACAAATCCCCGCTTGTTGCCGGGGCACAATAGGGTCGACAGGGTTTGCGAGCCGTTACGGGCCAGCGTTAATCCACAGGTCTTTGAGCAAGGCCTCGTTAAGCCTAATCCCGCATTATCGTTTACCGACTCGGGGACCTTGAGACAGCACAGATGACCACGACGCGGGCCTCTCTGACCGACATCGATGTGCGCACCCTGTTGAAGGGGGCGACGGCCGACGAACGGGCTCTGGCCGCGCACAAGCTGTGCCGGGTGCTGGACCGCGAGGCGCTGAGCGCGGAGGACCGCGCCAAGGCGGCCGATATCCTGCGGGTGATGGCCGCCGACGCGGCCGAGCTGGTGCGCCGGGCCCTGGCGGTGACCCTGAAATCCTCGCCGTTGGTGCCGCGCGACGTGGCCATGAAGCTGGCCAGGGATGTCGAGAGCATCTGCCTGCCGATGCTGAATTTCTCGCCGGCCTTTTCCGACGACGATCTGTCGGAAATCGTGCGGCTGGGTGGGCCGGTGCGCCAGGTGGCGATCGCCAAGCGGCCGGCGGTGTCCGAGAAGGTGACCGCGGCCATCGTCGAATTCGGCGTCGAGGCGGCGGTGGAGACGGCGGCGGCCAACGACAACGCCACCTTCTCCGAACGCACCCTGACCCGGGCCCTGCAGCGCTTCGAGAAATCGGAGAAGGTGCTGGCGGCGGTCGCCTATCGCAACGTGCTGCCGGCCTCGGTGACCGAGAAGCTCATCGACCTGGTCGGCGACCAGGTGCGAGAGCATCTGCTCAGCCATCATTCGGTGTCGCCCGAACTGGCCCTGCAGATCGCCATCGGGACCAAGGAACGGGCCATCGTCGACCTGGTCGACCAGGCCGGCCGCGCCGCCGATCCCAAGGCCTTCGCCCTGCATCTGAACCGGGCCAAGCGGTTGACCGCCAGCCTGCTGCTGCGGGCCCTGGCCCACGGCCACATGAGCTTCTTCGAGTGCGGGATCGCCGAGCTGGCCGGGGTGCCGCACCATCGCACCTGGTTGATGATCCACGACGCCGGCCAGCTGGGCCTGCGGGCCATCTATGAGCGGGCCGGGCTGCCGGCGCGGCTGTATTCGGCCTTCCGGGTGGCGGTCGACACCTACCACAGCATGGAGTTCGACGGCGGGCCGCGGGATCGCGAGCGCTTCCAGGAGCGGATGCTGCAGCGCTTCCTGACCCAGGCCCAGACCACCCAGCGCGAGGATGTCGACTACATGCTCGACAAGCTGGACCGGCTGGCCGAGGAGCGGGTGCGGCCGGTCCGCCGCAAGGGCGCGGCCTGAACCTCGCCCGCCCGGCGGCGTTTTGGCCGGAGCAGCGCAGGAGACAGCCATGGCCTTTCGCGACGTCCGCTTCGTGCATGTGAGCATCGCCGCGCCGCCCGAGGGGGTCGCTGCCTATCTGCGGGATGCCGCAGGCTGCCCGAGTGGGCGCCCAACTTCGGCGACGAGATCAGACCGGATGGGGACAACTGGGTCATGCGGACCAGGACCGGGCCGTTCAAGGTGCGGATGGTCGCGGAGAACGATCTGGGCGTCGCCGATCACTGGGTGACGCCGCCGGGCGGGACCGAGGAGCTCCACAACGCCATCCGGGTGACGGAGAATGGGGTCGGCTGCCTGGTGGTGTTCAACCTCTACCGGCAGGACGGTTTCGACGACGCGCAGTTCGACGAGGACGAGGCGTTGGTGTCGGCCGATCTGCGCCGTCTGAAAGGGCTGATCGAGGGCGAGGCCTGACCTTAGGTCAGACTTGCGAGGGGCCCGAGCGGCGCTCATCCTGCACCCATGTCAGAAAAGCCCGCCGTCGCCATCCGCCCCGCCTCGACCATCCTGCTGGTGCGGGACGATCCGCAGTTCGAGGTGCTGATGGTCAAGCGGCACCACCAGATCGACTTCGCCTCGGGCGCCCTGGTGTTTCCGGGCGGCAAGACCCACGACGGCGACCACGACCCGGCCTGGGCCGACTGGTGCGTCGCCTGGGAGGCGGTCGAGGCCGATCAGCGGCCGCTGCGCATCTGCGCCATCCGCGAGGCCTATGAGGAGACCGGCATCATTCTCGGACGCTACGAGAACGGCGAGCTGTTCCATGGCGACGACTGGGCGGCGTCGGTGCGCGGCGAGGTGGACCGCGGCGAGCTGCCGTTCATGGATGTGGTGCAGCGGCTGGGGCTAAGGCTGGATCTCAGCATCCTGACGGTGTTCGCCCGCTGGATTACGCCTGACATGATGCCCAAGCGGTTCGACACCTGGTTCTACGTGGCGACGGCGACGGACGAGCAGCTTGCTTCCTGTGATGGGCGCGAGACGGTGGATGCGGAGTGGATCCCGCCGCTGGAGGCGCTGCGGTTGGCCGAGGCCGGCGAGCGGACGATCATCTTCCCGACGCGGATGAACCTGCAGCTGCTGGGCGAGGCGACGAGCGCGGCCGACGCGACGGCGCGGGCGGCGGGACGGAGGCTGGTGACGGTGCTGCCAGTGGTCGAGCGGCGCGAGGGCGGCGGGGTGTTGGTGATCCCGCCGGAGGCCGGTTACGGGGCGGTCGAGGAGCCGTTGTCGGCGGTGCGGTAACCAACTCTGTCATCCCGGCCGCACCCGGGCGAAAGCCGGGGGAAGAGCCGGGACCCAGAAGTGACGGGGCTGGCTATTGGCGGCGGCGATCAGCCGTGGCGGCGGCCCCTGGGTCCCGGCTCTCCAGCCCTGCGGGCTTCCGGCCGGGATGACAGCGTATGAACTGAAACGAAAAAGCCCCGGCCGGGACCGGGGCTTCTCACTAAGCTCGAGGGGAGGGAACCTGCGAGCCTACTCCGGCGGGGCGATTTCGGCCACGCGGCGTTCGAGTTCGGTGATCAGGACTTTGCCGACCGGATGGGTGTCGGTCTTGATGTCGTCGCGGACGGCGGCGCGGATGGCGTCGATGTGGGCGTCGACCAGGAACATCGGCGCGCCCTGGCGGGTGTCCGGGTCGTCGATCAGCTTGCACAGCGAGGCGGCAATGCGGGTGACCAGCGGGAATTCGTAGGTGGCGCCCAAGCCCTTGAGATCATGGGCCCGGAAGTAGAGGCCCTCGGCGGTTTCAGCATTGAGGCCGGAGACGCGGATGGCCTGGCGGGCGGCGTCGAGCTTGGTCAGCTCGTCCTGCATCCACTCGCTGAAGTTCCCGGACAGGGATTTGAGCGCGGCCTCGGCCTTGGCGATGGCCGCGGCATCGATGCCGCCGAACTTGCCACCACCGAGCCGAAGCTTGAGGGTGTTGGGGGCGTTGATGACCTGTACGGGGGTGTTGCTGCTCACGCGCGCCTCTCCAATTGGCGTTTACCGTCTGAAATCTACGGGGGCGGAGTTAACAACCTGTGAGACAGGGGTTTCACTTGGGTGCGGGTGCGGCAATGTGACTTATGCGGGTAAAATCGGGGTCGCGTGCGCCGTTAAGCTTACCGAAGGTGGAGGTTAGCCGCTGAACTGCTCGGCCAGCACCCGTTCCTCGAGGCTGCGGCCGGCGTCGAACATCATCGCCATGCTGACGCTGCGGTCCTCGCCGATGTGGACTTCGACGATGTCGCGGACCTCGAAGTTGTCGGCGACGGCGCTGGCCGGGCGCTTGTCGGCCTCCAGCACCTCGATGGTCACCCGGGCGGTGTGGGAGAGCAGGGCGCCACGCCAGCGGCGGGGGCGGAAGGCGCTGATCGGGGTCAGGGCCAGGACCTTGGCGTCGATGGGGACGATGGGGCCATAGGCCGAGAGGTTGTAGGCGGTCGATCCGGCCGGGGTGGCGACCAGGACGCCGTCGCAAACCAGCTCGTTCATCCGCACCTTGCCGTCGATGGAGATGCGCAGCTTGGCCGTCTGGCGCGTCTGGCGCAGCATAGACACCTCGTTGATGGCCAGGGCCCGGTGCTGGCGGCGGTGGCTGTCGATGGCGACCATGGTCAGGGGGTGGATGACGGCGCGTTCGGCCGAGTTGATCCGGTCGATCAGGCCCTCTTCACTGTACTCGTTCATCAGGAAGCCGACCGAGCCCCGGTTCATGCCGTAGATCGGCCTGCCCAGGCTCATGGTGCGGTGCAGGGTCTCCAGCATGAAGCCGTCGCCGCCGAGGGCGACGATGACCTGGGCCTCGCTTTCCGGTACGCCGCCGTAGCGGGCGACGAGCGCGGCCATGCCCTCCTGCGCTTCGGGCCGGTCGCTGGCGCAGAAGGCGATACGGGTGAGGGCGGGTCTGGCGTCAAACATCGGGGGCAGAAAGGCCCGACCGATCGGCCGTTGTCAAACGATCGCGACAGCCTGGCGGAAGGCCATGCCGGCGATGTCCCGGTCGAAGGGGCCAAAGGCGCCGACCGCGCGGCGGGTTCCCTCGGCGCCGCCGGCCGGGCGGCCGCCGTTCATGGCGCGAACCTGCTCGAGGATATCGGGGAAGGCGCTCTTGTCGATGCCGACGGCCACGCAGGCCAGGGCGAGCAGTTCGGGCCGGTCGCTGTCGATGGCGCGGCGGATGTGGTCGGCCTGGAAGCCGCCCAGGGTGGCCAGGGACAGGACAAAGATGTTCAGTTTACGCTCGCGCAGCATGCGCAGCAGGAAGCCGGGCCGCAGCTGGCCGGCGTCGTGCAGCTTGCCGACCAGGCGGCGCTCGTTCTCGACCTCGTCCTTCCAGGACATGGCGACCAGGGTCTGGCCGGCCCCCGGCATGGCGTGGGATTCGCGGACGGCCTCGGCCAGGGCGGCGTCGATGACGCCGGGTTCGAGCCGGAAGCGGTCGGTCAGCGAGCCGCGCAGCGACTGGCCGACCCAGAGGTAGAGCCGCAGGGCGAGGTCCGACGACAGGCGTGGGTGGCGGGCGAGTGGGGAGCGCAGGGCGGCGTGGCGGCGGCTGCTCTCGACCAGGCGGGCCATGCCCTCGTCGCTGACCGCGGCGGTGTCGTTGGCGGCCAGGGCGGTGAGGACGGCGGGCTCGTCTCCGGCCAGGATGGCCTCGACGACGGTGGAGGTGATCTGGCCGCGGCGGGCGACGGCGATCTGGTGATCGAGGGTGGCCTCGACCAGCACCTTGATCAGGTCGTGGTCCTGCAGAACCGGGCTGTTGGCGATGACGGGCGCGGCGACGGCGATGTCGTCAAGGGCCAGGACGTTGATCAGGGCCGGCGGCGCCCAGCTGGCGGTCGACAGCTTCTCGGAAAGGCGGGCGCGGATGTCGCGCTCGGCCTCGGCCACCAGCTGCATGAAGATGGAGCCGAGCAGGCCCTGGACGCTGTCGGTATCGATAATGTCGGAGGCTGCGTTGCAGAGGCCGATGATGCTTTCCAGCAATCGTTCTCTTGCGTCCGGCGCACGGTTGCGGGCCAGGTCGAGTAGTTCGGCAGTCTGGGCGGCGAGCGCCACGGGCATCCCCGAATCTGTGCAGTGATCTTCACCCTGAACGGCGGGCGTGAAAACATGCTTAAAACCGAGAGCGAGTCTTCAGCGTCTCGGCCGTGGGAGAGAGAAAAATGACCGGCAAGGTGCTTCTCGCGCTGGACCAGGGCACGACCAGCACCCGGGCCATCGTCTTCGGGCTGGACGGCAGGCCGCTGGCCGAGGCGTCGCGGCCGCTGCGGCAGAGCTATCCGGCCGACGGCTGGGTCGAGCATGACGCCGACGAGATCTGGACGGCGGCGCAGGCGGTATTGCGCGAGGCCTTGAGCAAGTCGGGCAGGGCGGCCGGCGAGGTGGCGGCCATCGGCATCACCAACCAGCGCGAGACGGTGGTGGTCTGGGACCGCAAGACCGGGCGGCCGATCCATCCGGCCATCGTCTGGCAGGACCGGCGGACGGCCGACGCCTGCGAGGCGCTGGTCAAGGCCGGGGTGGAGCGGCGGGTGACCGAGGTCACCGGCCTGCTGCTCGATCCCTATTTCTCGGCGACGAAGATCGCCTGGCTGCTGGACAAGGTTCCGGGGGCCCGCAAGCGGGCCGAGGCCGGCGAGCTGCTGGCCGGGACGATGGATACCTGGTGCATCTGGAAGCTGACGGGCGGGGCGGTGCATGCCACCGACGCGACCAATGCCAGCCGGACGCTTCTGTTCGATATCGAGGCCCAGGCCTGGTCGGACGAAATGCTGGAGATGTTCGAGGTGCCGGCGGCGCTGTTGCCGACCGTCCTCGACTGCGCGGCCGACTACGGGCAAACGACGGCCGACCTGCTCGGCGCCCCCGTGCCGATCCGCGGCGTGGCCGGCGACCAGCAGGCGGCGCTGATGGGGCAGGGCTGTATCCGGGCCGGCGAAATGAAGGCGACCTACGGCACGGGCTGCTTCATGCTGCTCAACACCGGCGAGACGCGCCCGGTCTCGCGCTCGCGGCTGCTGACGACGGTGGCGGCGCGCGTGGACGGGCGGACGACCTATGCGCTGGAGGGCTCGATCTTCGTGGCCGGGGCGGCGATCCAGTGGCTCGGCGAGGGGCTGGGCATGACCGGCGGGCCCCGCGCGGCCGAGGCGTTGGCGAGGACGGCGAAGCCGGGCAGCGGGGTGGTGGTGGTGCCGGCCTTCACCGGCCTTGGCGCGCCCTGGTGGGACGCCGAGGCGCGAGGGGCGATCTTCGGGCTGACGCGGGACGCAGGGCTCGCCGAGATCGCGGCGGCGACCTTCGACGCCTGCGCCCTGCAGACGCGGGACCTGATCGAGGCCATGCAGGCCGATGCGCCGGAGGCCTTCGGCGCGGCGGCGGAACTGCGCATCGACGGCGGCATGTCGCGCAGCGCCTGGTTCAGCCAGCGGCTGGCCGACCTGACCAACCTGCCGGTCTGCCGGGTCAACTACGAGGAGACCACGGCGCTCGGCGCGGCGCTGTTCGCCGGGGTCGGGAGCGGGGTGTTCGCCTCGGTCGAGGCGGCGGCGAAGGCGCGGCCGGACGGCGAACTGCTGCGCAGCACGATCGACGATCACGCCCGCGAAGGGGCCTATGCGCGCTGGCTGGACGCGGTGGCGCAAGTGCGCGGGACGGTGTGACAAATCCTCCTTCGGCGCGAAGCGACGGGGGAGGGGGACCGCCGGCGAAGCCGGTGGTGGAGGGGGCAGCGCCGGCGGATGAAATGATGCGCGTTCTGGCGCCATCGTCACTGCCCGCGCCAGACCCCTGATTTGCCTGAGAATTCCGCGTTGCCCCCTCCACCACGCGCGTATTCGCGCGCGGTCCCCCTCCCCCGTGGGCTTCGCCCCCGGAGGAGGAACGGGTTGACGCAGGGCCGCCCCGGCGCGACCCTCTCAAACAACAGTTCAAATCGGGAAGGAACACAGCCATGGCCGATGGATCGACGCTGCCGTCATCGCTGAAGGACAAGGTCTCCGCCGAGGAGTGGAAGGCGCGGGTCGATCTGGCGGCGCTTTACCGCCTGGTGGCGCTGCACGGGTGGGACGACATGATCTTCACCCACATCTCCGCCCGCATTCCGGGGCCGGAGCACCACTTCCTGATCAATCCCTACGGCATGTTCTTCGACGAGATCACCGCCAGCTCGCTGGTCAAGATCGACCTCGACGGCAAGGTGCTGCAGGAGACGCCGTTCTACATCAATCCGGCGGGCTTCACGATCCACTCGGCCGTGCACGCGGCCCGCGAGGACGCCCTGTTCGTCATGCATCTGCATTCGGACCAGGGCGTCGCCGTCTCGGCCCAGAAGGAAGGCGTGCTGCCGCTGAGCCAGCATGCGCTGATCGTGCTGCCGCAGCTGGCCTATCACGACTACGAGGGCATCGCCCTGAACCTCGACGAGCGCGAGCGGCTGGTGGCGGACCTGGGGCCGACCAAGCGGCTGATGATGCTGCGCAACCACGGCACCCTGGCGGTCGGATCGACGGCGGCCGAATGCTGGATCGGCATGTTCTACCTCGAGCGCGCCTGCCAGCAGCAGGTGATGGCCCTGAGCGGCGGACGGGAGAACGTGCTGTTCGCGCCGGAGGCGGCGCAGGCCGAAGTGCGTAGCCAGATGGGCAATGGCCTGGGGCCGATCGGCAACCTCGCCTGGCCCGGCTGCCTGCGTCAGCTGGATCGCGGCTCGCCGGGATATGACGCCTGAGTTCACGACGTAGGTCGCTGAATGCGTTCGGCGAAGGCGCCTGTCCCTCCGGACAGGCGCCTTTGTCATTCGAGAAATTTGTTGCAGGCGTTTGCACCGCCCGCCGTTGAAAAGCCGGCGCGGGACAGGCATTGCCCTGCTGTTTGTTTCAGCGTTGCAACAGGCCTGACACGCATTCGGAACGGGGAGCGGCTTTACAGACGCAGCCCTTGATCCAGATAGCGCGTTCAACGACCGCTCTGTCTCGAGCGCCCGGGAGTGTTTTGTGGTCCGTCGTCATTTCTTCCTGATCGCCGCCGGCGCGGTTCTGCTGCTGATGGTGGTGCTCGGCGGCCTGAAGATGGCCAGCGGCGGCGAAGCCTCCAAGGGCAAGGGCGGTCCGGGCGGCGGCGGCCGGGCGGCCAGCGTGGCCACGGCGGTGGTGGGCGAGCGCGCCTTCCTCGACAGGATCTCGGTGCTGGGCGTCGCCAAGGGCCGCCAGTCGGTGACTATCACCTCCGACGCGGCCGAGCTGGTGACGGCGGTGCATTTCCGCGATGGCCAGGCGGTGTCGCGCGGCCAGATCCTGGTCACCCTCAAGGCCACCGAACAGGACGCCGGCGTCGCCGAAGCCCTGGCCCGTGAGAACCAGGCCGAGCGCGAGTACGGCCGCTGGAAGACCCTGGCCGACAAGGGCATCGCCCCGCGCGCCACGGCCGAACAGTATCTGGCGGCGCTGGAAACGGCGCGGGCCAGCACCAAGGCGGCGCAGGCGCGCAAGGGCGACCGGGTGATCCGCGCGCCGTTCGCCGGGGTCGTAGGCCTGAGCGATATCGCCCCGGGCGCCCTGATCAGTCCCGGCTCGCCGATCGTCAGCCTCGATGACCTCAGCCTCATCCGCGTCGATTTCGATGTGCCGGACCGCTATGTCGCCGTGCTGCGGCCGGGGGCGCCGATCGTTGCGACGCCGGACGCCTATCCGGACCAGGGAGTCAGCGGCCGGATCGCCCAGGTCGATACCCGCATCGACACCGCCACCCGGACCCTCACCGCCCGCGCCGAGTTCGCCAACGCCGGCGGCCGCATCAAGCCCGGCATGATGATGCGGGTGAACGTCGAGCACGGCCAGCGCTCGGCCCTGGCCGTGCCCGAAAGCGCCGTCCAGTACGAGGGCGACCAGGCCTTCGTCTTCATCATCACTCCCCGCGACAACGGCAACGTGGCCCGCAAGGCGGTAGTCACCCCCGGTGTCGCCGAGGGCGGCTTCGTCGAGCTGCGCGAAGGCGTGAAGGCCGGCGACACGGTGGTGGCCGACGGGCTGAACCGTCTGCAGGACGGCCAGCAGGTGCGCCTGCCAGGGCAGGGTGGTCCCGAAGGCAAGGGCGGCGCCCGGCCGAAGGGCAAGAGCTGATGCTCTCGGACCTTTCCGTTCGCCGACCGATCTTCGCGGCCGTCGCCGCCATCATCCTCTGCGTCATCGGCCTCGCCGCCTTCGCCACCCTGCCGATCCGCGAGCTGCCCAACGTCGATCCGCCGGTGGTGTCGATCTCGACCACCTATCGCGGCGCCTCGGCCGAGGTCATCGAGGAGCGGATCACCCAGGTGATCGAGCGCCAGGTCTCGGGCGTGCAGGGCATAGACCGGGTCAACAGCTCCAGCCGCGACGGGGTTTCGCGGGTCAACATCACCTTCACCCTCGACACCCGGCTGGAAACGGCGGCCAACGACGTGCGCGACGCCGTCAGCCGGGTCACCGCCCAGCTGCCAGACCAGGCCGACCCGCCGCAGATCGCCAAGGCCAACGCCGACTCCTCGCCCATCATCATCCTCAACATGACCTCGACGACGCTGTCGCCGATCGAGATGGCGGACTATGCCGACCGCTACCTGGTCGAGCGGCTGTCGACCATCCCCGGGGTTGCGACCGTCGGGCTGTCCGGGGCGCCGCTGTACGCGATGCGCATCTGGCTGGACTCCGACGCCATGGCGGCGCGGGGTCTGACCGTCGAGGACGTCGAGACGGCCCTGAACAGCCAGAACGTCGAACTGCCGGCCGGGGCGCTGGAAAGCCAGAGCAAGGACTTCACTATCCGGGTGAACCGGGGCTACTCCCGGCCCGAGGACTTCGCCAGGCTGCCGGTCAAGGCAGCGAGCGGCGGCAGCCAGGCGGCCACATCGGTCAGCGGCGTCGCCGGGGCGACCTCAACCGGCTCCAACAGCGGCCAGGTGCAAAGCGCCGGCATCGACAATCCGGCCTATGTCACCCGCCTGGGCGACATCGCTCGCATCGAGGAAGGCCCCGACGAGCGCCGCCGGCTGTTCAGGGGCAACGGCAAGCCGCAGATCGGCATGTTCCTGACCCGCCAGTCGCAGGCCAACGATCTGAAGATCGCCGAACTGGCCAAGGAAGAGGTGGCGCGGATCAACGAGACCCTGCCGCAGGGCACCGAGTTGATCGTCGCCGTCGACAGTTCCGAGTTCACCTCCGAGGCCATCCACGAGGTGTGGATCACCATGGGCATCGCCCTGTTCCTGGTGGCGCTGGTCAACTTCGTCTTCCTGGGCAGCTGGCGGGCGGCGATCATCCCCTCGGTGGTGGCCCCGATCTGTCTCCTTTCGACCTTCATCGTCCTGGCCCCGATGGGCTTCTCGCTGAACCTGCTGACCCTGCTGGCCCTGGTCCTGAGCATCGGCCTGGTCGTCGATGACGCCATCGTCGTGGTCGAGAACATCCAGCGGCGGGTCGACGAGGGCGAGCCGCCGGCGGTGGCCGCCATGCGCGGCACGCGGCAGGTGTTCTTCGCGGTCGTGGCGACGACCATCGTGCTGATCAGCGTCTTCGCGCCGCTGATGTTCCTGCCCGGCTACATCGGCCGGCTGTTCGTCGAACTGGCCGTGGCCATCGCCTCGGCCGTGGCCTTCTCGGCCCTGCTGGCCTTGAGCCTGTCGCCGATGATGGCCTCGAAACTGCTGCGGCCGGCCCAGAGCGAGGGCTGGCTGGCCCGCAAGGTCGATGCCGGCATGAGCCGTCTGCGGACCAGCTATCACGACAGCCTCGACATGCTGCTCGGCTGGCGGCCGGCCAGCATCGGGGCGGGGATCCTGGTCGTGGTGCTGATGGGGCTGGCGGCGCTGCTGTTCACCACCGTGCCGCAGGAACTGGTTCCCAACGAGGACCGGGGCCGGGTCGACGTCAGCATCAATGGCCCCGAAGGCGCCGGTTTCGAATACACCCTGAAGGCCGCCGACGCGGTCGAGAAGCAGCTCAAGACCTACTACGACGCGGGCGAGGCGGAGCGGTACATCATCAGCGTGCCCCGGTTCGGCCAGAGCCAGTTCAACACCGGCAACGGCGTGGTCGTCATGAAGGGCTGGGGCGAACGCAAGAAGACCTCCGATGAAGTGGCCGCCGAGCTCAACAAATCGCTGAGCGGCATCACCGGCGTGCGCGCCGTGGCCAGCGTGCGTGGGCCGTTCCAGCGGGGCGGCGGCGGTGGCGGGGGCGGGGGCGCCAACGTCGACCTGATCGCGCTCGGCAACGACTACACCGAGATCAATCGCTGGCTGCAGCCGATCCTGCAGGCGGCGCAGGAAAACCCCGGCATGGCCCGGCCGCGCATCGACTACGAGCCCAACGCCCCCCGCCTGTCGGTGGACATCGACCGTGACAAGGCGGCGGCCGTCGGCGTCTCGGCCCAGGCGGTCGGCCGGGTGCTGGAAACCATGTTCGGCTCGCGCCGGGTCGGCACCTACATCAAGAACGGCCAGGAATATAACGTCATCGTCCAGACCGACCTGGAGCGGCGGCGGACCATCGACGACCTCAATACGCTGTACGTGCGCTCGGGTTCGGGCACGTTGGTGCCGTTGTCGAGCGTGGTGACGACCACGGTGCGCGGCGACGTGCCGGACCGGCCGCGGGTCGATCGGCTGCGGGCCATCACCCTGACCATGCAGCTGAACCCCGGCTACACCGTCGCCGACGCCATCGACTTCCTCAAGGCCGAGGCGGACAAGCAGCAGAGTTCGTCGGTCTCCATCGCCTGGGGCGGCCAGGCCCGTGATTTCCTCGAGGCGTCCGGGGCGGTGGGGCTGGCCTTCGGCCTGGCGCTGCTGCTGGTCTTCCTGGTGCTGGCGGCGCAGTTCGAAAGCTGGATCCATCCGGCGGTGATCATGCTCACGGTCCCCTTGGCGGCGCTCGGCGGGCTGTTCGGCCTGCTGATCACCGGCTCGACGATCAACACCTACAGTCAGATCGGGTTGGTCATCCTCATCGGCATCGCCGCCAAGAACGGCATCCTGATCGTCGAATTCGCCAACCAGATGCGCGACCAGGGCCGAAGTATCCGCGAGGCGGTGATCGAGGCGGCGTCCCTGCGCCTGCGCCCGATCATCATGACCAGTATCTCGGCCGGTTTCGGCGCCCTGCCCCTGGTCCTCTGGGCGGGGGCGGGGGCGGAGAGCCGCAAGACCATCGGCGTGGTGATCTTCTTCGGGGTCATGATCTCGACCATGCTGACCCTGTTCATCGTGCCGGTGTTCTACAACCTGCTGGCCCGGTTCACGAAGTCGCCGGAGTACACCGCCAAGCAGATCGAGGCCTTCGAGGAACAGGAAGAGGCGCTGCAGAAGGCCGCCGAGTAGGGCAGCCGGTCCGCGTCGGCCTATCGAAGCGGCCTACCATTATACCCCGCGCACAGGCGGCGAGAGGGTATGGCGAGCCGCCGGTCGCTGAAATCATTGATGAAATGTGCCTGGGCTGTTGGCCGAGGCGCGGGGAATGTGGGTCCCGGCGTAGGGGTCGCGTAGGCCGGGCGGCGGGGATTGTTGGGGCGTTTGCGGGCGCTCGCCCTACAGACGCCCGTCGTAAACGTCGCAGCGATACGACAGCGGCAAAACCGGCGAAAATGAATATGTCTAGACATATTCATCGACCGCTGGCCCCTAGTCCGGGCTCCGCAGGCGTTCGAGGATCTGCTGGTCGGTGCGGCGCAGGGCCAGCATGCCGACCGCCGCCAGGACGGCAGGAACGATGGCCCACAGCATCTGGGCCGCGGCCAGGAAGGTGGCGCCGGCGATCAGGCCGCCGATCAGCAGGATCGGGATGACCAGCAGCCAGTGGACGTTGCCGCGCCGGCGGAAGTCGGCCCGGCGGCCCGGCCTCTGGTACCAGATGTTGAGCATGCCGCTGGCCCAGGCCGAGGCGAAGGCGCCGACGGCGGCGACCGCGCCGGTCCAGGGCGACCAGATGCCGACCGCCAGGATCGGCAGAACGACCAGCGCCAGGGTCGGCAGCAGCCCGGCCCAGAGCTTGGCGCGGGTGATGACCGTCATCGGGGCCGGGGAGGCGACCAGCAGTTCGGGCGAATCCTCGGCCGAGACGGTGATCCAGGTGAAGCTGGACGACAGCTGGCCGGCCATCAGGGCGAGGGCCGCGGCGCCGCCGGGCAGCAGTAGGCTGTGGCCGGTGCTGGCGTTCTTCACGAAGATGAAGGCCAGGGGCAGCATGTAGAAGACGCGCAGCAGCACCTGGCTGAACAGGGCGATGTCGCGGAAGAGCAGGCGCATTTCCTTGCGCAGCGTGGCGGCAAAGGCGCCGGACGCAAAGGCGCCGGTCTTGCCGGCCTTGCGCCGGGAGGCGTCACTGCCGACCGCCACCGAGGCGTCCCGGGCGAAGCGGCGGCCCAGGCCCTGGGTGACCAGAAGGAAGGCCGCCAGGCAGACGCCGACCACGATCAGCAGAGGGATGGGCTCACCCAGCGCGGCGCGCGCCAGGAGGTCCGCGTGTGGCGGCAGGTCGATCTGGACTTCGCCGGTGATGTAGGGACGAAGCCAGCTCATGCGGCTGTAGTTCGAGTCCACGCCCCGCATGATGTTGGGCAGCTGGAAGGCCAGGAAGACGGCCGCCCCGATGAGGGCCGACAGAACCTGGGCCAGGACGCGGGTGCGGCGAGGGCCGAGCAGGCGGAACAGCAGGGTGGTCAGGAGCAGACCGGCGGCGCTGGACAGCAGGCCCAGGGCCAGCAGCACAGGCAGCACAGCCAGCACCCTGGGCTCGCCCAGCACGGCGATCGGAACGCTCAGCCCAAAGGCAATGAACAGCCAGAAGATGGTGACGCTGAAGGCGATGCCGGTGAAGCGGACGGCGAGAATCTTGCGGGCCGGGATCGGCGACGAAAACAGCAGGTCGAGATCGTCGCGCTGGTAAAGCACCTGGGCGGCCCGGGCGAGCGTCGAGGAGGCCATGATGCTGAACATCACAAGCACCGACAGGTCGACCATGGTGACGATCAAGGGATTGATCGGCGGCAGGCCGGTCTCGCGGATCAGCAGGCCCAGGCCGACGCCACAGCCCAGCAGGAAGACCATGAAGATGGCCAGCATCACCCACTGAAACACCCGCGCCTTGTCGCGCTGCATCTCGCGGGACATCATGCGCAACTCGTGCAGGGCGAGCCATGGGATGGAACCGGCCTTGAACATCAGCCAATCCCGGCAGGGAGGGGCGCCGGCTCGGTCAGCTGCAGGAACAGGTCCTCGAGGCTGGTGTCGCCGCGGCCCCCCTGGGCGCGCAACTCTTCGAGGGTGCCCTCGGCCAGCAGGCGGCCGCCCTGGATGATGCCGATGCGGTCAGCCATGCGTTCGGCGACCTCGAGGATGTGGGTGGTCAGGATGACCGTGCCGCCCTGGCGGACCCGCTCCTGCAGCACGTCCTTGACCTGGCGGGCCATGGCGGCGTCGAGGCCGGTCAGCGGCTCGTCGAGCATCAGCAGCCTGGGGTCGTGGATCAGGGCCCCGGCCAGCGCCGTCTTCTGCTTCATGCCGCGCGAAAACCCCTCGCAGCGCTGCGACCGCTGCTCCCACAGGCCCAGCCACTTGAGCAGTTCCTCGGCCCGCGCCCGGGCGGCCTTGCCCTCGACGCCCCACAGGCCGGCGACGAACTCCAGGTACTCCATCGGGTTGAGACGGTCGTAGAGCATGGGCTCGTCGGGGGCCCAGGCGGTGATGGCCTTGGCGGCGGCCGGGTCGCGCAGGGCGTCGATGCCGAAGACGCTGATCGACCCGCTGGTAGGGGCCAGCAGGCCGGCGACCATCCGCAGCGTGGTGGTCTTGCCGGCGCCGTTGGGGCCGAGCAGGGCGTAGAGCTCGCCGGACCGGACCGTCAGGTCGAGATCGGCGACGGCCGCCTTGCCGCCGAAGGTCTTGGTCAGGCGGCTCAGCACAAGGGCGTCGGTCACGGGGGCGGTTCAACCTCTGAAGACAGGCCGACCGTTATGACCCAAGCGATTGATCGCGGCTAGATTGAAGCCACGCCGGAGGGACCCTTCGCCGCTATGGCCATGCGGTCAGGCGGGCGGATCGTCCTTTGTCCGGTCGGCAGGCAGCTGTTCGCGGACTTCCGCCGGGCGTCGGCTGGACGGATCGAAGGCGGCGTTCAACTCGCCAAGCGCCGGGCCGAGTCCGCCGCCGCCCCGGCGGCGCATGTCGCGCAGCATCCATGACCAGAGCGGGGTGAGCAGCACCACGACGACCAGGAGTCCAAGGGCGTACAGCCAATCCATCGTTCGATCCTCGCGACAGTCTGTATCTTGGGGGGCGCCGGTGGTCGCGCAACGGGGCGCGATGGCCGGGGCGCCGTTCTTTCGTCTCGCGATCGGGCGGGCGTGGAGACTGCTGCGTCGGTAGCCTTTGCCGCCGACCACGCCTATGAAGGGTCGAATTCCGCGACTTTGGATGGCGTTTGAGCATGGATGACGGATCAGCGAGCCCGGGGCGGCAGGACATCGCCCTGTTGCGGCGGCTGGAAGAGCGGGTGCTTTGGCTGGCCAGCTGGACGATCCACAACGCCAACCATCTGCGCGAGAGCCGCGACGGGCTGAAGGTCGGCGGGCACCAGGCGTCCTGCGCCTCGATGACGACGCTGATGACGGCGCTGTATTTCCGCACCCTGCGGCCGCAGGACCGGGTGGCGGTCAAACCACACGCCAGCCCGGTGTTCCACGCCATCCAGCACCTGTTCGGCCGCCAGACCCTCGACCAGCTGCAGCGCTTCCGCAGCCTTGGCGGCGCGCAGTCCTATCCCTCGCGGACCAAGGACATCGACGACGTCGATTTCTCGACCGGTTCGGTGGGCCTGGGGGTGGCGATGACCGCCTTCGCCAGCCTGACCCAGGACTATCTGGCGGCGCGCGGGGCGGTGAAGCCGGACGCCATGGGGCGGATGATCTCGTTGCTGGGCGACGCCGAGCTGGACGAGGGCAATATCTATGAGGCCCTGATCGAGGCCTGCAAACACGATGTGCGCAACACCTGGTGGATCGTCGACTACAACCGCCAGAGCCTGGACGCGACGACGTCGGACCGCATGTTCACCCGCTATGGCGAGATCTTCGAGGCCGCCGGCTGGCGGGTCGAGACGCTGAAGTGGTCGAAGCGCCAGCTGACGGCGTTTGCGCGGCCCGGCGGCGAGGCGTTGCGCACCTGGATCGAGACGGCGCCGAACGATCTCTATTCGGCGCTGACGTATCAGGGCGGCAAGGCCTGGCGCGAACGGCTGTCGGTCGATCTGGCCGGCGACAGGAAGGCGCTGAAGCTGATCGAGGGCTACAGCGACGACGACCTGGCGCTGGTGATGACCGAGCTGGGCGGCCACTGCCTGGAGACCATCCTCGAGGCCTTCGAGCGGGCGGCCGAGGACGACGCGCCGCGGTTTTTCATCGCCTACACGGTCAAGGGCTGGCGGCTGCCGTTCCAGGGCCACAAGGACAACCATTCGGGCCTGATGACGCCGACCCAGATCGGCGAACTGCGCGGCCGGCTCGGCGTGATCGAGGGCGAGGAGTGGGACATCTTCTCAGGCCTTGGCGACAACGAGCGCGCGGCCCTGCGCCACACGGTCGATACGGCCCCGTTCGCGGCCCGCAAGGATGGGCGCAAGGTGGCGCCGACGGTGGCCTTGCCGGGCGTCGACGACCTGCTGGCGGCGGTCACCGCCGACAAGGAAATTTCGACCCAGGCGGCCTTCGGCAAGGTGATGTTCGAGATCGCCAAGCGGACCGACGACTTCTCGGGCCGGGTGGTGACCACCTCGCCGGACGTGACGGTGTCGACCAACCTCGGCGGCTTCGTGAACCGGCGGGGCGTCTTCCATCGGCGGGCGCATGAGGACGTGTTCAAGAACCGCCGCATCCCCTCGGCCCAGGTCTGGTCGATGGTGGAGACCGGCCAGCATGTCGAGCTGGGTATCGCCGAGAACAACCTGTTCATCGCCCTGGCGGCGCTGGGGTTGAGTTCCTCGGTGTTCGGCGAGCGATTGTTCCCCGTCGGCACCCTGTACGACCCCTTCATCGCCCGGGGCCTCGATGCCCTCAACTACGCCTGCTACCAGGACGCCCGCTTCCTGCTGGTGGCGACGCCCAGCGGCCTGACCCTGGCGCCGGAGGGCGGGGCCCACCAGTCGATCGGCACGCCGCTGATCGGGATGAGCCAGCCGGGGCTGGATTCCTATGAGCCGGCCTTCGCCGACGAGACGGCGGTGCTGATGGCCCATGCCTTCGACCGCATCCAGCGCGAGGACGGCGGCTCGACCTACCTGCGCCTGTCGACCCGCAGCCTGGAGCAGCCGGTCCGCGCCGACGACGCCTGGCGCAGCGGCGTCATCGAGGGCGGCTACTGGATGAAGCCGCCGGCCCCGGGCGCGAAGCTGGCCCTGGTCTACAGCGGCGCCATTGCGCCGGAAGCCCTGGCGGCGTTCGAGGCCATCCTGGAGGACCTGCCGCAGGCGGGCCTGCTGGCCGTGACCTCGCCCGACGTGCTGCACGCCGACTGGACCGCCGCCGGGCGGTCTCGCTGGACGGGCGGCGAGGCGCGGATGGCGACGGCTGAACGGCTGCTGGAGCCGCTGGCCGCCGACGCTGTGCTGGTGACGGTGCTGGACGGCTCGCCGGCGGCCCTGTCGTGGCTGGGATCGGTGCGCGGCCAGCGGGTGCGGGCGCTGGGCACGGAGAGCTTTGGCCAGTCGGGCGACCTGCCGGACCTCTATGCCAAGTACCGGCTGAACGCCGACGCCATCGTTGACGCCTGCGCGGATCTGCTGGTCTAGACCCCGAGCGCCGCGCGGACGGTGGCCAGGCGGGCGCGGCTGATCGACAGGGCGGGACCGACCCGCATCAACAGGCGTGAGCGGCCCCCGTCCCGTTCCAGCCCTGTCGCCTGGGCCAGGTTGGCGATGGCCGAGCGGTGGACGCGCAGGAAGCCTGCGGGCAGCTCCGTTTCCAGCCGGTCGAGCCGGGCGGCGTGCAGCAGGCTGCGGCCACTGCTCAGGCGCAGCTCGACGTAGTCGTCGGCCCCGATGACGGCGACGATGTCGGGGATCGGCACGCGCTCGACACCCCGGGCCGAGACGACCGTCAGGCAGTCGGGCTGGTCGACGGCCAGGGTCAGGGCCGTCTCGCGCACACGATCCTCGCGGCCCAGCCGCACGACCTCGGCCGCCAGCAGCGGCAGGACCAGGCCGGCGGCCAGCAGGAAGTAGGAGAGATCGACGAGCCAGTCGGGGAAGGCGACGGCGATGGCCAGGAACAGGCCGAGATAGGTCAGGGTGAGAGCGGCCAGCGGCTGGCGGCGGCGCACGCCGACCCCGGCCGCGACGGCCGCCAGGACGACGCCGGTGAGCAGGGCGAGGCTGGTCTTCAGGTCGAAGCCCGGCGCCAGGCTGGTGGCGCCGACGGCGACGAGGGCCAGGATGACGAGGTGCGGGCGGGCCCGGGGCCAGAACCGGCCGGCGACATAGGCGACCAGGAGGACCGAGAAGGCGGCGGCCAGGCTCCAGATACCGACCAGCCGCCAGACGTGCAGGGGATAGGCGTAGGGAACGAGACTGCGCAGGCTCTCCAACACCGCCTGCAGGGCGGCGACGCCGGCGATGAGGGCGAGAATCAGGCTGGAGCCGGTGCGGCGCAGCGTATGGATGACGGCGAAGCCGAAGGCGGCCGCGAACAGGGCGCCGGCCGCGGCGAAGGTGACGGCCAGCAGAATGGCGTTCGACGGCGCAGGGTAGGGCGCGACGACGACCGCCCCGATCGGTCGGTCCAGCCGCAGTCCGCCCAGGTGCGACGACATGTGGACGACCAGGACGTTGTCGCCGGGGCGCCAGGCCGAATCCCGGATGGGCAGGGCGATCTGGAAGCGGCCGGGCCGCTCGGCGGCGGCTAATGCCGACGGGCGGCCGTTGGCGCCGATCCGGGCGCCGTTCAGCCAGGCCTCCGAGGAGGCGACGCCGATGAGATAGAGGGCGCGCGGCCGGTCGTCCGCCGGCCGCCGGACCGTGGCGCGCAGCCACAGTTCGCGGTCCTGCGGATCGATCACGCCGCCGAGCGGACGGCAGTCGCTGAGCCTCGGCGCCCCGCCGGTGGTGACGCCGCGACAGGCTTGCCAGTCCAGGGCCGGGACCTGGGCCCGCGCCGCGGCCGGGGCGCAGAGCAGGAAACAGACGAGGAGGGGGAGCAGTCGCCGCATGGCCGTGACCCTAGCGCGCCGTCCGGGAAAATGCCCCGCCGTTCGCCGAACGGGCGCGACCATTCACCGAAACCGCCCGGACAGCGGCGCTCGAGGCGGCCTAGCTGAGGGTATGACCCGAACAGAAATCAGCCGCCGCGCCATCCTCGCCGCCACGGCCTTCGCCCTTCCCGCCATCGCCCAGGCCCAAGCCCCTGCCGCGCCGCCCCCGCTGGGTCCGTTCCGCTTCAAGGGCTGGCGGGGTGAGGAGACCGACGCCGAGCGCGGGGCCTTCATGGTTCCCGAGGATCGCCGCGACCCGGCCTCCCGGCAGATCCGCCTGACCTATGTGCGCTTCCCCTCACGCGCCGCGAGGCCCGGGCCGCCGATCGTCTATCTGGCCGGCGGGCCGGGCGGCACGGCGACGGGGACGGCGACCGGACCGCGCTTTCCGATCTTCATGGCCCTACGCGAGGTGGCCGACGTCATCGCCTTCGACCAGCGCGGGACCGGCGCCGCCAGCGCCATTCCGTCGCGAGAGCGGCGGATGGGCCCCTTGCCGGACCTGACCCGGGAGGCCTTGACGGCCGACCAGCGCGCCGAGTTCGCCAGGGCCTGGAACGACTGGACGGCGGCCGGCGTCGCCATGCGCGGCTACAACACCCGGGAGAGCGCCGACGATGTCGAGGCCCTGCGCCGACACCTGCGGGCCGACAAGGTCGATCTCTGGGGCATCAGCTATGGCACGCACCTGGCGCTGGCCATCCTGAGGCGGCACGGGGACCGGGTCGGGCGGGTGGCGCTGGCCAGCCTGGAGGGGCAGGACCAGACGGTGAAGCGGCCGGCCCGGATCGACGCTTATCTGCGGCGCGTCGACGCCCTGCTCGGGGCAGACCCGGCGGCGCGCGCGGCCGTGCCGGACCTGCCGGCCCTGATGCGGCGGGTCCACGCCCGGCTGGAGGCGAATCCGGCGACCGTGCAGGTGACCGTCCGGGGCGCGCCGTTCGACCTGAAGGTCGGAGGGTTCGGCGTGCAGATGATCAGCGGCAGCCTGATCGCCAACCCGGAGACCCTGTCGATGCTGCCCGGACTCTACCTTGCGCTCGACGCTGGCGAGGCCTCGGTGCTGGCGCCGTTCCTTCAGGACATCGACCGGTTGCTGGCGATCGGCGGCATGCCCGAGACGATGGACCTGGCGTCGGGCATCTCGAAGGCTCGGCTGGCCCAGGTGACACGCGAGGCCCGGACGGCGGTGCTGGGCGACGCGCTGAACTTCCCGATGCCCCACCTGCTGGGCGCCGTGCCCGGCGTCGATCTCGGCCAGGGGTTTCGAGCGCCGATGCGCATCGACCATCCGGCCCTGCTGGTCGCCGGCACGCTCGACGGCCGAACGCCGCTGGAGGAGCAGGCCGAGGTCGCCGCGCAGTTCCGGCGCAAGGCGCGGGTGATCGTCGACAACGCCGGCCACAATGTCTTCGAGGCCCACCCGCAGGTGCGGGACCTGCTGGTCCGGTTCTTCCGGGGGGATGCCGTCGGCGACGCCCGGCTCAGCCTGCCGGCCCCGAAGTTCCGCATCGCCTAGCTGGGGTCCATCCGCAGGATCAGGCCGTCCTTGCCGAAGGTGATGACGTGGGTGACCCGCTCGTTGCCCCACAGGGTTCCGTCGGGCTTCTTCATGGTCTGGGCGGCGGTGACCACCATCCGGCCATCGGGCAGCGGATCGAAGGTCAGCGGCGAGACCTCGATGTCCATCAGCTTGAATTGCGCGGTCCAGTAGGCGCCGATGGCCTCGCGGCCCTTGATCGGCACGCCCTGGAGCATGTCCATCCATTCGGCCTGGGGATCGAGATCGGCGACCATGGCGGCGACATCACGGCGGTTGTAAGCCTCGTAGAGGGCCTCGAGCTTCCTGCGGCGCTTCTGGATGTTGACCATGCGGCGGCCCTCAGCCGTCAAGCCGGTCCAGCCGCGCGATGAGGCCATCGCGGAAGCCGAAACAGTAGTCGACCGGACCTTCATGCCAAAGGGCGCCATCGAGGCTGGTCACATGGTGATGAACCCGGACCTCCACCGTGCCGTCGGGGCGTGGGTGGAAGGCGCTCAAGGCGTTTTCGCCCGCGATCAGGCCGAACGCCCGCTCGTAGTAGGCCCGGACAGCGGCGGCGCCGTGCAACCGCCGGTCCTCATTCAACTGGTCCGGGAAATCGACGTCGGGGTGCAACTGGGCCATGACCGCATCGACGTTTCTGGCGTCGATAGCCTTGTAGAACCGCAGCAGGAGGGCTCTGCGCGCGTCCATGGCGTCCTTGTCATTCTCCAGGTTTGTAGCCGGTCTCGACCTTCAGGTAGGCGATCAGGTCGCGGCGTTTGGTTTCGTCCTTCAGGCCGACGAAGGTCATCCGGTTGCCGGGCAGAAAGGTCTTCGGATTGGCCAGCCAGGCGTCGAGCTTCTCGGCGTCCCAGGTGAAGCCGGCGGCCTTGAGGGCGTCGGAGTATTTGAACGTCCCGTGCGTGCCGGCCACGCGGCCGAAGACGCCGTGCAGGTTGGGGCCGGTCTTGTCGGGGCCGCCGTCGGTGATGGTGTGGCAGGATTGGCAGAGGGCGAAGGCCTGCTTGCCGGCGGCCAGGTCGCCGGTGTTGTAGGGGGCGGGGAGGGTGGCCAGGAGCGCGGCCTTCTCGGCGTCGGTCATCTGCGGGGCCGGCGGCGTCGCGGGTGCGCTGGCCGGGGCGGAGGCCGGCTCCGACGAGGTCGGGCCGCAGGCGGCGGCGAGGGCGGCGAGGACGACGATCCCTGAAACGACGAAGGCGTGGCGCATTTCTATTCCCTGGACTGATGGTTCAGATAGGTGGAGACGGCGAGCCTTTCAACGGCATCACCGTGTTATGTGAGTGAGGCTAATCGTCGCCGCTCGGACGTCCCCGCCCGGACTTGATCGTCCCCCGCCGCGACTTTGCCGAAAGTCGACGCTCCTTGGAAGCCTTGGTGGGGCGAGTCGGCCGGCGTTTGGGAGGCGGCGGCTCGGCGGCCTTGGCGATCAGCGCCACCAGGCGCTCGATGGCGTCGGCGCGATTGCGCTCCTGGGTGCGGAACCGGTTGGCGGTCAGGACAATCTCGCCGTCGTTGGTCAGGCGCGAGCCGGCCAGCTTTTCGAGGCGTTCGCGGACATAGTCGTTGAAGGCGGACGAGTTGCGAACGTCGAACCGCAGCTGAACAGCGGTCGCCACCTTGTTGACGTTCTGGCCGCCGGGGCCGGACGCGCGGATGAAGCTGAGTTCAACCTCGCTGTCGTCCAGGGCTATGGCGGGGGTGACGGGGATCATGGCGGCGCATCGATAGACCGCGCCGCCATGATCCGCCAGTCGGCCCGGTCAGTCGAAGGTGCTGGCGGCCTGACGATCGCCTGTGCTCGACTTGAGTTGCGCGTAGGCCGCCGCCGGAATCACGCCGGTGACCTGAGGCACGATGATGCTGAACGCCAGGATGAAGAGGAAATAGAGGATCGCCGCGACCACCATGCCGCCGGTGAATTCCGGCGTGCCGCCCTGGCCCCCGGCCGCCAGGAAGGCCCCGCCGAACATGCCCATGACCAGCAGGTAGGCGATGATAATCACGGCGTAGAGGATGATGAAGGTCACCAGATAGTAGGCGAACAGCATCCAGCGATTACCCTCGCTGATCTTCACGCTGGCCCCCATGGCCTCGAAGACGCCCAGCTTGTCGATGACCTGGGCGGGCGCCGACATGCTGAAGAAGACCCCCAGAATGATCCCCGGAATGATCAGGAAGATCGTGCCGAACATCACCATGATCGAGGTCATCAGCATGATCGCCGCGACAGGCAGGCAATGCCGGAAGCCGACGGACCAGGACTCCGAGAAGGTCGCCTTGCGGCCTTCGAGGTCGCAGGCGGCGCCATGCGCCATCAGCGCCTGGGTGAAGCCCATCGAGATGAAGGCCACCACCATGATGACCAGGACCATGCCGATAACGCCGGGCCCGAAACTCGGCTGTCCGTCGGACGCCGCCATGGCCGCGAAGTTCGCCATCCCGAAGCCCATGATGCCGATCATCTGGATCACGAACATGACGATGCTGACGACGACGATGAGCGCGCTGAAGACGAGGAAATTGTTCTGGACGATGCGCGCGGCGCGCGCCATCGCCTGACCTAGATCGAATGTGGCCTGCTGAGCCATCGCAACCCCCTGAAATGTGCTTACGCGAGACTACACGACCACGGCGGGAAACAAACCGGGTTCATGCCCGGCGTCTGGCGATGTTCACGGCCTGGTCCAGGGCCTGCAGGTAGCGGGACCTGTCCTCGCGCCCGAACGGCGCCGGGCCGCCGGTGATCTCGCCGGTCGAGCGGATGTGTTCCATGATCGAGCGGGTGGCCAGGGCCGAGCCGATGCTGTCGGCGGTGAAGGGGCGGCCCGTCGGTTTCAGCACCTGGGCCCCGGCCTTCAGGCAGAGGTCGGCCAGGGGAATGTCGTTGGTGATGACGATGTCGCGGGGCCCGCAGCGCTCGGCGATCCAGGCGTCGGCGACATCGGGGCCGGCGTCGACGATGACCCGCTCGATCAGCGGCGACTGCGGGACCATCATGAAGCTGTTGGCGACGACAAAGGTCTTCAGGCCATAGCGGCCGGCCACCTTGTAGGTCTCGTCCTTCACGGGACAGGCGTCGGCGTCGATGAAGACACGGATGGAGCTGGTCATGGGCTGTCCATAGCAGGCGGCCGGGCTTTGTCAGCCGCCTGGCCGATGAAACCAATGTTCGTCGTTAACGTTTGACCCTCGACCGCCGGATTTCCCGGGCCAGGAGGGTCGTCATGCGCAGGCTATTCAAGCGGCTGGTCGCCAACGTCGATGCGCTGATCTGGAGCCTCGGCGGCGGGGCTCAACTGCGTCACTAGACCTGGTGCCGGCTGCAGGGATTGAACCCGCGACCTTCGGTTTACAAAACCGCTGCTCTACCGCTGAGCTAAGCCGGCGTGCTTGTAGGTGCAAGCGAGGGCGCCCACATGCGATAAACCGCGCCATCCGTCCAGCCTGAAAGACCGCTTCGATGTCCAAGCCCCTGACCATCAACCTTCCGCATCAACTGGGCCAGGCCGAGGCGCGCCGGCGTATCGAGGAGGGCTTCGGCAAGATCGAACAACAGCTGGCCGGCGGCGGACAGGCGAAGGTGGACAAGACCTGGAACGGCGACACCATGAACTTCACGGCCGTGGCCATGGGCCAGACGATCACCGGCGCGCTGCATGTGATGGACCGGGAGATCAGGATCGACATTGTGCTGCCGGGCATTCTCGGCATGCTGGCTGGCAAGGTCAGGGACAAGGTCCAGAAGCAGGGCCAGCTGCTTCTGGAAAAGAAATAGCGCTCAGGTCGCCGGCAGGGCCCGGGCCCGCCATTTGCTCCCGATCGACCAGCAGATCACCCCGACGGCGACGATGCCGATCAGCAGGGTGCAGACGGCGTTGATCTCCGGCGATACGCCCAGGCGAACCTGGCTGTAGATGCGCATCGGCAGGGTGGTGGCGCCGGGGCCGCTGGTGAAGCTGGCGATGACCAGGTCGTCGAGCGACAGGGTGAAGGCCAGCATCCAGCCGGCCAGGATCGCCGGAAAAATGTTCGGCAAGGTGACCTGCCAGAAGGCCCGGGTCGGGGTGCAGCCGAGATCCTGCGCCGCCTCTTCCAGCGCCGTGTCGAAGGTGGCCAGGCGCGACTGCACGACCACGGCGACGTAGGCCATGGTCAGGGTGGTGTGGGCGAGAGTCACCGTCAGGAAGCCGCGGTCGATCTTCAGGGCGACGAACAGCAGCAGCAGGCTGAGACCCATGATGACCTCGGGCATGACCAGCGGGGCGTAGCTCATGCCCGAGAACAGCGTCCGGCCCCGGAAGCGGCCGTGGCGGGTCAGGGCGACGGCGGCGAGGGTTCCAAGGATGGTCGCCAGGGTGGCGCTGATCAGGCCGACGCGCAGGGTGACCCAGGCGGCGGCCATCAGCTGTTCGTTCTGAAACAGGGCGCCGTACCATTTGGTCGAGAAGCCGCCCCAGACAGTGACCAGCTTGCTGGCGTTGAACGACCAGACCACCAGCAGCAGGATCGGCAGGTAGAGGAAGGCGAACCCGACGGTCAGGCTGACCAGGTTGAAAGGGGATGGGCCGCGCCTCATGCGCCTGCCTCCAGGGCCTTCACCTGCTGGCGCTGATACAGGACGATCGGGACGACCAGGGTCAGCAGCAAGACCACGGCCACCGCCGAGGCAAACGGCCAGTCGCGGTTGGCGAAGAACTCCATCCAGATCGAGCGGCCGATCATCAGCGAGCCGGGGCCGCCCAGCAGGTCGGGAATGACGAACTCGCCGACCATGGGGATGAAGCAGAGCAGGCAGCCGGCGATGACGCCGGGAATGGAGAGCGGGAAGGTCACCTGCCAGAAGCTCTTCCAGGGCGGCGAGCCGAGGTCGGCGGCGGCCTCGAGCAGGGTGTAGTCCATCTTCTCCAGGGCGGCGTACAGCGGCAGCACCATGAAAGGCAGGTAGCTGTAGACCAGCCCGATCTGCACCGCGGCCGGGGTATACAGGAGATCGGTCGGCGGGATGCCGACGAGGGCGAGGCCAGCGTTGAGCAGGCCTTCGGGCTTGAGGATGCCGACCCAGGCGTAGACCCGGATCAGGAAGCTGGTCCAGAACGGCAGGATGACCAGCATGAGCAGCAGGCTGCGGGTCGACGGTTTGCAGCGGGCCATCCCATAGGCCATCGGATAGCCGACCAGCAGGGCGAGGATCGTGCCCTCGGCGGCGAACCGCAGGCTTGAGATGTAGGACTTGGCGTAGAGGCTGTCGCTGCCCAGCTGCTTGTAGGCGTCGAAGTCCAGCCCGCCGAAGAAGGCCTTGATGCCGTCGATCCCCGCGCTCCAGTCGATCTGCGGCTTATAGGGCGGGATCGACAGGGCGCTGTCGGACAGCGACAGCCGGAACACCATCAGGAAGGGCAGGGCGAAGAAGACCAGCAGCCAGGCGTAGGGGATCAGCGCCGACAGCTTCGGCCAGCTGACCGCGGTCCTGGGAGGCCTCACGAGACCAACACCACGCCGGCGTCGTCGGCGAAGGTCACGAAGACCTTGTCGTCCCAGCCGATGGGCCGCTCGACGATACGGCTGGCGTTGGCCTTGGCGACCCGGATCAGCTTCTCGCCCGGCAGCTCGACGATGTAGTTGGTCCAGTCGCCCGTGTAGCCGATGTCCCAGATCTCACCAGAGAGGACATTGTGCGTCCCGACCGGCGGCGGCTCCAGGCTGATGCGCATCTTCTCGGGACGGACGGCGAGGTTTACCGCCGTTCCTGCCGGCGGGCAGTCGTCATCGAGGACGAAGAACCCGTCCGGGGCGCCGGCGGCCGCGAGGCGGGCCATCGGGTGCTCGATACCGCTGACCTTGGCCTCGAACAGGTTCACGTCGCCGAGGAACTCGGCCACGTAGCGGTTGGCCGGGGTCTCGTAGACCTCTTCCGGACGGCCGATCTGGGCGATCTCGCCTTCGCGCATGACGGCGATGCGGTCGGCCATGACCATGGCTTCTTCCTGGTCATGGGTGACGATCAGGAAGGTCATGCCGAGCTCGACCTGCAGGTCCATCAGCTCGAACTGGGTCTCCTCGCGCAGCTTCTTGTCGAGGGCGCCGAGCGGCTCGTCGAGCAGCAGCATCTGCGGCTTGCGGGCCACGGCGCGGGCCAGGGCGACCCGTTGCTTCTGGCCGCCGCTGAGCTGGTCCGGCTTGCGACGGGCGAAGGGTCGCAGCTTGACCAGCTCCAGCATCTCGACGACGCGGGCGGCGATCTCAGCCTTGGGCAGGCCCTCCTGCTTGAGGCCGAAGGCAATGTTCTGCTCGACGGTCAGGTGCGGGAACAGCGCATAGGACTGGAACATCATGTTCACCGGCCGCTTGTGTGGCGGGATCCCGGCCAGGTCCTGCCCGGCCAGGGTGATGGTCCCAGCGTTCGGGCTCTCAAAGCCGGCCAGCATGCGCATCAGGGTGGTCTTGCCGCAGCCCGAGGGGCCGAGCAGGGCGAAGAATTCCCCCGGATAGATGTCCAGCGAGACGTCGTTGACCGCCGTCTGGTCGCCGAACCGCTTGCTGACGCCCTGGAAACGGACCAGCGGCGTGGCGGCCGGATCGTTCCACGGCGCGAAGCTGGACCGGACGGCCCCGATGTTCAGGCGTTTGCCGTTCCCCTTTGCGGGCCGGCCCCCTTTGGCAGGGGTCTGGGCAGGACCGCTCATTGACCGTCGCGAACCTTGGTCCACTCGCGGTTGACGACCTTGACCAGGGCCTGATCCTTGGTCGTCGTCACGAACAGGCGGTTGAAGACCTCCTGGGTCGGATAGACGTTGGGGTCGTCACGCACCTCGGCCTTGACCAGCTGGGTCGCCGGCAGGTTGGCGTTGGCATAGTTGGTCGAGTTGGAGGCGCGGGCGATGATCTCCGGCCGCATCATGAAGTCGAGGAACTTGTAGGCCGCTTCCTTGTTCGGGGCGTCCGCGGGAATGGCGAAGGTGTCGAACCAGACCTGGCTGCCTTCCTTGGGAATGAAGTAGCCGACCTCGACGCCCTTCTTGACCTCATCGGCCCGATCCCGCGCCTGCAGGATGTCGCCGCTGTAGCCGACAACCACGCAGGCGTCGCCATTGGCCAGGGCCTCGATGTACTCGCTGCTGTTGAACTTGCGGACGGAGGGACGCAGCTTGAGCAGCAGCTGGGTGGCGGCCTCGTAGTCGGCCGGGTTCTTCGAATTGGAGTCCTTGCCCATGTAATGCAGGGTCACCGCATACATGTCCTCGGAAGCGTCGAGGAAATAGACCCCGCAGTCCTTCAGCTTGGCCAGATTCTTAGGGTCGAGCACCACCGCCCAGCTATCGAGCGCCACGCCGGGCAGGCGCTTGGCCAACTCGGCCTTGTTGTAGCCGATCCCCATCGTGCCCCACATGTAGGGGATGCTGTACTTGGCGCCCGGATCGAAGGGCTCCATGCGGGCCATCAGGTCGGGCCACAGGTTCTTGCGGTTGGGCAGCTTGGCGAAGTCCAGCGGCTCCAGCGCGCCGGCCGTGATGAACCGGGGCAGCGGGTGGTTGGACGGGGCGACGATGTCGTAGCCGGTGCCGCCGGTCAGAACCTTGGTCTCGAGCACCTCGTTGGAATCGAAGGTGTCGTAGACGACCTTGATGCCGGTCTCGGCCGTGAATTCCTCGAGCAGCTTGGGGTCGATGTAGTCCGACCAGTTGTAGATCTTAAGCGTGTCGTTCTTGGCCTTCTCGCCGCCCTCGCAGGCGGCCAGCCCCAGAATTGAAACCGCCGCCATCGCCACGGCCAGCCGCCGCGTCATCGATCCAAGCATAGCGCCCTCCGCAAATCGTCCCTGTCGGCTTTTATAGGGCCAAGCGGCCGCGCGTTAAGCGGTTTCGCCGCATGGCTGTCATTCGGCGTCGACCTCGCCTATATCCGCGCCCCATGACGCGCGTTCTGATCACCTCCGCCCTGCCGTACATCAACGGGATCAAGCACCTCGGCAACCTGGCCGGTTCGATGCTGCCCGCCGACGTCTTCGCGCGCTTCAAGCGGGCCGCCGGCGCCGAGGTGCTCTACATCTGCGCCACGGACGAGCACGGCACCCCCGCCGAACTGGCCGCCGCCGAGGCCGGTCAGGATGTGCGCACCTATTGTGACGAGCAGCACCAGCTGCAGCACGACATCAGTCGCGCCTTCGGCCTGTCGTTCGACTGGTTCGGCCGCAGCTCCAATCCGCCCAACCACCGGCTGACCCAGCACTTTGCGGAAGTGCTGGAATCGAAGGGGCTGATCGAGGAGCGGACCGACAAGATGGTCTACTCGGTCGATGACCGCCGCTTCCTGCCCGACCGCTATGTCGAGGGCACCTGCCCGCACTGCGGCTTCGAGAAGGCGCGGGGCGATCAGTGCGACAACTGCGGCAACCTGCTGGACCCGGTCGACCTGATCAATCCCTACAGCAAGATCTCGGGCTCGCGGAACATCGAGGTCCGCGACACCAACCACCTGTATCTGCAGCAGACCAAGCTGGAGAGCCGCATCCGCGCCTGGGTAGACGCCAATTCCGCCAACTGGCCGCACCTGACCAGGTCCATCGCCTACAAGCACCTGGACGAAGGGCTGATCGACCGCGGCATCACCCGCGACCTCGCCTGGGGCATCCCGGTGATGAAGGATGGGCTGCCGCGGCCCGGGTTCGAGGATAAGGTCTTCTACGTCTGGTTCGACGCGCCGATCGAGTACATCGGCGCGACGGTCGAATGGGCCGAGTCGGAAGGCACCGACTGGGAGCGCTGGTGGCGCACCGACAAGGGCGCGGGCGACACTGAGTACGTCCAGTTCATGGGCAAGGACAACGTCGCCTTCCACACCGTCAGTTTCCCGGCCACCATCCTCGGCTCCGAAGAGCCCTGGAAGACGGTCGACCGGCTGAAGGCCTTCAACTGGCTCAACTGGTACGGTGGCAAGTTCTCGACCAGCGAGAAGCGCGGCGTCTTCATGGACACGGCGCTGGAGCTGCTGCCGCCTGATCTGTGGCGCTGGTACCTGACGGCCAATGCGCCGGAAGGGTCCGACACCGCCTTCACCTGGGAGCAGTTTCAGTCGGCGGTGAACAAGGACCTGGCGGATGTGCTGGGCAATTTCGTCAACCGCATCGCCAAGTTCGCCGAGAGCAAGTTCGAGGGCGTGGTGCCGGCCGGCGGTGAACCAGGCGAACTGGAGCTGAAGCTCTACGCCGACATCGACGCCGGCATCGCCGACCTGACCGCGCAGCTGGAGGCCATCGAGGTCCGCAAGGCCGCCCAGGCGCTGCGGGCCCTGTGGGTGCTGGGCAACGAGTATCTGCAGGTTGCGGCTCCGTGGACGGCGATCAAGACCGACCCGGCGCGGGCGGCGGTGGTTGTGCGCACGGCGCTGAACCTGGCGGCCCTCTATGCGCGGCTGTCGGCGCCCTTCATCCCGTTCGCGGCCGAGAAGATCGCCGAGGCCTTCAACCAGGGCTGGCCCCTGGCCTGGCCGTCGGACGGGGCGGCGGTGGAACTGGACCGGCTGTCCGTGGGGCAGACGATCCGGGCGCCGGAGGTGCTGTTCAGGAAGATCGAGGACGAACAGGTCGCTGAATGGGGTGAGCGGTTTGGTGGGGCCGGGTAACTACCTGAACCGCCAGGCCTCTTCCGCCGCCGTCCGCAGCGCCCGGCTCTTGTGCAGGGTTTCGTCGTACTCGGCGTCGGCGTCGCTGTCGGCGACCACGCCGCCGCCGGCCTGGACGTAGAGCATGCCGTCCTTGACGAGGCCGGTGCGCAGCACGATGCAGGTGTCGACCGAGCCGTCGGCGCCGAAATAGCCGACCGCGCCGGCGTAGGTCAGGCCGCGCTTGACCAGCTCCATCTCGTCGATGATCTCCATCGCCCGCACCTTCGGCGCGCCCGACAGGGTGCCGGCGGGGAGGGCGGCCATCAGCACATCGACCGGGTCGAGGCCGTCCGGCGCGTCGCCCTCCACGTTGGAGACGATGTGCATGACGTGGCTGTAGCGTTCGATGAAGAAGCTCTGGGTGACGCGGACCGCCGGCCCCTTGCCGACCGGGGCGTCATCGTTGCGGCCGTCATCGCGCAGGCGGGCGACGCGGCCGACGTCGTTGCGGCCCAGATCCAGCAGCATCAGGTGCTCGGCCCGCTCCTTGGGATCGGCCAGCAGTTCGGCTTCCAGCGCGGCGTCCTCCTCGGGGGTCGCGCCGCGCGGGCGGGTCCCGGCGATGGGCCGAATGGTGATCTTGTTGTCGCGCAGACGGACGAGGATTTCCGGACTGGAGCCGACCAGCTGGAAGGGCCCGAAGTTCAGGTAGAACAGGAAGGGCGAGGGGTTGGTCCGCCGCAGGGACCGGTAGAGGGCAAAGGGCTGGCCCGCAAAGGGTGCGCTGAAGCGGTGGCTGGGCACCACCTGGAAGATGTCGCCGGCTTCGATGTAGTCGCGGCAGCGTTCGACGATCTCGCCGTATTGGCTGCGGCTGACGCCGGGTTCGAAGGTGACCTCGCCGGCGGTCATGACGGGAACCGGGGCGGGCATCGGGCCTTCGAGGTCGGCCAGCACTTCGGAGAGGGTCGCCTGAACCTCGTCCCATGCCTGGCTGGCGGTGACGCCGGGCCGGGGCCGGGCCGGGGCGACCAGCAGGATCTCCTGGGCGATGGCGTCGAAGACGGCCACCACCGACGGGCGGATCATGATCCCGTCGGGCAGGTCCAGCGGGTCTGGATTGACGTTCGGCAGCCGTTCGACCAGCCGCACCATGTCGTAACCGATGGCCCCGAACACCCCGGCGCTGGGCGGCGGCAGGCCGGCGGGCAGGTCGATCCGCGATTGCGCCACCAGGTCGCGCAGGCTGTCGAGGGCGCCGCCGGACTGGGCCGTGAAGCGGTCGGCCGCGATATCGTCACCGACGGCGATCTCGGCCTGGTCGCCGCGGCAGCGCCAGACCAGGTCGGGCTTCATGGCGACGATGGAGTAGCGGCCGCGCCATGCCCCGCCCTCGACGCTTTCGAACAGGAAGGCGTAGGGCCGGGCCCTGGCGATCTTCAGATAGGCCGAGACCGGCGTCTCGAGGTCGTCGATCAGCCGGGTCCAGACGACCTGCGGCCGCCCGCCGTCCCAGGCCGCCGCAAACGCATCAAACGAGGGTTCGAGGGCGGCCTGCTGGGTCACTTGGACTTCGCGTCCTTCGCTTTGTCCTTCTCGTCCTTCTTTTCCGCATAGGCGGCAGGGTCTTCACCCAGAGCCTTGATGGCGCGGTCGCGGTCGGACTTGGGCTTGATCTCGTCCTTGGCCCAGGCGCGGGTGGTGGTGTTGATGTCCTGGAAGATGCCGCGGGCGAAGCCCTGGCGGCCCATCTCGGTGGCCTGGGCGATCTGGCCGACGTCGCCGGGGCGGATCGCGCCGATCTTGCCCACGGCCAGTCCGCCGCCTTCACCCTGCACCGGCGCCGTGAACACCTGGCCGGTGGCGCCGGTGAAGAGGGTGGTCAGCAGCTCGTTGCCGAGCGCCTCATGCTGCTGGGCGCCCTGGCGGGTCATCTTCGGCAGCGAGACCAGCTTGTAGCCACCGGAGGCGGCGACGGCGGCCAGGCTCTCGCCCTTGCGGGCGCGGTCCGACAGATCCTTGGCCTTGGCCTGCATGAGGCGCGCCTGCTTCTGGCCCATGAGCAGCTTGGTCAGCTCGGGACGAACCTCGTCCAGGGCCGGCGGCGACGGCGGGATGATCTTTTCGACGCGGACGAAGAACTGGTCGCCGGCGGTCACCTCGATCAGGGTGCTGTCGGAATTGGCCGGCAGGCCAAAGGCGGTGTCCAGCACTTCCTTGGTGACGATCTTCGGGTTGGGCGGGTTCCGCGGATCGGCCGACTGCCCCTGGGCGGTCATCGCCGGCAGGGTGATGACCGTGGCGCCGACCTTGGCGGCGGCCTGGTCGAGGGTGGCTCCTTCGATGTGGGCCTTGTCGAAGGCCTGGGCCTGCTCATAGGCCTTGTTGGCGGCGGCCGACTTGATGACGTCGGCTTCCAGCTCGGCGCGGTGCTCCTCGAGGGTGGCGACCTTGGCCGGGGTGATGCCGGTGACCTTGATCACCGATTGGCCCAGCTCGCCCTGCAAGGCCCCGCTGACGGCGCCGACCGGCAGGCGGAAGGCCGCGTCGGCGACGGCCTTGTCGAAGATGGCCGACTTCGGCTTGTCGGTGTTGTTGACCACGCTGGCGCCGACCGACTTGGCGATGGCGGCGGGGTCTTCGCCCTTGGTCAGGCGAGCCGCGACCTGGGTCGCCTGGCCGGCGTTCTTGACCGGGATCTGCACGAAGCTGCGCAGCTCGGGCGACGACAGCGTATCCTTGCGGAAGTCGAAGCGCTTCTGGACCTCGGCCGGATCGGCCGTGACCTTGCTCCTGAACTCCTCGGCGTTGAAGCGGACCAGCTTGATGACCCGCATTTCGGGACGCATCAGCCGGGCGGCGTTTTCCTTCAGGAAGGCTTGCATCTCGGCTTCGGTGGGCTGGGGAATGGCGCCGACGCTGGCCGGGGTGACGATGAAGTAGTCGAGGTCGCGCTCTTCCAGACTGTAGGCGCCCTGCAGCGAGGACAGGATGCGCGGGGCCTTGAAGCCGGCGGTCATGGCGCCGAAGAACTGGGCCTCGACGATCGAGCCTTCCAGACCCTTGCGGTAGGTCTCGACGTCCAGGTTGTTCTGGGTCAGCAGCCTCTCCAGCTCGGCGAGATTCAGTTCGCCGGTGATCTCGTCGAAGACGCCCGGGTACTGCGCCAGCTGCTGCTTCATGGCCTCGTCGACCAGGGCTTGCGGGGCGCGCAGGCCCATCTTCTTGAGCATGGCGTTCAGCGACTCGCTGCTCATCAGTTCTTCGAGCGCCTGCTTCTCCAGTCCGCCCTTGATGGCGTCCTGGGTGCTGATCTGGCGCTGATACTGCTGCTCGGCGTTCTTGCGCATCCGCTCGAAGAGGGAATTGAACTCCTTGGGCGTCACCGTCTGCGAGCCGGCCTTGACCACCCAGGTGCCGCTGTTGCCGCTGAACGCGCCCAGGACGTCCATCTGCTGGCCCAGGAAGGCCGTGCTGATCATGACCAGTCCCAGCAGCACGGCGGCGAACCAGGACTTCATGAGCTTCTTGATCGTAGCGAGCATCGGGTCTTTTGAACCTTTGAGACAGGCGGCGTGCGAGGCCGTGAACGGCGGGTATAGTCGGCCCTTCCCAGAGCAGGCAAGCGCGGCGGATTGTTGGCGTGACATCAGGCCGCCGGGCGGCTAGTTGCGGCCAACGAATTTGAGGGAGATCGCCCGCCCATGACTGCCGCCCGCCCGCTGGTCGCCGGAAACTGGAAGATGAATGGCCTCGGCCTGTCGCTGGACGAGGCGCGGGCGGTTTCGGCCGCCGTCGACGCCCAACCGCCGGCCTGCCGGGTGGCCCTGTGCCCGCCGGCGACCCTGGTGGCGCGCATGGCTGATCTGCTGAACGGCACGGGCGTGGAGGTCGGCGGCCAGGATTGCCGGGCGGAAGAGTCGGGCGCCTTCACGGGCGACATCTCGGCCGAGATGCTGGCCGACGCCGGGGCCGGGCTTGTCATCCTCGGCCACTCCGAACGCCGCGCCGGCTATGGCGAGAGCGACGCCCTGGTCGCCGCCAAGACAGAGGCGGCCCTGCGCGCCGGGCTGGAGCCGATCGTCTGCGTCGGCGAGACCCTGCAGCAGCGCGAAGCCGGCGAGACGCTCAGCGTCGTCACCGGCCAGGTGCGTGGCAGCCTGCCGGCTTCGCTGGCCGGCAAGGCCTTCGCGGTGGCCTATGAGCCGGTCTGGGCCATCGGCACCGGCCTGACGCCGACGCTGGAGCAGATCGAGGAGGTGCATGTCGCCATCCGGGAGACGCTGGTCGAGGTGTTCGGCGAGGCGGGCAAGGGGCCGCCGATCCTGTACGGCGGGTCGGTGAAGCCCTCGAACGCGGCGGAGATCCTCAAGGCCCGTGAGGTCGGCGGGGCCTTGGTCGGCGGGGCGTCGCTGAAGGCGGCGGATTTCCTGGGGATCGTGACGGCGGCCTAGGGGCTATCGAAGCGGTCTACCATTATACCCGGCTGTCGGGCCGGGAAGAGGCGTGTTTGCCGGAAGTCCTTGAATCGACGTGACAACCTGATGGCTGGCGACGCGGGGAATGTTGGCGCCGGCGTAGGTGCGGCGTAGGCGCCAGAGCGGCAAATGTTGCTGGCCAGGTGACATGGCCTGTCAACGCCGGGCGGCAAACGCTCGCTTCAGGCGGAAAGTCGCGAGAAAGTGCGATGAATATGTCTAGACATATTCAGTAAGTGCTTGAAAGTATGAGAGTTTATCGACCGGCTCAGGCCGCCACCGCGCGGTGCTCGGCGATCAACCGCCTCGCACGGATGAACATCTCGATGCGCGAGACACCCAGCAGGCCCACGGCCAGGGCCATGAAGCCGTCGGTGACCAGGAGCGGGTTGATGTGGAGCGCGCCGGCTTCCGCCTGCAGCACCTGACGCATCAACAGGCGCACGGCCATCAGGCCGAGAATGAAGACCAGGGCCGCGACCGAGGTCTTGATCATCGGCTTGCCGGTCTCCGGGTCGACGTGGATCGGCATCATCCGGCCACGCTGCCAGCCCAGGGCCCCGCCGATGGCGAAGGCGCCGACGACCCAGGCGTAGTCCAGCCCCCGCAGGTGCGAGGTCGCCGTCATCGCGACGAGACCCGCGAACAGCGTCAACGGCACGACCCACAGGGTGATGAAGTTGATCGGTCTGGCCTGGCCGCTGCGGGCGCGCAGCGACATGATCACCACGGCCACGCCGATGCCGATGATTGGGCCCCAGGTCTGTCCGTCTTGCGGGGTCATGCCGCCTCCAAAGCCCTGTCGATGGCCTTGCACAGCCGCTCGGGCACGTCGGCGCCGGAGATGGCGACCTTGCCACCGAAGATGGTGAAGGGCACGCCGCTGACGCCGGCCTGATGGGCCTGGTAGTGTTCGCGGGTGACGGCGTCCTTGTCGGTCCCCTCGGCCAGGGCCTTGAGAACGACCTGGCGTTCCATGCCGATGGCCTCGGCGATGTCGGCCAGCACGACGGGGTCGCCGATGTCGCGCAGCTCGACGAAATAGGCCTTCATGATCGCTTCCAGCGCCGCCTGCTGCAGGCCGACGGTCTGGGCCCAGCGGATCAGGCGGTGGGCGGCGTTGGTGTTGGGCGAGATCGGGATGTCGGTGAGGTTCAGCTTGAGCCCGACGCTGGCCGCTTCCTTGTCGAGGGCTTCCAGGGCCGCGGCCCGGCGCTCGGCGTTGGGAAACTTGGCGGCCATGTAGCCGGCCCGGTCGACGCCTTCCTCGGGGATGGCGGGATCCAGCTGGAAGGGGCGCCACAGCACCTCGACCGGCACGTCCGGTCGCTGGGCCAGGGCGAGCTTCAGGCGCTCCCAGCCGATGTAGCACCAGGGACAGACGACATCGGCGATGAAGTCGATCTTCAGGGGCCCGGCGGCGGGGGCGGCGTCTGTCATCCGGCTTCTCTCTGCAGGGCGCGGGCGGCGGCCCGCTCCAGGGCGGCGGCGGCGCTTTCGCCCCGTTCGATCTGGGCGACGCCGATGTCGAAATCGACGGTGAAGGGGGTCTTGCCCTCGCCGGCCTCGAAGGCGGTGCAGGCGATGACGGCGGCGATCCGCTCGGCGGCGGCGCGGCCGGCGGCCTGCGGCGTGCCGGGCAGGGCGAGGGCGAAGACCTCCGGGCCCAGGCGGGCGGCAGTGTCCTCGGCCCGGACCAGGCGGCCGATCATCGAGCCGATCTGCGGAATGGCCCGGTCCAGCCAGCCGCCGGCCCTGGCCGATGTGACCTCGTTGCGCTCGGAGAGGCGCAGGACGCAGACGCTCATCGGCCGGTTGCGGGTGCGGGCGGCCTGGGTGAGGCGCACCAGGTGGGCGGCGAACAGGTCGCGGGTGAAGAGGCCGGTGGCGGCGTCCATCAGGCCGGACGAGCGGGCCTTTTCCAGCGCCCGGCGAATGGCGGTCTGGCGGCGATAGCTGCGGGCCAGTTCGATGACCCGCTTGGCCGTCTCGGTCTCCGGGGTTTCCGGGGACGCGACGTCGGAGACTCCCCGGTGGAAGGCCTCGGAGGTGGTCACATAGCTGTCGGCCGCCATGTAGAGCAGGGCGGGGATGTGGTAGAGCCGGGTGTTGCGGCGCATGCCGGCGGCGATCGACAGCGCCTCGGCCTGGTTGTCGCCGGCCCAGAGCACGACCGAATCGAAGGCCCGCTCATGCAGGTAGTCGAAGGCGGTGAAGGCGGTGAAGGCCCCGACCACGTCGGCGCCCGAGCGGGACAGGGCGTTGCTGAGGGCCAGGAACTGCGGGGCCGGCTCGCCGACCGCCAGGATGCGATAGGGGCCAGGCGACTGCTCGGGCAGCTCCAGCCGGCGGCCCTTGTCGGCGAAGGTCTCGAGCCGCAGCTCGAACTCTTCCTCGGCGATGGCCATGCGGACCAGGCTTTCCAGCCGCAGCACGGCCTGGGCCGGGTGAAGCGGCGGGGCGAGGGTCAGGTCGAAGGCGAAGCTGTCCAGCTGGGGGTCGGGGTCGCCGATGGCGATGACCGGCAGGCGGCGCGGGGCGCAGGCGGCCTTGAGGCGCCGCGCCAGGGTCAGGGCGTCGGCGCCGCCGCTGGCGGTATCGACGATGGCGGCCTCGATCTGCAGGTCACCGAGCGCGGCGAGGGCGGCGTAGGGGCCACGCGCCGTGATGGTGCGCCAGCCAAGACGGTCCAGCCCCTCGGCCAACGGCCCGGCCAGCGCGTCGTCGCGCGCCACGATCAAAATCCGGGCCTGAACCGTCAACCTGCCACCCATGTTTGAACGCGCCCCCGAGGCGGTCCAGATTCGTCACACAAGCGGGGACAATAGCAAAGTGGGGGCGGGGAGATAGCGCGACATATTGAGTCCCTTCTCCCGCTTGTCGGGAGAAGGTGGCCCCGAAGGGGTCGGATGAGGGCAGCGCCGGCCCTTGAAGGGGGCGTCAGCGCCAATCGTGCCAGAACGCGCGCAGCCAGACGGGCCGGTGCTGCCCTCATCCGTCGGCCTGCGGCCGCCACCTTCTCCCGACAAGCGGGAGAAGGACTCATAAAAGCATCCCCCACAGCCGCACATCACGCCGTTCGCCGCCGCGATCCACGTGCCCCCGCAGGTAGCCTTCCTGTTCGAAGCCGAGCTTGGCCAGCAGCTTCTCCGACGACTCGTTGCCCACATGGGTGCGCGCCCAGAGCCGCTGGATGCCTTGCGTGACCGCGAAGTTCATCACTGCCTGCATGGCCTCATAGGCATAGCCCTGGCCCCAGCTGTCCTTGCCGAGGATGAAGCCGACCTCGGCGCGGTGGTGGCGCCAGTCGATGTCGGAGAGGTCGCAGAGCCCCAGGAAGGTCGAATCGCCGGTCAGCCGCATGGCCCAGTAGAAGGCGCGCTCCTCGCCCATGGCCGCCATCTGGCTGTCGAGAACCTGGTTGACGACGTCGGGGTCCTCGATCTCGGCCACGTCCCAGTGGGCCATGACCTCCGGATCGGCCATGATCGGGTGGACCAGCGGCGCGTCGGCCGGGGCCAGGGGGGTGAGGGTGAGGCGCTGGGTCTCCAGAATCACGGACGTTGCACTCCCACGCGGTAGACCCCAGCTATGGCGTGCCCGGCTGCGTGGTGCTAGAGGGGCCAACTTCATTTCGCGGGCCCGCTTCGGCCCGCCCCGACCAGAGACCGATCCGCCGTGCAATTCCTGACCATCGCCCTGCTGTGCGTTAATATCGTCGTCGCCATCCTGCTGATCGGCGCGGTGCTGCTTCAGAAGTCCGAGGGCGGGGCCCTGGGCATGGGCGGCGGGCCGTCGAACTTCATGAGCGCCCGGGGCACCGGCGACCTGCTGACGCGGATCACCTGGATCCTGTTCGCGGTCTTCCTGACCATCTCGATCAGCCTGACCCTGATCGGCGCGGCCAATCGTCCGGCCCCCGCCGGCTCGAACCTGCGGATCGACCCCAACAGCATCAAGACGGCCCCGGCCGACCTGCTGAACCAGAAAGCGCCGCCGTCCAGCGACGCCCTGCCGGGCGCCATCACCGTGCCGGCCCAGCCGCCGGCCGACCTGCTGCAGCAGACTCCGGCCCCGGCTCCGGCCGCGCCGGAAAATAAATAGCAGTCATCAACAGGTTTGAGGCTTCGCGGGGCGCGCGCCTCGCGAATCTCGCCTATATCTGACCTCCCATGGCCCGGTACATTTTCATCACCGGCGGCGTGGTCTCTTCCCTCGGAAAAGGTCTGGCGTCCGCCGCCCTCGGCGCGTTGCTGCAAGCACGCGGCTACAAGGTTCGTCTGCGCAAGCTCGATCCCTATCTCAACGTCGATCCGGGGACGATGTCCCCCTATCAGCACGGCGAGGTCTTCGTGACCGACGACGGGGCCGAGACCGACCTTGATCTGGGCCACTACGAGCGGTTCACCGGGGTCAGCGCCAGGCGCGCCGACAACATCACCACCGGGCAGATCTACAAGACCATCATCGAGAAGGAGCGCCGCGGCGACTATCTCGGCGCGACGGTGCAGGTGATTCCGCACGTCACCAACGAGATCAAGGAGTTCGTCCTCTCGCCGGCCATCGACGAGAACGGCGACGAGGCCGACTTCATCCTGGTCGAGATCGGCGGCACGGTCGGCGACATCGAGGGCCTGCCCTTCTTCGAGGCCATCCGCCAACTGGGCCAGGAACTGCCGCGCGGGATGAGCTGCTTCGTGCACCTGACCCTGCTGCCGTTCATCAAGACGGCCGGCGAGATGAAGACCAAGCCGACCCAGCACTCGGTCAAGGAACTGCGCTCGATCGGCATCCAGCCCGACATCCTGCTGTGCCGCTGCGAGCAGCCGATCCCGCCGGAGGAAAAGCGCAAGATCGGCCTGTTCTGTAACGTGCGCGCCAGCGCCGTGGTCACCGCCATGGACAGCGCCAGCATCTATGCGGTGCCGCTCGACTATCACCGCGAGGGCCTCGACCGCGAAGTGCTCGATGTCTTCGGCCTCGGCGACGCCCCGGCCCCCGACCTGTCGCGCTGGGAGGCCATCAACGAGGTCACCGTCAATCCGGACGGCGAGGTGACCATCGCCGTGGTCGGCAAGTACACCGTGCTGAAGGACGCCTACAAAAGCCTCATCGAGGCCCTGGCCCATGGCGGGGTCGCCAACCGGGTCAAGGTCAAGCTGGACTGGGTGGAGAGCGAGACCTTCGAGAACGAGGACGGAGCGGCCGCCTCGCGTCTGGAGGGCGTGCACGGCATCCTGGTGCCGGGCGGCTTCGGCGAGCGGGGGGCGGAGGGCAAGATCCTGGCCGCCGAGTTCGCCCGGGAACGCAACGTTCCCTATTTCGGCATCTGCTTCGGGATGCAGATGGCGGTGATCGAGGCGTTGCGGAACTGCGCCGGCGTGCCGAACGCCAGCTCCACCGAGTTCGGCCCGACCGAGGAGCCGGCCGTCGGCCTGATGACCGAATGGACTCAAGGCAACCAGCGGGTCCAGCGCAAGGAAGGCGACGACTTGGGCGGCACCATGCGCCTGGGCGCCTATGAGGCGACCCTGACGCCGGGCTCGAAGGTGGCGGAAATCTATGGCTCGACCAGCATCAGCGAGCGCCACCGCCACCGCTACGAGGTCAACATCAACTACCGCGAGGCCTTCGAGGGCGCCGGGCTGAAGATGACCGGGTCGTCGCCGGACGGGGTGTTGCCCGAGATCGTCGAGCGGACCGACCATCCCTGGTTCATCGGCGTACAGTTCCACCCGGAACTGAAGAGCCGCCCCTTCGCCCCGCACCCGCTGTTCGCCAGCTTCATCGCCGCGGCGAAGACGCAGAGCCGGCTGGTCTAGGAAGGGCAGGGGGCATGAAGTCGTGCGGCCCCTGCACTCTCTGCTGCACCGTCCTCGACATCCCCGAGCTTTCCAAGGCCGCTGGAACACCCTGTCGGCACCTCGGCGCCGGCTGCGGCATCTATCCCGACCGTCCGAGCTCCTGCCGGGTCTTCACCTGCGGCTGGCTGGCCATCGAGGCGCTCGGCGAGGCCTGGCGGCCGGATATCGCCGGCTTCCTGATCCGCGACGAGCGCGATCGCGGCCATCTCTGCATCGACGTCGATCCGGCCCGGCCGGACGCCTGGCGCGCCGAGCCCTACATGAGCCAGATCCGCGCCTGGTCGCGCATGGTCGAGGAGCGGACCGGCTGTGTGCTGGTCTACGCCGGGCCGGAGACGCTGGTGGTCTTTCCGGAGGACGTGATCGCGCTGGGCCCGGTCGGCGCCGATCCCACCCTGCAGGTCGGCTACCTTCGGCGGGACGGCGCCCGCCGGCCGTTCGTGCGGCTGCTGGACGGCGACCGGACGGTCCGGGAGTGGATCGGGCTGACAGGGCGATGAGGTCCCGTGACGCGGGCCTCTGGCCATGCGATGGCGGACCATGCCGAGCTTCCGCACCGAACGCCTCCTGCTGCGCCAGCCCGTCCCCGAGGACGCCGAGGCCATGTTCGAGATCCTGTCCGACCCGGTCGCCATGGCCTACTGGTCGACGCCGCCGCACCAGAGCCTGGCCCAGACCCAGGCCTGGATAGACCGCATGGTGGCGTCCAGCGCGGCGGGGAGCCATGGCGACTTCATGGTCGAGCTGGACGGCCGGATGATCGGCAACGCCGGCTTCTCGCGGGTTCCGGAGATCGGCTACATCCTGCACCGGGGCTTCTGGGGCCGAGGTCTGGGCCGCGAATCGGTGGCGGCCGCCATCGGCTTCGGCTTCCAGTCGCTGGACCTTGCCGCCATCACCGCCGACGTCGATCCGCGCAACACCGCGTCCCTGGCCCTGCTGGAAGACCTTGGATTCAGCCGCACGGGCCAGGCGGAGCGTACTTTCAACGTCGGTGGGACCTGGGTCGACAGTGTCTATCTGACCCTGACGCGGCCGGACTTGCATCCGAAAGCCTGATCGGGCATACACCCCCGCTCACGCGGCGGCCCCACGGCCGCCGTACCCGTTTCATGCTCAGCGAGCAGAGATAGTTCGATGGCCGTTCCCAAACGCAAAACCTCGCCCTCCAAGCGCAACATGCGTCGTTCGCACCACGCCCTGGGCGCCAACTCCTTCGTCGAGGACAAGGACACCGGCGAAATGCGGCGTCCGCACCACGTCGACCTGAAGACCGGCATGTACAACGGTCGTCAGATCATGACGCCGAAGGAAGACTAGCTCTTTCCAACCGCAAGGTTGCCGAACGCCGCCCGCGCATCGCGCAGGCGGCGTTTTGCGTTCGCTCTCCGCCCTGAGGGCGGAGGACAGGTTTGGAGCGTGAGCGACAAACCAGGAGGCGGGACGTCCACCGGCGGACGTGCGCTGTGTCCGCGGACGCCGGCGTGTCAGCGACGCGCTAACCTTCAGACGCCGGTGGGCCCGCCTCCTGCTTTCTCGCTTGAAGGCTCGAAAGCGGTCCTCCGCCCGGAGGGCGGAGAATTTGGACTACCGCTTCCGTCCTCTTACTGCCCACGCCCCCGCGCCTGGATACCCGCGCGACGCGCCTCGACCGCTTCCGGCGTGACCTTGCGGTTATGCTTGCTGGACCGCTTGTGCTCCAGCGCCATGCCGTCCTCGAAACTGCGGCCGAAGCCGTCGTCGATCAGACGCTTGTAAAAGCTCAGGGTCTCGACCGGGATGGTGGCCATGTCCGCCGCCAGCTTCATTGCCGCCGGCATCAGCTCTTCAGCGGGCACCACGCGGTTGACCAGTCCCCAGTCGGCCGCCGTCTTCGCATCCAGGAAGTTGCCGGTCAGGCTCAGTTCCTTGGCCCGGTAGACGCCGATCAGCCGCGACAGCTTCTGCGACAGCCCCCAGCCCGGCATGATGCCGACCCGCGCGTGGGTGTCAGCGAAGCGGGCGTTCTCCGAGGCGATCAGCACATCGCAGGCCAGCGCCACCTCGAAGCCGCCGGTGATGGCCACCCCGTTGATCGCTCCGATCACCGGCTTGGTGCACAGCTCAATGGCCTTAACCGGGTTCTCGTCGGCGCCTTCCGCGTTGGCGGCACCCATGGCCTTGGCGTCGGAGCCCAGCTCCTTGAGGTCCAGGCCGGCGGTGAAGGCCCGCGTGCCGGCGCCGGTCAGCACCGCCACCGAGATGTCGGGATCGCCGTCGATGTCGACCATCGCCTTGTACAGTTCCGAGCGCAGCGCCTTACTCAGCGCATTCATCGCCTCGGGGCGGTTCAGGGTGACGACGGCGATGCCGTCTTTCTTCTCGACCAGCAGCATGGGGTTCTCCTTGTTGGCGCCAGCCAAGCGCGTACGCCGCAGGGGTAGTCAAGCTTGCTGCAGGGGTGCTTGTCACCCGACGCAGGCGGTGATCTCATCCCGACATGCGCGCATCCGTCCTTGTCGTGGTCCTGACGTCCCTGCTTGCCGCGCCGGCCGTGGCCCAGCAGGTCGGACCACCACCGAGTCTATCGATACCGCCGGCCCTCGGGCCCGATGCCTTCGGGTGGGTGAGGGTCGGCATGACGCACGCGCAGCTCGAGTCCATGGCCGCGCCTGGCGCGCTGAAGGCCGGGGGCAATGACGATCCGGCCGTTTGCGAGGTCTATCAGTTCGGGTCCGGCGGCGCCGTGATCCTGGAAGAACGAGGCCGCGTCGGCCGCATAAGCCTCTACGAGCCTGGTCTTACCACCGTCGAGGGGATCACCGTCGGCGATCAGGCAGCCACGGTGCTCGAAGTCTACGGCGACGCGGCGCAGCGAGAATCCGCAGCCTACGCGGACCCTCCGGCGCACGATCTCTACGTCTGGAGATCGTCGGAGGCCGGGCTAAGGTTCGAGATCGACCAGGCCGGGATCGTCAGCGCGATCCATGGTGGCAACCAAACCATCCGGTACATTGAAGGCTGCCAGTAGCTCCAAACCTTGCCCCCACGCCGCCCGGCGGCTAAGCACCCGCCAACCGCGCAAAGGGACCCCCATGGCCGAAATCATCGACATCATCGCTCGCGAAATCCTCGACAGCCGGGGCAACCCGACGGTCGAAGTCGATGTGGTCCTGGAAGACGGCTCCTTCGGCCGCGCCGCGGTGCCCTCCGGCGCTTCCACCGGCGCCCATGAGGCGGTCGAGCTGCGCGACGGCGACAAGAGCCGCTACGGCGGCAAGGGCGTCGAGAAGGCGGTCGACGCCGTCAATGGCGAGATCTTCGACGCCCTGTCCGGCATGGAAGCCGGCGACCAGCGCCGTATCGACACCCTGCTGATCGGCCTCGACGGCACGCCCAACAAGGCTCGCCTCGGCGCCAATGCCATCCTCGGCGTCTCCCTGGCCACGGCCAAGGCCGCCGCCGTCAGCGCCGATCTGCCGCTCTACAAGTACGTCGGCGGCGTCAGCGCCCGTGTTCTGCCGGTGCCGATGATGAACATCATCAACGGCGGCATGCACGCCGACAATCCGGTCGATATCCAGGAGTTCATGATCCTCCCCACCGGCGCGGGCAGCTTCCGTGAAGGCCTGCGCATGGGCGCCGAGATCTACCACGCCCTGAAGTCGGGCCTGAAGAAGGCCGGCCACAACACCAACGTCGGCGACGAGGGCGGCTTCGCCCCCAACATCGGCACCGCCGACGAGATGCTCGACTTCATCATGCGGGCCGCCGACACCGCCGGCTACAAGGCCGGCGACGACTTCGTGCTCGGCCTCGACGTCGCCTCCACCGAGTTCTTCAAGAACGGCCAATACGTGCTGGAAGGGGAGGGCAAGACCTTCGATCCGGCCGGCATGGTCGGCTACCTCGAGCGCCTGGTCGGCAAATACCCGATCGTCACCATCGAGGACGGCTGCGCCGAGGACGATTTCGAAGGCTGGAAGCTGCTCACCGACGCGCTGGGCGGCAAGGTCCAGCTGGTCGGCGACGACCTGTTCGTGACCAACCCCAAGCGTCTGGCCATGGGTCTGGAGAAGGGCCTCGGCAACTCGATCCTGATCAAGGTCAACCAGATCGGCACCCTGTCCGAAACGCTGGACGCCGTCGATATGGCCCACCGCGCCGGCTACACGGCCGTGATGAGCCACCGCTCGGGCGAGACCGAGGACAACACCATCGCCGACCTGGCCGTCGCCACCAACTGCGGTCAGATCAAGACCGGCGGCCTGGCGCGGTCGGACCGGACGGCCAAGTACAACCAGCTGCTGCGCATCGAGGAGCAGCTGGACGATCAGGCCATCTACCTGGGGCGGGCGGCGATCAAGCAGCGGTAGGCAGGTTAGTCGGGACTTGGCGGCCAGGCCGGCCCAATTCTATCTTCGCCGAATATGACAACGGCCTCAGCAAAATCGCTGAGGCCGTTAGATGGTCGCTGCTGCCGAGATCGTGCCGAAGAGCATGGGCTCTCCGAAGAGGCGGTGAGTGCTACGAAGAAGAGGTTTGATTTTGGAAAGTGCTTTCATGGCCAGGCTCCTCAGGGTTGAATAGGTATTCATCAGGATGGTGTGGACGAGGCCATGCATAAGACTATGCCAGATCAGGTGACTCCATGTGGCAGCGAGCCCTCCCATGAGGAGGAGTGGGTGCCCAGCACTCCGGGCGAACCCTCATATAGGCGCAAAAGGCCGTAAAAGTCAAGATTTTCGGCAGTTCTACAGCGCCTGGCCAATCGACCAACTGTGGCCGAACGGGTCGGTGATCTGCCCGTAGCGGTCGCCCCAGAACATGTCCTCCAGTGGCATCCGCACGCTGGCCCCCGCGGCGACGGCCCGGTCGAACCAGGCGCGGGCGTCCTCGACCTGCAGGTGCAGCATCACGCCCGCCGGCGCCGGGGCGCCGGCGTCGCTGAAGTCGTCCGAGAGCATGACGATGTCGCCGTTGATCTCCAGCCGGCTGTGCATGATGCGCACCCCGTCCTGGCCCAGGTTGCGGAACAGTTCCTTCGCCCCGAAGGCCGCCTCGTAGAAGGCGACGGCGGCGGCTCCGCCCTTCACAGTCAGGTATGGGTAGACGCCGGTCGGCACGGCGGGCGGTTTGCTGAATTCCATCGGTTCCTGCTCCTAGATGGCTTCGCGCAACATCGTCAGCGCCTGAATCACCGCCGCGATCTGGATGTCGATCCGGTCCGGCCCATCGAATCGCTCGACCGCATGCTTGATGCCCCGGTTGCTGCGCGCCGTGGCGAAGTGGACGAGGCCGACGGGCTTCATCGCCGTGCCGCCGCCGGGCCCGGCGACGCCGGTGATCGCCACAGAAATGTGCGCGCTACTGTTCTCCAGCGCCCCCTCGGCCATCATCCGCGCCACCGGCTCCGACACCGCGCCGACATCGGCCAGCAGGTCGCCGGGAACGCCCAGCATCTCCTGCTTGGCGCGGTTGGAATAGGTGACGAAGCCGCGCTCCAGCACGTCCGAGGCGCCGGGGATGGTGCACAGGGCCCCCGACACCAGCCCGCCGGTGCAGCTTTCGGCGGTGACGATGCGCAGGCGCTGGTCGCGGCACTCTTCCAGCAGCAGGCGCGCGAGGGTCTGGATTTCCAGGGGAAACATGAGGGCGTGCGCTCCGGGCTGGTCAAATGGCGGGGACAGCCCAACATCGCCCGGCTGGCTGTTCAAGACGATTCGGAAAATCCATGACCGACGCCGTACCCGTTCCCGCCGAACCGACCGATCCGGTGGCCCGGGAAAAGCTGCCCTGGATCTACATCCTGGCGGTCTTCTGCGGCGCCTCGATGGTGTTCATGGTCCAGCCGATGGTCGCCAAGCTGGTGCTGCCGCAGCTGGGCGGCTCGCCGCAGGTGTGGAACACCTCCATGGCCTTCTTCCAGGGGGCGCTGCTGGTTGGCTACGGCTACGCCCATTTCCTGCAGAAGATCCCCCGGGCCCGGACCCAGGTGCTGATCCATCTCGGCGTCATGATCCTGGCCGCCACCCTGCTGCCGCTGCGCATCACCACCCTGCTCGGCGAGCCGGGCGCGACGCCGCCGGCCCTCTGGCTGCTGGGGGTGCTGGCCATCTCGATCGGGGCGCCGTTCGCGGCCCTGTCGGCCACCGCCCCGCTGGTCCAGGCCTGGCATGCCAAGGTTCACGGCCGGGAAGGGGGCCCCGAGCCCTGGGCCCTCTACGCCGCCAGCAATCTCGGCAGTCTGCTGGCCCTGCTGGCCTATCCGGTGGTCATGGAGCCGGCCCTGCTGCTGCATGACCAGCGCTGGGGCTGGAGCGGGCTCTACGTCGGCTTCGTCGGGATCATGATCGTGCTGGCGCTCAACATCCGCCGCCACGACACCGCCCCCCTGCCGACCCTCGCCGAGCAGACCCCGGCCCAGGCCGCGCCGGTCGGCTGGCGCCAGAGGCTGATCTGGATCGCCCTCGCCGCCCTGCCGTCCAGCCTGATGCTGGGCGTCACCGCCCACCTGACCACCGACGTGGCCAGCGCGCCCTTCCTCTGGGTGCTGCCGCTGTCGCTCTACCTCCTGACCTTCATCATCGCCTTCCAGACCCGGCCGATGATCCAGCCCAGGCTGGCGGTGATCCTGATGTCGACGGCGCTGATCGTCACCGTCGCCACCATGCCGTTCGGGTCGCCCAATGTGCTGTTCACCCTGGGCATCCACCTGGCGACCTTTTTCCTCAGCGCCCTGGTCTGTCATCAGGCCCTGGTGGCGCGGCGGCCCGATCCCAGCCGGCTGACCGACTTCTACCTGTGCATGTCGATCGGTGGCGTGGTCGGCGGGGCCTTCAACGCCTTCGTCGCCCCGCTGATCTTCGAGACGGTGACCGAGTACATCCTCGTCCTCTGCCTCTGCGCCCTGGTGCGGCCCTTCGGCCAGCTCATGCCGACCCGGCGCGAACTGATCATCTGCGTCGTCGCCGTCGCCGGCTTCGTCATCGCCCTGGTCTCGGTGACGGACAAGTTCTGGTACTATTTCGCCGATCCCAAGCACGCCTTCTCCTCATTGGGCGTCCTGCGCATCATCGCCGGCCTCGGCGTCGCCGCCATCCTCGCCCTGGCGGTCGCCGCCTTCGCTCGTCGCAGCTCCGATGCGCCGCCGCGCAAGCTGGAATGGGGCGTCCTCGCCATCGCTGGCCTCGGCTGGACCGTGGCCCTGATCGCCGCCCTGGTCACCGGGCCCGCGATGCGACCCATCCAGGGTCTCGAGCTGATCGATCTGGTCATGATCCTCGTGGCGGTCAGCGGCCTGGCTGTCGGCGTCGCCATCGTCGCCTTCAAGCTGAAGCCGGAGCTGGCCGTCGAGCCGACCCGGCTGGAATGGCGGCTCCTCATCCTGGCGGTGATCGGCTTAGACCTCGCCTTCCTGGCCCTGGCCGGCCAGTTCACCGCCAAGCCTGTTGACGCCGTCCTCATCGTGCGGGTCGCTGGCGCGGTCGGGGTGGTCGCCGTCGCCGTCTGCGCGGTGATGGTGCGCGAGCGGGCCCTGCTGTTCTTCGCCGCCATCTGCCTGCTGGCCTATTCGGCCTACAGCATCGATCCCCACACCGACTACTATCAGAGCCGGCGCAGCTTCTTCGGCGTCGTCCACTTCTCCTATGCCGACATCAGCGGCTACGGGAAGATGGGCAAGGACCTCTCGCCGGCCCTGCCGGGCAATGTGCGGGTCTTCTCGCACGGCACCACCCTGCACGGGGCCCAGGCGATCGATCCCGCCTATCAGTGCCGGCCGCTGGTCTACTACGCGCCTGAAACCCCGATCGGTCAGGTGTTCCGCCAGGTGCAGGCGACCAGGGCCTCGGCCACCTTCGGCGCCGTCGGCCTGGGGACCGGGGCGGTGTCGGCCTATGTCCGGCCCACGGATCGCATGACCTTCTTCGAGATCGACCCCCAGGTCATCAAGACCTCCAGCGACCCGAACGTCTTCAGCTACACGACCAAATGCGCCAAGGGCCTGATCGACTATGTGGTCGGCGACGCCCGCCTGACGCTCGAGAAGCAGCCGGCCGACAGGTACGACATCCTGCTGATCGACGCCTTCTCGTCCGACGCCATCCCCGCCCACCTGCTGACCGTCGAGGCCATGAGAGGCTACCTGGCGCGGGTGAAGCCGGACGGGATCGTCATCCTGCACCTGTCCAACCGGCACCTGGAGTTGATCTTCCCGGCCGCCTCGGTGGTCCATGCGGCCGGCGGGTCAGCCCTGTTCCAGGGCCACAACGCCGCCGAGGGCGTGCCCAATTACTGGGAATCCTCGGAAGACGTGATGATCGTCGCCCGCGACCCTGCCGTCCTGGCCGCCTACGCCGCTCAGCCGCAGTGGCTGGCGCCGCCGCCGGCGAGGGTGCGGCCCTGGACCGACGACTACACCAACCTGATCGGGGCCATGGTCGGCAGCCTGCAGAAGCGTCGTTGGGCCTGGCAGACCGAAGCCGAGGCTAGGCGGGCGTCTCAACCAGCGCCACAGCCTGCGCCGCCAGCCCCTCCTGTCGGCCGGTAAAGCCCATCCCCTCGGTCGTCGTCGCCTTGACGCTGACCCGGTCGAGGGGGAGGTCCAACAGCTCGGCCAGCCGGGCCCGCATGGCCGCCCGGTGCGGCTTGATCTTCGGCCGCTCGCAGATCAGCGTGACGTCGACGTTGAGAATCCGTCCGCCGCGGGCGGTGACCATGCCGGCCGCATGCTTGAGGAACAGGTCAGAGGCCGCGCCCTTCCACTGTGAGTCGGTCGGCGGGAAGTGGTCGCCGATGTCGCCCTCGCCGATGGCCCCGAGGATGGCGTCGGTCAGGGCGTGCAGGCCCGCGTCGGCGTCCGAGTGGCCGATCAGCGTCTGGTCGTGATCGATGCGCACCCCGCACAACCAAACCGCCTCGCCCGGCCCCCAGCGGTGGGCGTCGAAGCCCTGGCCGATACGGGTCATCCGCGTTGCGCCGGCCAGCAGTTCGGCCATCTGGAAGTCCTCCGGATAGGTCAGTTTCATCAGGGCCGGATCGCCGGCGGTGAAGACCACGCGGCCGCCGTCGGCCTCGACCACGGCGGCGTCGTCGGTGGGCTCACCCGGACCTGCCCAGTTGCGATAGGCCTGGGCCAACCGCCCGGCGCGGGCCGCCTGCGGGGTCTGGGCGCGGTAGAGGTCATCGCGGGAGACGGTTTCCGTGCGCCCGTCCAGGGCCCGGCGCAGGGTGTCGGCGACGGGCAGGCCGGGGAGGGCGGCGTCGGCGTACTGCAGGGCGGCCAGAAGCTCGCGGACATGATCGCCGGTGACCAGGGGGCGGGCGGCGTCATGGACAAGCACGGGCGTGTCGGGATCGAGCCTGAGAGCGGCCAGGCCGGCCTGGACCGACAGCGCCCGCGTGGCGCCGCCGACGGCGAGCGTCCAGCCGGTCAGCCCGGCCAGGATTTCGCTGGCGGTGTCCCGGGCGTCCTCGGCCACCACCACCACCAGCCGCTCGGCTCCGGCCGCGAGCAGGCTCTCGACCGACCAGCGCAGCACGGGCTTGCCGGCGAGGCTGCGCCACTGCTTGGCCGCGCCGGGTCCGGCCCTTGTGCCGCTGCCGGCGGCGACGATGATGGCGGCGAAACTCATGGGCGTGTCATAGAGCGAGGCGCCCCCCGGCGGAAACCGGTTTGTTTCCTTGCCTATCGCGGCTTCCGGATGCGCGCGTCGCCATAGGCCGGGCCCAGGCGCTCGCCGCGCGCAAAGTCACGCATCAGCCGGTAATAGCCGTCCGAGTAACGCGTCGAGACGCGCATCCCGTCTGGGCCGATCTCGAACTCGGTCATCCCATGCTCGGCGGCCGGATAGACGGCCAGCGTGATCGGACGGCCCTTGGCGATCAGCGCCTCCAGCCGCCGGGCCGTCTCGCCGCTCGGCGCATCGAGATCCTGGCCGCCCAGGACCCACAGTTGCGGGGTGTCGAGCCGTTCCAGGGTCGGCAGAGGATCGTAGCGCCAGGGGGTGCCGAACCGGAAGGCCGGCGCGGCCTTGCGGATGTCCTCGGCGCTCATCGGCAGGATGAAGTGGGTGAAGTTGCCCCGCACGTCCTTGTACCAGGGCTCGTTCCGATATTTGGCGCGAACGGCGTCGAAGGCCTCGAATCCTTCGGTGAAGCCGCTCTCGAACAGGGCCTCGGCCGCCCGGCCGACTTCCAGCCCCTTGGCGATCACCTCGGGACCGTAGCCCTTGAGACCCATCTCGAAGGCGATGGCTTCCTGATCCTCGTCGATGACCGACACGGCCAGGCCGAAGCTGACGATGACGAAGTCCACATCCGACTTGCCGGCGGCGATCGGAGCCACCCAGCCACCCTGGCTCGGGCCCTGGTAGCCGATCCGTCCGGCCCGCGCGCCAGCCAGCCGCCGCGCTTCCGCCAGGGCGGCGACCGCGTCGTCGGCGAGCAACCAGAAGTCCTGGGTGTAGACGCCCTGCGAGTCGCCGGTCCCGCGTTTGTCGTAGACGAAGGTGCCGACGCCCATGGCCGGCAGCAGGCGCTGAAGCGCGTCGAACTCCAGGGCCGAGTCGCGCTCGGAGCCGTGCAGCAGCACGACGATCGGGACCGGACCATGGCCCGGCGGCAGGATCAGTCGCCCGACCAGCCGGGTCTCGTGGGAGACGAAGGCCGTGTCCTGGGTCTGGAGCGGGATGCGGCGCCCGGCTTCCTTGCCGAGCGTCAGGGTTCCGGAGGCGCAGGGGCCGAAGGCGACCTCGCGCGGGTCCAAGCGGTCGGTCCATCCCACCGTATGGCGCCAGCCCTTCGGCGTGGTGGTCAGCTTGCCGGTCTCGCCATTGAGCCGCCGCCAGCGGACCCCGCCCGTTGATGGTCCGACCACGACGACATCGCCATCGGCCATGGCGTAGCTTCCCACCGGACAGGTCGCCGGCTCCATCGCGGAGGCCGGCGCGGCCAGCGCCAGAAGCAGGGCGCTCGCCGCCAGGGGGATCAAGGCTCGGATCATCGTTTCACCTGCGATGCTGTTCCATCCATGCCGTACCGGACGTGCGCCCGCCGTGATTGGACGGATGAAAGGAGCTTAACTCGTCGCCGGGGCGCCGCGCTGTTATCCTGCCGGCGGATGGGTCAGATCCTGCACAGCTCCAGCGGCGTTCGCGTCCGCCGCGTCGTCGACCACAGCCATGGCCTGGTCGCGGAGCATGCCCACGACTGGCCGGTCCTCTCGCTCTTTGTGCTCGGCGGCTACCGCAATGAAACGGAGCTGGGCGAGGTCGGCATCGCCGGCCCCTCGGCCATGCTGTATCGGGCCGGCGCCGCCCACCAGAACCACATCGGGCCCCAGGGTTTCGAACAGCTGGAGATCGAGTTCGATCCCGACTGGCTGGGCCGCCAGCTATCGCCGGCGAAACCGGTCACGCGGTGGCTGGGCGGATGGGCCGGCCACAGGGTGCGTGGTCTCGCCAGGGCCTGCCATGGGTCCAGCGCGATGGAGCTACGGGACGCGCTCGGAGACTTTATCGCCGCCGCCGGGCACGAGCCGACGCTGTCCCGGGCCGATTGGACCTCCGAGGCCGAACAACGGCTGCGCGCCGACCCGGGGCTGAGCGTGCGAGACCTTGCCCGCGAGATGGAGCTCCACCCGGTATGGCTGGGCTCGGCCTACCGCCGCGCTACTGGCGAGGCGCCATCGCACGCCGCCGCGCGATTCCGCGTCGAACGGGCGGCTCGCCTGCTGCGCGAGACCGACGGGGCCCCGGCCCAGATCGCCCATGACGCCGGCTTCTGCGACCAGAGCCACATGATCCGCACCTTCCGCAGGGTGATCGGGCGGCTTCCGTCCGCCGTCAGGGCCGACGCGGCCTGGATGCGACCCAGCGGCTGAACGCCGCGCTTTACTGCACCGCACAATGTGCCTAAAAAGGCGGCGATGGGGTTGAACAAGAAATGAGCAACAAGCTCACAGTCGGGGATAGAGTGGTAGAGAGCCGGGTCTGGCTGGCGCCCATGACGGGTGTTTCCGACCTGCCGTTCCGCCGCGCGGCCGCCCGTTTGGGCGCGGCCTATGTCGCCACCGAGATGGTCGCCTGCGCCGAGTTCGCCAGGGGCCGGCCTGACGTCGTGCGGCGCGCCGCCGTCGGTGAAGGCCTGCCTCTGATGGTCGTGCAGCTGGTCGGGCGCGATCCGGCGATGATGGCGGCCGGGGCCAGGATGGCCGCCGCCGCCGGAGCCGAGATCATAGACCTCAACTTCGGCTGCCCGGCCAAGGAAGTCACCGGCGTTCAATCCGGCTCGGCCCTGATGCGCGACCTCGATCTTGCCGAGAGCCTGGTCGCCGCCGCCGTAGACGCCGTCGACCTGCCGGTCACCGTCAAGATGCGCCTGGGCTGGGACGACGCCAGCCGCAACGCCCCTGAATTCGCCGCCCGCGCCCAGGCCGTCGGTGCGCGCGCCATCACCGTCCACGGCCGCACCCGCAGCCAGTTCTACAAGGGCGCGGCAGACTGGTCGGCCATCGCCGATGTGAAGCGCGAGATCTCCGTGCCGCTGATCGTCAACGGCGACATCGTTGACCTGGCCTCGGCCCGCGCCGCCCTGCAGGCCAGCGGCGCCGACGGCGTCATGATCGGCCGCGGCGCCTATGGCCGTCCGTGGATCGCCGCCCAGATCGACGCCGGCCTCGAGGGCCGGATGCTGGCCGATCCGGACATGGAAACCCGCCTGGCCATCGCCCTCGCTCACTTCCGTGACGCGCTTGGCTTCTACGGCGAGCGTCTCGGCCTGAAGATGTTCCGCAAGCATCTGGCCTCCTACATCGAGGCCGCGCCGGTTCCGGCCAGCCCTGAGGCCCGCCGCGCCGCCCGCGCCGAGCTCTGCCGGCTGGAGACCCCGGCCCAGGTCGAGGCCGCCCTGACCCGCCTGTGGCTGAGCGAGCGGAGGCTGGCCGCATGACCACCTCCGGCAAGCCGATCCTCAACCCTCGCCAGATCGAGACCCTGCGCGCCGCCGCCTTCGAGATGAGTCCGGATCCGGCCATGGTCATCGACGCCGACGGCGGTCTGGCGGCGGTCAACGAGGCGGCCGAAGGGCTGTTTGGCCAGGGGCTGGCCCTGTTGGCCCGGGGCCACTTCCGCGCCGTCCTGCCCGAGGACTCGCCCCTGACCCGGCTGCTGGACCGGGCGCTGCAGGAGGACGCCCGGGTTCGCGAGCATGGCGTGCAGATCGGCCTGTTCGGCCAGCCGCCCTTCCTCGCCGACGGGGCCGCCACGCCGCTGGGCGACGGCTCGGTGCTGCTGACCCTGCATATCCGCGGCGGGGCGATGAGCTTCGAACGGGCCGCCGATCCGTCCGGCCTGCGCTCTGTCGTCGGTCTCGGCCAGATGCTGGCCCATGAGATCAAGAACCCGCTGGCCGGCATCCGCGGCGCCGCCCAGCTTCTGAAGACCGGCGCCGCCATCGAGGATGCGCCCCTGGCCCAGCTGATCGTCGACGAGACCGAGCGCATCCGCCGCCTCGTCGATCGCATGGAGGCGTTCAGCGACGACGCGCCGCCGACGCCGACCGCCGTCAACATCCACGAGGTGCTGGACCGTGTCCGCGCCCTGGTCGCCAACGGCGTCGCCGACGGCCTGACCATCAAGGAGAACTTCGACCCCTCGCTGCCGCCGGTCAGCGGCGACGAGGACCACCTGATCCAGATCTTCCTCAACCTGGTGAAGAACGCCGCCGAGGCCGCCCATGGCCGCCGGGACGGACGCGGCGAACTGGTGATCTCCACCGCCTGGCGTCCGGGCGTAAAGGTGCGCGGGGCCGATGGCCGCATCCAGAAGGCCGCCCCGATCGAGATCCGCGTGCAGGACAACGGCACGGGCATAGCGGCCAGCGTGCGCGACCACCTGTTCCAGCCCTTCGTCACTTCAAAGGCCAGCGGCGCGGGCCTCGGCCTGCCGCTCGTCGCCAAGCTGGTCAACGGCCATGGCGGCCTGATCGATTTCGAGTCGGAGCCCGGTCGCACCGTGTTCCGCGTTTTGCTTCCCGTCGCGTCGGAGACCGCATGAACCCCGCCAACAAGAAGATCCTGATCGCCGACGACGACAGCTCCGTGCGTCTGGTGCTCAGCCAGGCCTTTACGCGCCTCGGCTATCAGGTGCGGGCGACCGGCAATGTCACCACCCTGATGAAATGGATCCAGGACGGGGAGGGCGATCTGGTCGTCACCGACGTGGTGATGCCCGACGAGAACATCTTCAACGTCCTGCCGCGCATCCGGAAGGACCGGCCCAAGCTGCCGGTCATCGTCATGAGCGCCCAGAACACCCTGCTCACGGCCGTCAACGCCAGTGAGGGCGGGGCGTTCGAATACGTCTCCAAGCCGTTCGACCTCGACGAGGTCACCGCCGCCGCCCGCCGCGCCCTGTCGCGCCCCGCCGACAGCGAAGCCAGCAAGGCCCAGGCCCGGGCCATGAAGGACGAGCGCCTGCCGCTGATCGGCCGCTCGGCCCCGATGCAGGACGTCTATCGCACCATCGCACGCCTGGTCGGCGCCGACCTGACGGTATTGATCACCGGCGAGAGCGGGTCCGGAAAGGAACTGGTCGCTCGCGCCCTGCACGACCTCGGCCGCCGCCGGGACGGGAAGTTCGTTGTCATCAACCTCGCCGCTGTGCCCCGCGAGCGGGTCGAGACCGAGCTGTTCGGCCGCGGCGAGGGGGATCTGGGCAAGCTGGTCGAGGCCGACGGCGGCACCCTGTTCCTGGACGAGATCGGCGACATGCCGCTCGACGCCCAGAGCCGCCTGCTGCGGGTCATCGACGGCGCCGAGCCGGCCCTCAACCCCAAGACGGGCCGCCGGCCGAACGTCCGGCTGATCGCCGCCACCAATCGCGACCTGCGGGGGCTGATCCGCCAGGGCCTGTTCCGCGAGGACCTGTTCTTCCGCCTCAACGTCGCGCCTCTGCGCCTGCCGCCGCTGCGCGACCGGACCGAGGACATCCCGGACCTGGCCCGCAGCTTCCTGCTGCGCGCGGCCCGTGAAGGCCTGCCGTCCAAGACCATCGACCAGGCGGCCCTGGAGCGCCTCAAGACCCACGCCTGGCCCGGCAATGTCCGCGAGCTGGAGAACCTGATCCGCCGCATCTGCGCCCTCTATGCCGAGGAGTTGATCAGCGCCCGGATCGTCGAGCGCGAGCTTCAGGAACAGGTCCCTGTCGCCGTCGGCGAGGACGGCCCGGTCACCCTGTCCACCCTGATCGAACGCCACCTGGCCAGCCATTTCGCCGACCAGCCCGACGGCGTGCCGGCCCCCGGCCTCTACGACCGCATCCTGGAAGAGGTCGAGCGGCCGCTGATCCGCCTGACTCTGGCCGCGACCCGTGGCAATCAGGTTCGGGCCGCTGATATCCTCGGCCTCAACCGCAATACGTTGAGGAAGAAGATCGTCGATCTTGGGGTCGAATTGACCCGTGGGAAGCGATAACGCGCCTCCCCCTTTTCGGGGCAGATGCAGATGACGCATTCGCGCCACATAGGTGTTGAATTTTTGGCACATCTCGCCGTACGGTGAGGCCATGAGTGAACACGCGTCCGCCATCGTCGAGCCGGACCGCGGGCCCAGGTGGCTCGCCGTCGGGCGGCGCGTTGTCGGCTCGCGGCTGTTCCTCGGTGGCGCCTTCGCCCTGGCCACGGTCCTGACCGGCATCGGCGCCTTCCTGGCCAGCGCCCCGCCCAGCGGCGAACTGGTCGGCCCGGCCAGCCAGACGGTGTTGATCGTGCTCGGCGTCAACCTGGTGCTGATCCTCGGCATCGCCGTGCTGATCGGCCGGCGGGTGACCCAGGTCATCGACGAGGGCCGTGGCGACGCCGGGGCCCGCATTCACCGTCGATTCCTGCTGCTGTTCGCCATCGCCGCCCTGGCGCCGGCCCTGGTGGTGGCGCTGTTCTCCGGCGTGCTGGTCACCCAGGGCGTCGAGAACTGGTTCAGCCAGCGCGTCCGCACAGTGGTCAACAACAGCCGGCTGGTCGCCCGCGCCTACGTCGATGTGCAAGAGGCCGACATCGCCAAGAACGTCAACATCATGATCGGCGACGTCAACCGGGCTGAGCCGGGGTTGCGGATCAGCCCCATGGGATACGGTCACTTCCTGGCCCTGCAGGCCTCCTACCGGAACTTCCCGGGCACCTACATCCTCGACCGCCAGGGGCGGGTGCTCGCCCGGGCCGAGATCGAGGACCCGCCGCCCTTCCTGGCCCCGCCGGAGGCCAGTTTCCGGGCCGCCGACGAGGGCGACATGGCCCTGCGCTCGTTCGATTCCGCCGACCTCTACAGGGCGCTCGTCCGTCTGCAGGCCTATGACGACGCCTACCTCTACGTCGTCCGTCCGGTGAACCGCGGCATCCTGGCTCACCTGCGCGAGACGGAATCGGCGCTTGTCGCCTATCGTGACGCCGCCCAGCGGCGCGGCATGGTCCAGGCCGCCTTCGCCCTCAGCTTCCTGGAAACGGCGCTGCTGGTGCTGATCGCGGCCATCTGGCTGGCGATGACCGTCGCCAACTCCATCGCCGTGCCGATCGCCCGGGTCGTCCAGGCCGCCGGCCAGGTGGCGGGCGGCTATCTCGACGCCCGGGTCGAAGTTGATGATCAACCTGATGATATCGCCGTCTTGTCCAAGGCATTCAATAGCATGGCCGGTGATCTTCAAGCTCAGCAGGCGGCCCTGACGGCCGCCAGCCTCGATGCCGAGTCCCGGCGGATGTTCATCGAGACCGTGCTGCTCGGGGTCAGCGCCGGGGTTATCGGCGTCGATGCCAGCGGGGCCATCTCGGCCGTCAACCGCCAGGCCGCCCGGCTGCTGGAGGTCGATAGCGACGCCATCCATGGCCGCAAGCTGTCACAGATCGCGCCGGAACTGGGCGAGGTCTGGGCCGCCGCCCTGGAGACCCGCATCGAGGCCGAGACCGAGGTCGACATCATCCGCCACGGCGAAACCATGCGCCTGCGGGTGCGGGCCGGGGTGGCCGGCGACGACGGGGTGGTGCTGACCTTCGACGACATCACCCGGCTGATCACCGCCCAGCGCAACGCCGCCTGGCGCGACGTCGCCCGCCGCATCGCCCATGAGATCAAGAACCCGCTGACGCCCATCCAGCTTTCGGCCGAGCGCCTGCGCCGCAAGTACCGCCACGAGATCAAGGGCGACCTGGAAACCTTCGACCGCTGCACCGACACCATCATCCGCCAGGTCGGCGACATCGGCCGCATGGTCGATGAGTTCAGTTCCTTCGCCCGCATGCCGACGCCGAAGTTCGGCAGCCACGACCCGGCCGAGATGCTGCGCGCCGCCGTCTTCGCCCAGCGCGTGGCCAGCCCCGACCTCGCCGTCGAGATGGCCGAGCCGCCGGAAGGCCTGGTCTTCACCTGCGACGACCGCATGGTCGGCCAGGCCCTGACCAATGTGCTGAAGAACGCGGCCGAAGCCATCGCCGGCCGAAAGAGCGAGGATGGGGCCGGCGGCGACAAGGGCCGCATTCTGGCCAGCCTTCACGCCGATGAGCAGGCCATGTGCTTCATCATCGAGGACAATGGCATCGGCCTGCCGACCCGCGACCGTGACCGCCTCACCGAACCCTATGTGACGACCCGCGAGAAGGGCACTGGGCTCGGTCTCGCGATCGTCAAACGCATCGCCGAAGAACACGGCGGCGAACTGCTGCTTTCCGACGCCCAGACCCTGAGCGGGGCCCGCGTCGTCCTCAAGTTTCCGCCCGTCGGGGGCGCGACTCCCGCGAAGCCGAAGACAACGAAAAAGGTGACCGATGGCGTCTGACATTCTGGTGGTCGACGACGAGGCCGATATCCGCGAACTGGTGGCCGGCATCCTGACGGACGAAGGCCATGGCGTTCGAACGGCCGCCGACTCCGAACAGGCCTTGGCCGCCATCCGCGCCCGCAAGCCGGCGCTGCTGGTGCTGGACATCTGGATGCAGGGCGGCGGCATGGACGGGCTGGAGCTGCTCGACATGGTCAAGGGTCTCGACGCCGATCTGCCGGTCATCATGATCAGCGGCCACGGCAACATCGAGACGGCGGTCAGCGCCATCAAGCGCGGCGCCTACGAGTTCCTCGAAAAGCCGTTCAAGTCCGACCGCCTGCTGATGGTCGTCGAACGGGCCCTGGAATCGGCCAACCTCAAGCGCGAGAACCGCCGCTTGCGCGCCCAGAGCCTGACGCCCGACGGCCTGATCGGCCGCTCCAGCGCCGCCCAGCAGCTGCGCCAGATGATCGCCAAGGTCGCCCCGGCCAACAGTCGCGTGCTGATCGCCGGCCCTCCCGGCTCCGGCAAGGAGCTGGTCGCCCGCCTGATCCACGGCGCCAGTCCGCGCGGCAAGGGCGAGTTCGTGGCCATCAGCGCCGCCGGCATGGCCCCCGAGCGCATGGACCTGGAACTGTTCGGCGAGGAGGGGGAGGGTGGCCGCCCGCGCAAGATCGGGGTGTTCGAACACGCCCATGGCGGCACCCTCTATCTCGACGAGGTGGCCGAGATGCCGCGCGAGACCCAGAGCCGCATCCTGCGCGTCCTCGTCGAGCAGCGCTTCCGCCGCGTCGGCGGCGACCAGGACGTGCAGGTCGATGTGCGGGTGATCAGCTCCTCCAGCCGGGACCTGCGCGAGGAAATCTCGGCCGGACGGTTCCGGGAAGACCTGTTCCACCGCCTCAACGTCGTGCCGATCCGCGTGCCGGGCCTGTCCGAACGCCGGGACGACGTGCCCGAGCTGATCGACTACTTCATCGACCGCATCTCCGACACCACCGGCCTGCCGCGCCGCAAGCTGGCGGCCGACGCGCTGGCCACCCTGCAGGTGCACGACTGGCCGGGAAACGTCCGCCAGCTGCGCAACAACGTCGAGCGCATGCTGATCCTGGCCAGCGGCGATCCGGCCGACGAGATCACCGCCGAGATGCTGCCCAGCGAGGTCAGCTCGACCGCCCAGGCCGGCGCCATTGGTCCCGAACGCATCATCGCCCTGCCGCTCCGCGAGGCGCGCGAACTGTTCGAGCGCGAGTACCTCAATGCGCAGATCCTGCGCTTCGGCGGCAACATCAGCCGCACCGCCGCCTTCATCGGCATGGAACGCTCGGCCCTGCACCGAAAACTGAAATCCCTCGGCTTGACCAGCGCCCGGGTCGTCGAGGAAGAGGAGGCCTGATGTCCAGGCAAGCTTACGTCAACGGCCAGTTCGTCCCGCACGGACAGGCCTCCGTCCACATCGAGGATCGCGGCTACCAGCTGGCCGACGGGGTCTATGAGGTGTGGGCGGTGTTCGGCGGCAAGCTTTCCGACGCCGAGGGCCATTTCGCCCGTCTCTGGCGCAGCCTGGACGAACTGCGCATCCCCCATCCGATGAGCCGCAAGGCCCTGGAGGTGGTGCTCAAGGAAACCCTGCGCCGCAACCGCATCCGCGAGGGCCTGCTGTACCTGCAGGTGACCCGCGGCGTCGCCCGCCGCGACCATGCCTTCCCGACTGTGCCGACGACCCCCAGCCTGGTGATCACCGCCAAGTCGCTGGACCGCGCCGCCAGCAACACCAAGGCCGAGGCCGGCATCGGCGTTATCACCCTGCCGGAAAACCGCTGGGGCCGTTGCGACATCAAGACGGTCGGCCTGCTCCCCAATGTGCTCGCCAAACAGGCGGCCCGTGAGCAGGGGGGCGCCGAGGCCTGGTTCGTCGATGCCGAAGGCTTCGTCACCGAGGGCGCCTCGTCCAACGCCTGGATTTTGCGCAAGGACGGCGTGCTGGTCACCCGTGACACCGGCGCCAACATCCTGCGCGGCATCACCCGCCACAGCCTGCTCGACGTCATCGCCAAAGCGGGCCTGAAGGTCGAGGAGCGGGCCTTCACCCCGGCCGAGGCCATGGAGGCGCAAGAGGCCTTCATCACCGGCGCCGGGGCCCTGGTGACGCCCGTGATCACCATCGACGGCAAGCCTGTCGCGAATGGTCACCCGGGAGAGATGGCGCTTCGCCTTCGGGGCCTCTATATCGAGCACGCCCAGAATGCAGGCATCTGAACGTTTGCACCCCGGGCGGCCGTTGCCGCGTTAAGACGCGGCGGCCTAGAACTGAACCTGTGTGTGGACGGCGCTGTGCCGTCTAAAAACAAGAAAGAGGGATAATCCCCGATGACCGACAAGAAGCAGAATCTGCAGGACACCTTCCTCAACAGCGTGCGCAAATCCAAGACGCCTCTGACCATCTTCCTGGTCAACGGCGTGAAGCTGCAGGGTGTGGTCAGCTGGTTCGATAATTTCTGCGTCCTGCTGCGGCGGGACGGGCAGAGCCAACTGGTCTACAAGCACGCCATTTCCACCATCATGCCGGCCCAGCCCGTTCAGCTCTACGAGCCGGGTCCCGAGCAGGACGATTGACCAGCAAATCCATAGACCACGCCGTCCCAGTCCAACGGGCCCTGATCATCCATCCGGTGAGGTCAGGGACCGCCCAGCCGCGTGATCCCAAGACCCGTCTGGAAGAGGCCGTCGGCCTCGCCCAGGCGCTCGACCTGGAGATCACCGAGACGCTCATCAGCCCGCTCCGCGGCCGCACCCCCGCCACCCTGTTCGGCAGCGGCAAGGTCGAGGAAATCCGCCTGCTGTGCGAGGTCGAGGAGATCGACGTCGCCGTCATCGACGACCAGCTGACCCCGGTCCAGCAGCGCAATCTGGAGAAGGCCTGGGGCGTCAAGGTCATCGACCGCACCGGCATGATCCTCGAGATCTTCGGCCGCCGGGCCCGTACCCGCGAAGGCAAGCTGCAGGTCGAACTGGCCCGGCTGGCCTACGAGAAGTCACGCCTGGTCCGCACCTGGACCCACCTTGAACGCCAGGCCGGGGGCTTTGGCCGCACCGGCGGCCCCGGTGAAACCCAGATCGAGCTCGACCGCCGCGGCATCGCCGACCGTATCGTGAAAATGAAGGCCGAGCTGAAGGAGGTGCGCCGCACCCGCACCCTGCACCGCACGGCCCGCCAGAAGGCGCCGTACCCGACCATCGCCCTGGTCGGCTACACCAACGCCGGCAAGTCGACGCTGTTCAACCGCCTGACCGAGGCCGACGTCCTGGCCCAGGACATGCTGTTCGCCACCCTCGATCCGACCCTGCGCACGGTGAAGCTGCCCGGCGGCCGCCCGGCCATCCTGTCGGACACCGTCGGCTTCATCTCCGACCTGCCGCACGAACTGGTCGAGGCCTTCCGCGCCACCCTCGAGGAGGTGCAGCAGGCCAACGTCATCCTGCACGTTCGAGACATTTCCAGCCCCGACTCCAACGCCCAGGCGGCGGACGTGGAAGAGGTGCTGAGCGAGATCGGGCTCGGCAAGGACGACGAGGACCGGGTACTCATCGAGATCTGGAACAAGCTCGACCTCGTTCCGGAAGACCAGCGTCCGGAGGTCGAGGGCGCCGCCCGGCGGATGGGGGCCATGACCGTCTCCGCCGTCACCGGCGACGGCTGCGAGGCCCTGCTCAACCATCTGGCCCTGCTGGTCGACGAGACGCCGGAAATTGACGTCCAGCTCGACGCCAATGCCGGCGAGGCCCTGGCCTGGCTCTATCGCCATGGCCGGGTCACCGACCGCCACGACGGCGAGGACGGCTCCCTGGTGATCCGCGCCCGGCTGGACGGCCAGGCGCTGGGCCGGTTCGAACGGCTGTTCCCGGCCGCCCGGGTGGGCATGGCGTGAGGCGCGCGGCCGGCTTCGCCCTGGCGGTCAGCCTTGGCCTGCTGGGCTGCGCCGGGACCGTTGAACGGTCGGCCAACGCCGCCGTCGAAGCGGCCACGCCGTTGCTCAGCTTCCGAGATCTGCTCGGCCGACCCCGGCAGAAGGCAGACGAACGCATCGCCTATGGCGCCGACCCGCTGCAGTTCGGCGAGCTATGGCTGCCGAAGACCCCAGCCGGCAAGGCGCTGCCGGTCGTCGTGCTGATCCACGGCGGCTGTTGGCGGGCCGACCTTCCTGGCCTGGAGCTGATGGACTATCTGGCCGCCGACCTGCGCGATCGCGGCTACGCCGTCTGGAACCTGGAATACCGGCGCATCGGTCATGCCGGCGGCGGCTATCCAGGCAGCTTCCAGGACGTGGCGCGCGGCGTCGATCACCTGCGGGCCTTCTCGCGCGAGCGCAACCTCGACCTCGAGCATGTGGTGTTCCTGGGTCATTCGGCCGGCGGTCACCTGGCCGGCTGGGCGGCGGCGCGGCGAAACCTACCGGCGGCCAGCCCGCTGCGTTTCGGCATACCGCTGCGCCCTGCCGGGGTCATCAGCCTGGCCGGCATCAACGACCTGGAAGACTATCGCGCCAGGGGTCCGGACGCTTGTGGCGGTCCTCGGACCATCGACGACCTGGTCGGCGCCGGGCGCCCTGGCGACCTGTACGCCGATACCTCCCTCGGCCGGCTGCATCCGGCCGACAGGAACATCCTGATCGTCTCCGGGGCCCGGGATCCGATCGTGCCGCCGGCCTTTGGCGCCCGCTACGCCGCCACGCTCGGCCGGGGCCGCCAGTCGCTGGTTACCCCTGGCGGCCACTTCGAACTGATCGCCCCGGAGACTGTCGCCTGGCGGGAGCGGATCATGCCCCATGTCGCCTGGTATGCGGGGCAGGGGCCCCGGCCGAAGCGATGATCACCACCGCCCGCCTGCTGCTGCGCCCCGTGACGCCGGCCGACGCCGACGACCTCTACAGCCTCGAGCAGGACCCTGAGGTCATGCGCTACCTCAACGGCGGCGCCCCGACCCCGCGCCATCCCGGGCCGGAGGACGCCAGACTGTTCCGCCAGCCGCGCGGGACAGAGAAAGACGTCTGGGCGGCGCTGGAACGGCAGACCGGCCAGTTCCTCGGCTGGTTCGCGCTCGGACCGAACGACGGCGGCGTCGGCCATCTCGGCTATCGGCTGCACCGACGCGCCTGGGGCCAGGGCTATGGCTTCGAGGGCGCGGCCGCCCTGGTCGACTATGGCTTTCGCGAACTGGGCCTGGCCGCCATCCACGCCGATACCATGGCGGTGAACGTCGGCTCGCGGCGGATCATGGAAAAGCTCGGCATGCGCCACCTGCGCAGCTACGAGGAACCAGGCCAGGAGCCGATCCCGGGAAGCGGCGAGGGAGAGGTCGAGTATGGCATCACCGCCGCCGAATGGTTGGCGCAACGCTGATCGCCCAAAGGACGGAAAGCTTGCGGCGGCCGAACGGTCAGGGCAGGGTCCGCCACCCTTTTAAGGAATTCCAATGCGTACTCTTCTGCTTACCGTTGCTTCCGTCGCCTGTCTGGCCGCCACCGGCGCCCTGGCGGCTGGCCCGCCGCCCACCGTCAAGCTTCCCAAGGTCATCGATGGCGGCGCCAAGCTGAGCTGGGTGATTCGCCCGGACGCCGACAAGGTCAGCGCCCTCGCCAACGACGACGGGGCCCGCCACGGCCGCGCCGTCGTCGAATGCGTCATCAACGGCGCCGGCCGCCCCAAGGACTGCGTCGTCATCGAGGCCGAAGGCAACGGCTTTGGCCGCTTCGTCACCGACCTGGCCGGCATCTTCAAGGCCGCCAGCAAGGACGCGGACGGCAAATCGTCCGAAGGTCGCAAGGTCCGCGTGACCTACGCCCTCGAAGGCACCTCGTCGCACCCCTAGGGGCTTGGTGACTGTCGCGGGAGGGCGATCCTCATCCGATCTGCACAGGATCGAGAAAGGGATCGCCACACCCCTCCGATTTACAGGCATAGTCTGCAAACTCCGATCCGGAGCCCGACATGCCGCGAGCCTTGCGCGTAAAATTCATCCTGCCGGCCCTGACCGAGGCCAGGAGCCCGTTCTGGCGGCCGATCAAGTATTCGCTGTTCCCGCCGCTCGGCCTGGCGACCCTGGCCGCCTATCTGTCGCCCGACGACGAGGCCCAGATCGTCGATGACCACGTCCAGATCCTGACCACCGACGATACGCCCGACCTGGTGGTGATCCAGGTCTACATCACCAACGCCTACCGGGCCTACGCCCTGGCCGACCACTACCGCGCCAGGGGCTGCTTCGTGGCCCTGGGCGGCCTGCACGTCACCGCCCTGCCGGAAGAGGCGGCCCCGCACGCCGACGCCATCTTCCTGGGCCCTGGCGAACAGACCTTTCCACAGTTCCTCGCCGACTTCCGGACCGGCGAGCCCAAGGCGCGCTATGCCTCCACCGCCGGCCGCACGCTCGAACGCCTGCCGCCGATCCGCCGCGACCTGATCGCCAGGGACCGCTACCTGGTGCCTAATTCCATCGTCGTCACCCGCGGCTGCCCGCAGCACTGCCACTTCTGCTACAAGGACGCCTTCTTCGAGGGCGGGCGCGGCTTCTACACCCAGGCCGTCGATGCCGCCCTGGCCGAGATCGACCGACTGCCCGGCCGCCACCTCTATTTCCTCGACGACCATCTGCTGGGCGACCGCCGCTTCGCCGAGGGCCTGTTCGAGGGCATGAAGGGCATGGGCCGGCTGTTCCAGGGCGCGGCCACCGTCGATTCGGTGCTGCGCGGCGACCTGATCGAGAAGGCGGCCGAGGCCGGCCTGCGCAGCCTGTTCGTCGGCTTCGAGACCTTCAGCCCGACCAACCTGCTGGCCAGCAACAAGAAGCAGAACCTGGCGCGCGACTACGCCGCCGTCGCCCGCCGCCTCAGCGACCTGGGCGTCATGATCAACGGCAGCTTCGTCTTCGGCATGGACGACGACGGTCCCGATGTCTTCGCCCGCACGGTCGACTGGGCTGTGGAGAACGGCGTCACCACCGCCACCTTCCACATCATGACCCCCTATCCCGGCACCGCCCTCTACAAGCAGATGGCCGCCGAGGGCCGGCTGACCACCAGCGACTGGGACCGCTACGACACCCGTCAGGTCGTCTACCGCCCCGCCGGCATGAGCGCCGAGACCCTCAAGGCCGGCTACGACTGGGCCTACCGTCGTTTTTACGACTGGGACAACCTCTTCAGGGGCGCGGCCAGCCACCCCTCGCTGAAACACCGCGCCAAGCATTTCTTCTACGCGGCCGGCTGGAAGAAGTTCGAGCCCCTCTGGGACCTGGTCATCAAGGCGCGGCGGCTGGATCTCATGACGCCTATGCTGGAGGGGGTGCTGTCGCGGGTGACAGGCGCTACGCCACGCTTGAAGCCGAGCCCGGCCACGGGCAGGATGGAGGTCCCAGGGGAGGAGCCCATCGATGCAACGGAAATTGACAGGGCTGGCCGTCCTGCTGGCGGTGACCTTGCCGACCCTGGCGCTGGCCGGCGACCCGCCCCGGGAGTTCAACAGCAGGCTGCCCAAGCCGATGCCGCTTGATCCGGAGTCCGGTCGTCTCAAGTGGACCGACCGGCCGGATCTGATGATCCTGTCCAGGCTGGCGGCAGATCATGCGGTGGAGACGGGGGGCGACGGCGAAATCCACTGTGTGCTCGGCAAGAACCGGCGTCCGGCGGACTGCGTGATCATCCGCGAAACGCCCGAGGGCCGGTTCGGCGCCTACCTGATCGCCATGGCCAAGCGCTATCAGGCGGCCAGCGTCGACTCCAAGGGCGTGTCCCCGGTGGGCCGCAAGGTGACGTTGGCTTTCAGGCTGGCCAACACCAAGGAAACCGCCCGGTTGAAGTACGGCGAGGACTGAGTCCCTCCATTACAAAACGATCACGTCCGTAATCACTCATTGACGGCATCGTTCACGCATGTAATCGATGCGCCGTCACAACGAGGATCGAGACGTGCGTATCAGCGGCGCGGAAAGTCAGGTCATGGAAGCCCTCTGGCGGCGCAGCCCCTGCGCGGCCGAGGACATCATCGGCGAAATCGCCGAGCCCCAGGGCTGGACCGAGGCGACGGTGAAGTCGTTGCTCAACCGCCTGCTCAAGAAGGGCGCCGTAGCCGCCGAGAAGGATGGCCGTCGTTTCCTGTATCGCCCGCTCGTCAGCCGCCAGGACTATGTCCAGACCGAGAGCCAGGGCCTGCTCGACCGGCTGTTCGACGGCCGTCTGGCCCCGCTGGTCAGCCACCTGTCGCAGCGCCAGGCGCTGAGCGACGAGGATATCGCCGAACTGAAGCGGCTGGTGGAGGACCTCGACCATGGGCGCTGAACTCCTCGCCATCCTGATCAAGCTGAACCTGGCGGTCAGCGCCGCCATCCTGCTGGTGCTGGTCGCCCGCCGGTTCGTGCGCGCTCAGTTCGGAGCCCGCCTGGCCTATGCCCTGTGGACCGCCGTGCCGCTGGCCGCCGCCGCGGTCATGCTGCCGGCCCCGATCGAGACCGCCCGGCCACAGGCGGCGCCGGACGCCGCGCCACGCGTCGCACGCCCGCCGCAGGACTATCCGCCCCGGTCGCTGAACCTCCCCGTCGATCGCACCGTGATCGGCGCCGTGCCGACCGACCTGCGCTGGATGCTGGTCGCCGGCTGGCTGGCCGGGGCGGTGTTCACCCTGCTGCTGCTGGCCGCGCGCCAGGCCCGGTTCGTCGCCACGCTCGGTCGCCTTCGCCCGGTCAGGGAAGACGGCCTGTGGCTGGCCGAACGGCCCGGCGTCGGGCCGGCCGTGGTCGGCGCCCTGTTCCCGCGCATCGTCGTGCCGGCCGACTTCAGCCAGCAGTTCGACGCCGACGAGCGCCGCGTCATCCTGGCCCATGAGCGCAACCACCTCGCGTCCGGCGACGCCCAGGTCAACGCCCTGGCCGCCCTGCTGCAGGGCCTCCTGTGGTGCAATCCGCTGGTCCATCTGGCTGTCTCGCGCCTGCGCATCGACCAGGAGATCGCTTGTGACGCCGCCGTGCTCGCCCGCTTCCCGACCGAGCGCCGCCGCTACGGCGAGGTCATGCTCAAGACCCAGCTGGCCCCCCAGGCCCTGCCGCTCGGCTGCCGCTGGCCGCCGGCCCGCATCAATCATTTGAAGGAGCGTATCGGCATGCTGAAGAGCGTTCCGCATGGCCCCGTGCGCCGCTGGACCGGCGTCGCCGCTGTCGCCACCGCCTCCATGAGCCTCGCCGTCGCCGCCTGGGCCGCCCAGCCGCCGCGCCCTGCCGAGGCGCCCAGCGTGAGCGCCGGCCAGAAGGCCGCCAGCCGCGCCCTGTTCAAGGCCGTCAGGGCCGGCGACGGCGCCGCTGTCCAGGCCCTGATCGCCCAGGGCGCCAACGTCGACCAGAAGCTGCCGGGCGACGGCACGCCGCTGATCGAGGCCGCCCGCCAGGGCCGGCTCGACCTCGTCGACCAGCTTCTCGCCGCCGGCGCCGACCCCAACCTGGCCCTGCGCGGCGACGGCAACCCGCTGATCGTCGCGGCCGCCCACGGCCGGCGCGACATCGTCGTCCGGCTGGTCGGGGCGGGGGCGGAGGTCAATGCCTTCGTCATCAACGACGAGACCCCGCTGATCAACGCCGCCCGCGGCGGAGCTGTCGATGTCGTCAGCTACCTCGTCGACCAGGGCGCCGACGTGAACCTGGCGGTCAAGGCCGGCAGCAACCCGCCGCAGTCGGAGCAGATCCGCTCGCCGCTCAGCGAGGCCCGCCGGCTCAAGCGACCCGAGGTCGTCGCCTACCTGCTGTCGAAGGGCGCGACGACCTAGCGCCCAGCCCGGCGGTTTCTCCGCTCCCCACTCCCGATCTCTCTCACGAGGAAAGACATGGCTTTCATCGACGCCCGAACCTTGCCTGCCGACAGCCGCATCGAGGCCGACCTGATCATCATCGGCGGCGGCATGGCCGGCATCACCATCGCCCGCCAGTTCGCCGGCACGGCGGTCAGGGTGGCCATCCTTGAGGGTGGCGGCCGCGACCTCAGCGACACGGCCCAGGACCTCTACGACGCCGCCGGCGCCACCGTCCGCGCGCCGGACAACGCCGACCGGCCGCTTGACGACTATCCGCGCAACTCGCGGGCCAGGGTGCTGGGCGGCTCGGGCATGGTCTGGGGCGGCAAATGCCGGCCGCTGGACGCCGCCGACTTCGCCCGGCGGGACTGGATCCCGCACAGCGGCTGGCCGATGTCGCGCCGCGACCTGCAGCCCTTCTACGACCGCGCCTGCGACCTGCTTGAAATCCCTCATTTCGACGGCGCCGAAGCGAAGGACCCGGAGCGCCCGATCCTCGACATCGGGGCCGACTTCATGGCCGCGCCGGTGGTGTTCAGCAAATACTCCGGCGGCGTCGATCCGGCCGCCTTCGAACGGTTCCGCACTGAGTTCGCGCAGGCGCCCAACATCACCGTCTACCTGCACGCCAACGTCACCCGCATCGGCCTGTCGAAGTCCGGGGATCGCGTCGTCCAACTGGACGTCGCCTGCCTCGACGGCCCGCGCCATACCGCCACCGCCGGCCGCTACATCCTGGCGGCCGGCGGCATCGAGAATGCCCGTCTGCTGCTGGCCTCCAACGATGTCGATCTGGCGGGCGTCGGCAACCGGCACGGCCTGGTCGGCCGTTTCTTTCAGGGCCATGTCACTTACTCGGTCGACGAAACCGATCTGGTCGAGGGCTCGGCCCTCTATCTGACCGCCGGCAAGCCGATGGGCCGCTACCTCAACCCCGACCGGCGGGGGGCTCATTCGGTCATCGCCTCCGACCTGCCCGGCCAGCAACGGCTGAAGGCCGGCAACTTCACCGTCACCCTTTATCCGACCGCGCCGCCGGGACCGAAGGCCGGCGGGCGAGGGGAGGAGACAATCGCCGTCGGCCAGATGGCCGCGAAGCTCGATGGCGCGGCCCCGCTGCTGGCCGGCTGCTTCCTGATGGCAGAGCACTTCCCCAACCCCGAAAGCCGCATCACCCTGGCCGGCGAGAAGGACGCCCTCGGCATGCCCCGGGTGAAGCTGGACTGGACGTACTCGACCGCCGATCTCGACGGCCTGGAGCGCACCGCCGCCCATTTCGGCGACAGCCTCGGCGCCGCCGCCAAGGGCCGCTTCTGCTGGCCCGCCGAGCGCAGGGACCTGGTCGCCATCTCCACCGCCTCGCGCCACCACATGGGTACCACCCGCATGCACGCCGATCCGCGCCAGGGCGTCGTCGATCCGGACGGCCGCGTGCACGGCCTGCGCAACCTGCACATCGCCGGCAGCTCGGTTTTTCCAACATCGGGTATCGCCAACCCGACCCTGACCATCCTGGCCCTGGCCCTGCGGATGTCCGACCACCTCAAGCGCCAGATGGGAGCTTAGCGATGACCAAGATTGCTCGCCGTGACCTGCTGGCGGCGCTGGCCGCCCTTGGCGTCGCCGGGCCGGCCCTGGCGGCCGAGCCGAACCGCTTGTGGAGCGGCGCAATCCCACCGGGCGCGCTCCGCATCGGCCAGGCCTGGCTGGCGCAACACCCCGGCCATACCGCCGCCGCGCTCGCCGGACGCCTCGCCCCCGACGGCTGGTCAGCCGCGACCGTCGAAAAACTCCGCCTCCGGGTGGCGACCGATTTCAGGCAGGGCAGGGTGTTCCAGTACCGCGGCTGGCGCCTCTCCGACACCGAAGGCGCCCTGTTCGCCCTCACCGTCCTTTCACCCGCATGACCCCCCACACAACCGCAACACAAACCCGGCGAAACCTCGTCGGAGTCAGGGCGCCACTACCCACACTGAACGGGCAGTATGTTTCGGAAAAACAATAGATTATCCAAGCTGTTTCACGTGGAACACAGCAGGAACATCTAGCGGGCGGGCCCTAGCCCTTCTCAGCCGCCTTGGCGTCGTTCCACAGGCCGTCCATCTCCGTCAGGTCCGATTGGTCGGGCGTGCGGCCATCCTCGGCCAGCCGCGCCTCGATGAAGCCGAAGCGGCGGGTGAACTTGGCGTTGGTGGCGCGGATGGCGTCTTCCGGCTCGATGTCCAGCTTGCGGGCCAGGTTGGCGACCACGAACAGCAGGTCGCCCATCTCCTGGCGCATCTTCTCCTGGTCGCCTGCCTCGATCTCGACCTGTAGCTCGTCGAGCTCCTCATGCAGCTTGGCGATCACCTCGGCCGGGGAGGGCCAGTCGAAGCCGACCCGAGCCGCCCGCTTGGTCAGCTTCACCGCCCGGGTCAGGCCGGGCAGGCCGGTGGGCACATCGGCCAGCACTCCGGTCCGGGTCTTGGCGGCCCGTTCGCCGGCCTTCATCACTTCCCACGCCTGCACCTGCTCGCCGGCCGAGCGCTCGCCGGCGTCGCCGAACACATGCGGATGGCGGCGCAGCATCTTGTCGACGATGGCGTCGGCCACGTCGTCGAAGCCGAAGGCCCCTTGCTCCTGCGCCATGCGGCTGTGGAAGACGACCTGGAACAGCAGGTCGCCCAGCTCCTCCTTGAGATCCTTCAGATCACCCCGCTCGATGGCGTCGGCGACCTCATAGGCCTCCTCAACCGTGTAGGGCGCGATGGTCGCGAAACTCTGCTCCAGGTCCCAGGCGCACCCCGTCTCCGGGGTCCGCAGGGCGGCCATGATCGCCAGCAGGCGGTCGATGGGCTTGGGATCACTCGGCGGGTTTGGGGAGGACATCGGGGGATACGGCCGCCAGGTCTTCGGGCTGAGGGGGAGGGGTCGCCGCGTCGCGTTCGCCGAGCTGACGAAGAATCTCCGCGTGCTTCTCCTCCGTCAGGGGGTAGCCGATCATCACCGCCGCCGCCAGCAGGCCAATGACGCCCGGCGCGAAGGCGTAGAGCGCCTGCAGGGCGTCCATCGAGAGCTGGGTGCTGTTGGCGGCCACCTTGCCGTCGAATCCCAGCATGCCCAGCACAATCAGGCTGGTGGCCGCCAGAGCCGAGCCGATCTTCACCGTGCCGGTGAGGATGGCGTAGAGCAGGCCCGTGCGGTCATAGCCAGAAGCCAGCCGTTCCTCGTCACTGTAGTCGGCCAGCATCGAGCGCAGGAGCAGGGCGCCGGCCGAGTAGGGGATGCCGGCGGCGATCAGGAAGGGCGCGGCCAGCCAGAAGTTGCCGGCCGGCAGCAGCACCACGACGAACTGGACGATGGCGTAGGTGACGCAGGCGGCGATCAGCGACTTGGCCTTGCCGAAAGTCTTGGCCAGCCGGGTCCAGATGAAGGCCCCGAACACCGCCGCCAGGAAGTAGATCAACAACAGGCCCGACGACTCCACGAAGGTGAACTGCTTCACCCGGATGAAGAAGAAAAAGAACAGCGTGCCGGCGATGCCCGGCGCCAGGCCGGTCAGCAGGTCTGCGATCAGGATGCGCACCACCGTCGGCCTGGCCAGCAGGCGGAAATAGTCGCTCAGGCTGGCGCTGCGTTCACCGGTCTTCATCGGCGGCGGCGCATCGTCGGGCACGCGCCAGATGGCCAGCGCGATCATGACCGGCAGCAGCAGGACGATGAACCAGCCCTGGCCGTGCAGGATGTCCGGCTCGGTGCTGCCCGGCCTGACGGCGTTGAGCAGCACAGGCAGGGCCAGGATCATGATCATCCCGACTACGTTGCCGGTCTGCCAGAAGGCGTAGATCCGTGATCGCTCGTGATACTGGCTCGACAGCTTGGCCGCCCAGGAGGTGTGCGCCAGAACGGCGATCGAGTAGCCGAGATAGGCCACGAGCAGCCAGGTCCACAGATAGCCGATGCCAATTCCCGGCCTGGCCATGAACAGCATCCAGATCGCCAGCATCAGGATCGGCCCGCTGATGGCCATCCAGCCGCGGAAGCGGCCGAAGCTCCAGCGGGTGCGATCCAGCACCGTGCCGAAGATCGGGTCGAAGACGATGTCGATGGCGCGGACCAGCAGGAAGGCGAAGCCGACCGCCGCCACATCCACCCCGAGGGTTTCGGAATAGTAGTGCGGGATGGTGATGACCAGCGGCAGGCCGAACGCCGCCAGGGGAAGGCAGGGCCCCGCGAACGCGGCCAGGGTCAAAGCGGAACGTCGGCCGTCGGCCATGCTGCCTCACTAATTGAAGTCGACGCTTATGTTATCGCCGTTCAGACGATGTCATCCGCTTCGCCCGGCTCTGGCAAGTGAAATGCCGGACACGTTGTCACGCCAAATTGAGCAGGGCCCGGACTACAGGTCCTTGTTGCGAGCAAGGCGGCTGGCGAAGCGGTCGAAGGTCTGTTCGGCGTCGCTCCAGGTTCCCGACGGCCAGGCCCAGCGGATGTCGGTTTCGTACCAGCGGTAGCTTACCGACCGGGTCGTCCCGTCAGCCAGGGTGACCCGGCCGCTGATCGCGGCGCCGCCGACGCCGAAGCTCTCGTAGGACAGGCCGGGCTTATCCGACATCTGCTGGAAAGTCGGGCGGTTAGGCACCGCATCCTCCAGCACCAGCTCAATGCGGGCATCGTCCAGCGCGGGGGTGCGCGCGGCTTCCTTGAGCACCGATCGGCGCAGGTCCTCGGCCAGGCGATCGACGTCGCGAACGCCGTATTCGTCGATCTTCTTCTCGAGTTTCGGGCCATAGGTGACGGTCACCTGGGGCTCGGCGGCCAGGGCCGGCGCCGCGAGGCCGAACGCGGCGATGGCGGCCAGAGTCACGATACGCATGGGTCATTCCTCATCAATACGCGCCCTCGACAGGAAGATAGCGTATCGCTAGGGAACCGCCAGCCTGCTGTTGCCTAGTGACAGTGCTCTATAGCCTTGGCAGGGTCTGGGGCTGATTCTGATTTACGGAGAGATTCCATTGAATACCGCTGACATCATCGACGCCGTGGCGTCGAAGGACGAGAAGCTGACCAAGGCTCAGGCCAAGGCCGTCGTCGACGGCGTCTTCGCCGCGATCCGCGATGCCGCTGTGAAGGGTGAGGAAGTTTCGATCCCGGGCTTCGGCAAGTTCAAGGTGCAGAACAAGCCTGCCCGCACCGGCCGTAACCCCTCCACTGGCGCGACGATCGAAATCGCCGCCAGCAAGAAGGTTTCCTTCCAGGCCGCCAAGGCCCTGAAGGACGCGCTCTAAGCGTATCGGCCTCTAAAGGCTAAAGACGCCCACGGCGGTTGACCGTCGTGGGCGTTCGCTTGTCCGGGGGTCTGTTGAGGAAGGGGCTGGCGCGGGTCGAACCGTGTTCGCTATCCTCTCCTCATGACCCATCCTCTCGACAAGTCCGCCACGGACCTCGCCGCTGATCTGGCCGCCCGCCGGATCGGGGCCCTGGAACTGACCGAGGCGGCCATCGCCCGCATCGAGGAACGCGATCCGCCGCTCAACGCCGTGGTCGTGCGCGACTTCGACCGGGCCCGCGACGCCGCCATGGCCGCCGATGCCGCCATCGCCAGGGGCAAGACCGGCCCGCTGCTCGGCGTGCCGATGACGGTCAAGGAAAGCAACAACGTTGCCGGCCTCCGCACCACCTGGGGCGTGGAGCTGTTCGGCCACTGGACCGCGCCCACCGACGCGGTGGCCGTCGAACGGCTGAAGAGCGCCGGGGCCATCATCCTCGGCAAGACCAATGTGCCGCCCTTCCTGGCCGACTGGCAGTCGGACAACGTCATCTACGGCCGCAGCCAGAACCCCTGGAACCTCGAGCGCACCCCCGGCGGCTCCTCCGGCGGCGCGGCGGCGGCGGTCGCCTCCGGCATGAGTCCCATCGAACTGGGCTCCGACATCGGCGGCTCGATCCGCGTGCCGTCCGCCTTCTGCGGCCTCTATGGCCACAAGCCGACCTGGGAACTGGTCCCCAGCCGGGGCCACCAGCCCCCTGGCACCGACAGCAACGCCGTGCCTCTGGCCGTCGTCGGCCCGATCGCCCGGACAGCCGACGACCTCGACCTGGTGCTCGGCGTCATCGCTGGCCCGACCGAAGACCTGGCCAAGGCCTACAGCCTCGACCTGCCGAAAGCCCGGGGCGCGACCCTGGCCGACTATCGGGTGCTGGTCATCGACAGCCATCCGATCGCCGCCACCGACAACGAGATCCGCGGCGCGCTCCACACCCTGGCCGGCAAGCTGGAGCGGGCAGGGGTGTGGGTGGCCCGTGAAAGCGCCCTGCTGCCGGACCTCGAGAGCCTGCACCATCTTTACGGCGGCATGTTGAACGCCGTGCTGAGCAGGGGCTCGCCCAACCCGGCGCCACTGACCGCCCATGGCTGGATGGATATGCAGGACGGCCAGCTGGTCACCCGCCGCGCCTTCGCCCGCCTGTTCGAGGACTTCGACGTCATCCTGGCGCCGACCTACGGCCGCACGGCCTATCCGCACGACGCGCGGCCGCAGGACGAACGCACCCACCTGATCGACAACCAGGAAACCCCATACTTCGACCAGCTGGCCTGGCCGGGCATCGCCACCCTGGCCAACCTGCCAGCGACCGCCGCGCCGGTGGGTCTCTCCACTGACGGCATGCCGATCGGGGTGCAGATCATCGGCCCCGCCTTCGAGGACCGCACCACCATCCATTTCGCCCGGCTGATGGAACAGGCCTTCGGCGGCTTCCGCTTTCCGCCCGGGTATAACTAGGGAGCCGTCGCCAGCCACGCGGCGGGCAGGGACTTCAGGCCGTCGGCCGGATCATGCCGACCCTGAGGTCGGTGGCCACGTAGACACAGACGTCGTCCGCGAACAGCCGCCCGTTGGCCACCCCCAGCGCCAGCTGGCCGCGCCGCGCCTGCCGGATGCTCACCTCGTAGCGCACCAGGCGGGTGGCGGGGGTGATGTCGCCACGAAAGCGGACCTCGCCGACGCCCAGGGCGCGGCCCTTGCCCGGCGAGCCCGACCAGCCCAGCCAATAGCCGAGCATCTGCCACAGGGCGTCCAGACCCAGGCAGCCCGGCATGACCGGGTCGCCTGGAAAGTGACAGGCGAAGAACCAGAGGTCGGGGTCGATATCCAGCTCGGCGACGATCTGGCCCTTGCCGAACTCCCCGCTGTCCAGGCCGAGTTGGGTGATCCGGTCCATCATCAGCATTGGCGCGGCCGGCAACTGGGCGTTGCCGGGGCCGAAGTAGCCGCCTTGGCCCGAGAGGATCAGCTCCTGCTTCGTGTAGGACGGCTTGGGTGTGTGAAACGCGTGCGGATCGGCCACGGTCGGTTCCCTATGAAAGTGGGCGCGTCAGGCGACGCTGGCGCTACGGGCCCGGGCGTCCAGCGCCGCCAGATGCAGGGCGCTGGCGACAAAGGCCCAGATCTTCTCGGTCAGCAGATCGCGGTCGGGGCGGGGACCGCCGGTCAGGGCTCCGACCAGGGCCTGGCGGATGCCGCCGATCATCAGCGCGATGGTCAGGCGGGGATCGAGGTCCGGGGGAATGACGCCGGCCCGCTGGCCGGCCCGCAGATTGTAGGCCCCGGCGATCAGCTGGCGTTTGGTGAAGGCCTGCTCGACATCGAGCACCTCCGCCGCCCGGCTCAAGGGGCCGACGACCAGGGGCGCGAAGGGGTGGTCGTAGTGGAAGGCGATGTAGGCGGCGATCCGCTCCTTCTCCCGTCCCGCCCAGTCGGGAGAGACCAGTTTGGAGGGGCTGAAGGCGACATCCTCGAGCTGGTTGTAGAAGGCCTCGACCACGGCGGCGATAAGGCCCGCCTTGGAGCCGAAGTGATGGTAGGCCAGCCCGACCGAGGCCTTGGCCCGGCGGGCGACGGCCTGCATCTCCAGCAGGCCGTGAGTCTGGATGAGTTCGTCCTGGGCAGCGCGGATCAGGCGCTCCGGCGTTCCGATCTTCGTGAAGATCATCGGCGGACTCACATTGAATTGAATTCAATTTAGCGCCCACGTCCTGGGATCTGCAAGGCTTTCCTGACGAGGTTCGTTCCGCACGAGGCGTTCGCTGACTCCCGCGATGGGGAAAGGATGAGGCCGGGCCTCACCAGAGGCTATGCAGCGGGCGGGGATCGATCAGCGACGGCCGAACGACCGCTCCGGCTGATCATTCCGCATTTCATTCCGCATTGCGCCTAAGATATATTATCAGAAATTATGAGCGCCGTCAGGCGGGGACTTCGAGGCTGAGCCCGTCGTAAGCCGGCTCGACCCCGGCCGGAAGTTCGGCCGCCAAGCGGTTGAAATCCAGGTCGATATGCATGTTGGTCAAGATGGCGCGGCGCGGTTTGACCCGGTCTATCCAGGCCAGCGTCTGTTCGAGGTTGGCGTGGGTCGGATGCCATGTGTAGCGCAAGGCGTCGACGATCCAGGTGTCGATGCCGACCAACGCCGCGAAGGCTTCCTCGGGCAGGCCGTTGACATCGGGCGAATAAGCGATTGATCCGAAACGGAAACCCAGGGAGCGGATCTCGCCGTGTTCCTGGTCAAAGGCGACGACCGGGATCGGGCCAGCCGGTCCCTCGACCTCGAAGCGGACACCCAGGCCCGGCATGGACCTGAGCTCGCCGATGGCGGGATAGCCGCCCGTGCTGTGGAAGATGTAGCCGAAGCGGTGTTCCAGCCGCCGCCAGGTGGCGTCATCCATCCAGGTCGGAATGCGGGCGCGCTGGTTGAGGGCGAAGGCGCGAATGTCGTCGAGGCCGTGGGTCTGGTCGGCGTGATCGTGCGTGAAGAGAATGCCATCAAGACGTTGTATACGCGCGGAAATCGCCTGTTCCCGAAAATCAGGGGAGGTGTCCACGACGACGGTGGTCGCAGCCCCCTGCCCCAGCCGTTCCACGAGCAGGGAGCAGCGGCGGCGGCGATTCTTCGGCTCGGCGGGATCGCAGACGCCCCAGTTGCCGTCGGCCCTCGGCACGCCGCCGGAACTGCCGCAGCCAAGGATGGTGACGCGCAGGGTCATTCTGGACGGGGTATCCGGTCGAACAGGGCGAAGAAGGCGTCCTCTGTGCGCTGCTCAGCCTCGTCGCGGGTCCAGCCTCGGACTTCCGCCAGTTTCTCAAGGATATGAGGCAGATAGGCCGGTTCGTTGCGTCGCCCGCGCATCGGCACGGGGGCCAGATAGGGACAGTCGGTCTCGAGGATGATGCGGTCGGCCGGCATGATGTCGGCGATGGTGTCGCGGACGTCCTGCGCCGCCTTGAAGGTGGCGATGCCGCTGACCGAGAACCAGGCGCCCAGCGCCGCCGCCCGGCGGGCCAATTCCGGGCCGCTGGTGTAGCAGTGCATCAAGAGCTTGAACGGGCCGGCGGCGTGTTCCTCTTCGAGGATGTCGCCCATGGCCTGGTCGGCCTCGCGGGTGTGGACGACCAGCGGCAGGCCGGTCTCGCGGGCGGCGATGACGTGCTGGCGGAAGACGGCGGCCTGGATGTCCCGGGGGCTCAGATCGTAGTGGAAGTCGAGGCCGCATTCGCCGATGCCGATGACCTTCGGCCGCTGCGCCAGACTGATCAGGTCATCGGCCTCAAGCGACGGATTTTCCTTGGCTTCGTGCGGATGAGTTCCGACCGTCGCCCAGATGTCGTCGTGGGCCATGGCGATGGCGTGCACGGCCTCGAAGCTGCTGACCTTGTCGCAGATGGTGACCATCAGCCCGACGCCGGCGGCGCGGGCGCGGTCGATCACCTCGGCCTGGTCGTCGGCGAACTGGGGGGCGTGCAGGTTGACGTGGCTGTCGATGAGCATCAGGCGGCGGCGGCTCGCAAGGCGCGGACGGCCGTCCAGAAACTGTCGGCTCGGTCGAGGTTGAGGGCTTCGGCCTCGCGAGGCAACCGCTCCAGCACGTCCCAGACGTCGGCCCAGCGGTCGAGATCCTCGCCCTGCCCGCTCATCGCCTGCTCGACAGCCATGACCCGGACCCGGTCGCTGAGACGCTCGAACAGCATCTGGAAGCGCTCGGCCCCTTCGGCTCCGCGGAAGCTGTCGGCCATGGCCAGCAGCGGGGCCGGATCGGGGTGCTTCAGGTGGTTGAGCAGTTCATGGGCAGTGTCGTCCATCTTCAGGACCCCAAGGCCGGCCATCTTCAACGCCAGGCCCGGCGAGCCCCCGGCCATCTTGACCAGGCGGGCGGTGTCGTAGCCGTCGAGGTCGGAATGCTCGCGGACGATGCGCTCGGCCGTGTCGGTGTCGGGCGTGCGGAACGCCAGGGTGCGGCAGCGGGAGCGGATCGTCGGCAGCAGCCGACCCGGCGCGTGGCTGACCAGGAACAGCACGCCGCGCGGCGGCGGCTCCTCCAGGGTCTTGAGAATGGCGTTGGCGGCGTTGACGTTGAGGTCGTCGGCGGCGTCGATGATGGCGACGCGGTAGGGGGCCTGGGCCGGCGACTTGGAGAAGAACTCCGGCAACTGGCGGGCCTCATCGACCGGGATGACCTTGCGCGGCTTGCCGTCCTCGCCCATCCGCTCCAGCACCATGAAGTCGGGGTGGCTCCTGGCCGCCATCAGCCGGGCGGGAATGCTCTGCTGGCTGGAAGACAGCGGCCCCCCTGCCCCGTCATGCGGCGCGCCGAGCAGCCGTCGGGCGGCCATGTAGGCGAAGGTGGCCTTGCCGACCCCCTCCGGTCCGGTCAGCAACCAGGCATGATGCAGGCGACCGCTGTCCAGGGCCGAGACGAAGGCCGCCTCCTGGGCCTCGTGGCCGAGCAGGCGCTCGGTGTCGCGCGGGTGACGCAGGCCCTCAGCCATGCACCCGCTCCAGGCGCGGCTCCACGGCGGCGCGGATATCGGCCTCGACGTCCTCAGGCGGGCGATCGGCGCGCAGGACGACACAACGGTCCGGTTCGTTCCGGGCGATCTCCAGGAAGGCTTGGCGCAGGCGCTCATGGAAGGCGGCGCCCTTGGCCTCGAACCGGTCCTCGCCGCCGCCGCGACTCAGGGCGCGGGACAGGCCCTCCTCGACGGGCAGGTCGAGGATCAGGGTGAGGTCGGGGTGAACGCCCTCGAGCACGGTGGCCTCCAGGGTGTCGATCAGCCGGGTGTCGACCTGGCCGCCGGCCCCCTGATAGGCGCGAGTGGAATCGGCGAAGCGGTCACAGAGCACCACCTTGCCGGCGTCGAGGGCCGGTCGGATGACCCGCTCGATGTGGTCGCGGCGCGAGGCGTACATCAGCAGGGTCTCGGTCACCGCCGACCAGCGCTCCGGCGGACCATTGAGCACGATGTCGCGAATAGCCTCGGCGCCGGGCGAGCCGCCGGGCTCGCGGGTCAGCACCACCGGATGGCCCAGGGCCTTCAGACGCTCGGCCAGACGCCGGATCTGGGTCGATTTGCCGGCGCCCTCGCCGCCCTCGAAGGTGATGAAGAATCCCTTGGACATGGGCCCAACCCATCGGCTGAACCGGCCATCATGTCTAGCGGTCGGCGATCAACTTCGCGTCGGGAAAGCCCAGCTGCGCCACCTGGTCACGCAGGCGGCCGGCGCCCTGGACATCGCGTCCCGATTCAATGACCACGCGGTACAGGGTCCGCCCGTCGCGCTTCAGCGGCACGATCCTGGCTCGGCCGACGTCCCGCAGGGAGTTGACCGCTTTTTCGGCATTGTCGCGATCGGCGAAGGCTCCGGCCTGGATCACCCAGTCATCGCCACTGCGCGGAACCAGGGCGCGCGGGGCCTCGTCCTTGTCGAGCCCGGCATACTGCAGCGTGCGGTCCTTGCCCCTCGGCGGCGCCGGGCCGACATAGCGTACCCGCACCCTGGCCGTGCCCTTGCCGGCAAACCCCAGCGCATCAGCGCCGGCCCGCGACATGTCGATGATCCGCCCGCCGACGAAGGGTCCACGGTCGTTGACCCGCACCTTGATCTTCTTGCCATTGTCCAGGTTCGTCACCTCGACGATGCAGGGCAGCGGCAGGGTCTTGTGGGCGGCGGAGACCACCCACATGTCGAAGTTCTCGCCGTTGGCGGTCTGGCGATTATGGAACTGCTGGCCGTACCAGCTGGCGATCCCGACCTCGTTGTAGCCGGGCTGTTCGCGCGGCGTGTACCAGATGCCGCCCACCTGGTAAGGCCGCATGGTGCCCGGAACCCGGCCGCCCGGTTTGGAGGGCGCCGGCTTGCTGTCGGCCATGCGCGGCGACAGCCGTGGTGTGGCGCAGGCGGCCAGGCTGGCCGACGCCAGCAGCGCCAGCGCGATCGCCCCTCCCCGCGTCAAGACCTCGCGCCCCATGGCGCCCCTCCGCTTGTTCCGGGCGAAGAATGGCAGGGTCGGTCTTCGTTTCGGTTAACGGCGAGCAAATGGCTGTTTTGCAGCGAAACGCCCTGCTATAGCGCCGGTCCCGCTCCTACGGACAGGTGGCCGAGCGGTTTAAGGCAGCGGTCTTGAAAACCGCCGTGGGTGCGAGCCCACCGTGGGTTCGAATCCCACCCTGTCCGCCACTTGGGCCAAAATGAACAGCGCGCCGTCACCGGTTCGTTCCAGGTTGTGAGATCGAGCCGGGTCAGACCTCAGTCATGGCGGGTTTGAAAGAGAGCTACAGCATCAGCTCCGCCCGGAAACTGAAGCCGACCGGACGTGTCGTGGACGGCGTCCCAGACCGCCTCAGCGACATCCGTTTCCTTCGTCGTCAGGGCCGGTTTGGCGAAGGCTTCGAAAATCGGCGCCGCGAAGCCGGCATAGGCGGGAGGGATGAGATCCTCGACGCGCAGATCTGTATTGTGCGCAAACCGCGTCGTCGGAGCGTATCCCGGCTCAACCAGTCTGGCGCGGACATCGAAATGTGCAAGTTCGTGGGCGAGCGAGCCAGTGAAGCCTTCAATCGCCTGCTTGCTGGCGGTATAGGCCGCTGCGAGCGGCATCGCGGCCAGTGTGACGCTCGATGTGACGTTGACGATGACCCCGGACCGACGTTCACGCATCTGCGGGATGACGGCCTGGCACATCGCCATGACGCCGAAGGTATTGGTATTGAATACCTTGCGGATATGCGCCATCGGCGTCGCCTCGAAGGCGCCGACCACGCCGATGCCGGCATTGTTGACGAGCACGTCGATTGGCCCAGCCGCGGCGACCGCGGCGGCGATGCTCTCTTCGCTGGTCACGTCGAGCGACAGAACTCGCAGATTGGGCGAAGCTGGCAGAAGCCTGCCGTCAGGGCGACGCATGGTCGCGATGACATTCCAGCCTTTGTCGAGGAAATGACGCGCCATCTCCAGGCCGTAGCCCGAGGATGTGCCGGTGATCAGGATCGTTTGCATGGGAGCCTCCATTCGTCTTCGGATGGCCCTTGATAGCTTTATGCAAATGGACGAGACATAATTTCACGTCCACAATTGTTTTCCAATCGTCCAATCCGAGGCGCAATGATCGATAGGGTCGCCAGCTCCGTCTTGCCGGTCCTATGCGAGGGCAGCGACGCCGCTGGTCCGGGCAAACTTCCCGGGTGGACAGCCGAGCCGCTTGCGGAAAGCCGTGCTGAAGGCGCTCGCGGATTCGTACCCGATCTCGTCAGCAATCCGGTCAAGTGACTTCGCGCCGCGCAGCAATGCGTCTTTTGCCAGCGCCATCCGCCATCGGCTGAGATATTCGATCGGTCCGCACCCGAGAAGCGCACCGAAGCGCGCGGCGAAGGTGGAACGAGACTGCCCGGCGATCCGAGCGAGGCTGGCCACCGTCCAGTCGGCGCGCACATCGGCGTGCATGGCCGTGAGTACGCGCGACAAGGCCGGATCGCGCATGCCGTTGAGAAGGCCAGCGCGGTCATCATCGGGCGTGACGCCGCGCCAGCGCAGAGCCTCCACAAGCAGCACCTCGAGCATGCGCTGGAGGATCATATCCTTGCCCGGCTCGTCGCCGCTGCATTCGTCCATGATGAGGTCGATCATCCGGCCAAGCCGCGCCGATCGTCCCGCCGAGTGCGGGATATGGATGATGCGTGGCAGCAGGGCGAGCAAAAGCAGCGCATTGACCGCCTCAACGCGGAATGTGCCGCCCAGCGCTTCGAACTCCGCTTCGCCACCCTGCTCGCCATGGCGGACCGGCAAATCCATCGGATCGCGCAGCTCGCAGGCTATGGCCGGATGACTGCTGAGGGTGAAAGCCGGGGTGGAGGGCAGGAGAAGAAAGGCGCCCTCGTCCAGCTTCCAGGGCTCCTCTCCTTCAAACGCGATCCAGCAGGCGCCTTTCAGAACGATCGTGAAGCCGGGGGCATCATGTGCCGCGTAGCGAACGCCCCAGCGCCCCCGCCCGGTGATTGGCTTGGAGATGGCCGTGTTCGGCCGCAGCAGGGCTATGACGTCGCTTAGAGGATCCAATTTGGACGGACCGTAATTAATACAAGCGAAATATTTCTACTTCGTCTTACTTCGTTTGTCCATCTCCTCCAATGTGGGGTTGGAGGGCTACAGCGAAAGGGAAGTGCGCATCTCGTCGGACGTGGCCAGCCAACCTCCGCCGCGCTGTTGATCGGGGTCAAGGTCTTGCCTCGCGACAGGGCGGATACTTTGAGGATAGTGTGGCCGTGAGCGTGGGCCGCGCTCCGCCGCCGACCCGGAGAGGGGTGATGGACGGATTACGCTCGAAGGATGATCAGAAGGCCCTCGTCGCGGCGCTGGAGACTGGACTTGCGACAGGAGACAGCCGCCCCTTGCGGCGCCTGGAAACCCATATGTCGTACGTCTTTCTGGGCCCTGATCGCGTCTACAAGCTGAAGCGAAGCCTCCGGCACCCCTTCTGGGACATGTCGACGCTGGAAGCCCGGCGGGAGGCCTGCGAGGCTGAGCTCGCGGTCAATCGAGCCCTGGCTCCGGACCTCTACGAGACCGTGGCGCCGGTGGTCCGGGACACGGCCGGCGCCTTCCATATCGGCGGCGCGGGCCGGCCGGTGGATTGGGTTGTGGTCATGCGCCGGTTTCCCGATGGCGCCCTGCTCGATGACATGGCTGAGGCCGGCCGGCTCACGGCCGAGCTGGTCCGCGACACCGTCAAGGCCATCGCCGCCTTTCACGCCCGCCAGCCCCCGCAGTTCGAGGCGGGTCATGCGGTCGACTATCGCCGGATCATCGACGGACTGCGTCGGACAGAAGCGGAAGGGGCTGCGGCGCTGGATCTGCGGCCAGGATCCGAGGTGCTGTTCGGCGCGCTGGAGCACGAGGTCGCGCGGCATGCCCCGATGATCGAAGCGCGCCGCAAGGCCGGTTGGGTCCGCCGCGGGCACGGCGATCTTCATCTGCGCAACATCTGTGTGTTCGAGGGCCGGGTTACGCCGTTCGACGCCCTGGAATTTGATCCGGCCCTGGCGACGGCCGACGTGCTCTACGACCTGGCCTTCCTGCTCATGGACCTGCGGGCGCGGGGCCTGGACGAACTCGCCCACGTCGCCATGACCCAGTACTGGGAGAGCCTCGCCCAGCCAGAAGAGGCCCTCGCCCTGCTGCCGCTGTTCATGGCGCTTCGGGCGGCCGTTCGCATGGCCGTCGCGGTCGAGGCGGGGGATCTGGTCCCGGCGGCCCACTACCGTGCCCTGGGGCTCGAGCTTCTGCAGCCGACATCGCCCGGGCACCTTTAGCCCAGAACGGCTGGCCCAAGGGGCGGCGAACAAAGCCCGCCCCGAGGCACAACGCCTCGGGGCGGTTGCTCTGACCGATGGTTATTGGTCAGGCGGCCGGTTTGCGGCGATGGGCGACAGCCAGGCCGATGAGCCCGACGGCGGCGGCCACCATGGCGGCGGTCGCGGCGGCGGTGGCGGCCGGATGCTCACGGGCCTCCTTGCCGGCGGTCTCCGCGATCACCTTCGTTTGGGCTTTGGCGTCCTCGATCAGCTCGATCGCGGAGTGGGCCACACTGGTCGCCGTTCGGGACAGGGCATCGGTGGTGTCCTCCCCCAGGTGCTTGGCGAGCTTCTTCAGATTGTGGACCACGTCGTCAAAGACGTCGTCCACCTCGTTGGCGATCTGCTTGGTGACTGACTTGCTCATCCGGAGAACTCCTTGTTGCTGGGTGCGAACACCACAGATTGGGCAGATTTCGCCCCCTCCGCCTTGACGTCGGTCAACTCCCCGCCGATCTCGCCTGCCTTACTCCGACCGTCGCCCGTCGAAGGGTTCGGGCGCGCGGGCGGCGTCGGCATAGGTTTCGTGCACCAGGCCGTCGCGATGCTCGGGCGGGCCGTAGAGGGTATAGAAGGTCAGTGGTTCGTCGCCGGTGTTGACGATGTTGTGCCGGGCGCCGGCCGGAACCAGCACGGCGTGGTCGTCCTCGATCGGCGTGCGCTGGCCGTCGATGATGACCGCCCCCTTGCCGTCGATGAACTGGAAGAACTGATCGTGTTCGAGGTGGGACTCCAGCCCGATCTCCTCGCCCGGCAACAGGCGCATCATGACCAGCTGCAGATGCCGGCCGGTGTAGAGAACCCGGCGGAAGGCCTCGTTGGCGTCCGCGAGATCCTCGATGTTGTCGACGAATCCCTTCACGTCGCACTCCCTCTTGAACTTTCCTTCCTTTTCTTGCCCCCACCGGCGAGAACCGCCTTGATCGTCGTCAAACACCGGCCCGGACCTCAGTCGCCCTGGGCGCCCAGCTTCTCGACACGGTCCAGCCAGCCGCGGAGGCGCGCCGGACCGGCGGTATCGACGCCGCCGAAGAAGGTGTCCCGCACGGGCTTCATCCCGGTCAGGCGGAGGATGCCCCGCTCGACGCTCATCACCCCCTGGGCGCCGAAATACAGCCGGTACATCGCGGCCGGCATGCCCATGGTGACGATCAGCCGGGCGGAGCGACCGGTCAGCCGCGCCGACATGCCCTTGGTGTCGCTCTGGAAACCGAATCCCCGCCGCATCAACTGTTCCAGCAGCGCCTTCAGCTTGGCCGGCGCCCCGCCCAGCCACAGCGGGAAGACCAGCACCAGGTGCTCCGCCCAGCTCAGGTCGGCCTGGATGGCGGCAATATGGGCCGGTGGCGCCGTGTCGAACTCGGCCTGCGAGGCCAGCAGGGGCACGTCGAGGCTGCCGAGACAGACACGCCTCACCTGGTGGCCGCAGGCGAGCGCGCCTCTGGCGTAGGCTTCAGCCAGAGCGGCACAGAGACGGGTCGGCGCGGCGTCGGGATGACCGTTGATGATCAGGATCCGGCGGGATTCCATGGATCGGCTCCGGCTGAGGTCGGCCCGCCCTAGTGGGAGAGCAGGACCGGGATGATGGGGGCGGTGAGGATGTGCTGGGTGGCGCCGCCGAGGAAGAATTCCCGCAGCCGCGAGTGGCCGTAGGCGCCCATTACCAGAAGGTCAAAGCCCCGCTCGTCCGCCACCCGCTCGATGATCTTGCCGGCCCCCTCGCCCGCCGCGGTGTATTCCTCGGCCTCGGCCTGGACGCCATGCGCCGCGAGGTGGCGCAGGAGCTCGTCGGCCTGGCCGCCGACGGCCGTTGGCTTGTCGCCGAGTATGGTCAGAATCCGGACTTCCTGTGCCTGCTTCAGGAGCGGCAGGGCGTCGGTCACCGCCCGGATGGAGGCCCGGCCGCCGTCCCAGGCGACCAGGATCCGCTTGAAGCTGCGCGGCGGCTCCGTTCCGCCCCGGAACAACAGGACGGGACGGCCGGAACTGAAGACCACGGCCTCGGCCAGCGCCGTCTGGGGCGCGATCACGCCGACATAGGGGATGACGCAGATGTCGCGGGTCCGCGCCACGGTGGCCAGGCGTTCCGACTGGAGGGGATAGAGCTCCTCGATCGGCCGGGTTTCGTTCGCGAGGCCCAGCTTGCCGGCCTGCTCGGCGAAGCGCGCCAGCAGGTGATCGACGTTGTCCTGGCAGCGCGCCTCTTCCTCCTCGGCCAGCTGCGACAGCCCGATCAGGCGATCGGCGATGACGTTGCTCTTCACCGGCAGCCGGGTCTGGAAGGTCGTCGCGGTGACCGCCCCGCCCAGGGCCGCGCAGACCCAGGTCGCCTCATCGACCACCTCCATCGGCGTGGCGTCGGGGTAGCTGTCGAGGTGCAGCAGGATGTCCTTGTAGGCCATGACCCCTCCCCTCAGTGCGAAATCAGCAGCGGGATCGGCGGCGCGCCGAGCAGATCGCGGCTGACGCCTCCCAGGATCAGTTCCTGGACGCGCGGGCGGCCGAACAGACCCATGACCAGAAGGTCGGAGCCCAGATCCAGGGCCTGACGGCGCAGCACCTCGCCGGCCACCTCGTCCCGGCTGCGGTCGAGGATGACATTGGCCTTGCAGCCATGGCTTTCCAGGTGGCGCTGCAACAGGCCGTCGGGCCCGCCGTCGCCCTTCGGCGAGACGACCACGACATCGACCTGCTCGGCCGCCATCAGCACGGGCCAGGCGTCCCGAAGGGCGCGGGCCGACTCCCGCGAGCCATTCCATGCCACCAGAACGCGACGGCCGAAGTCGGGAGCGCAGCCATCGTCGCCGACGACCAGCACCGGTCCGCCCGACGCCATCGCCAGGTCGCCGGCCGAGTATTTCCACCGCGCCATGCTGACGGCGACGACCGGGGGCAGCACGACAAGATCGGCGCGGCGCGCGCAGGCGATGAGCACCTCCTGATTGTCGCCGCCTATGGTGAGCCAGCTGGAGGCGACGCCGGCCTCGGCGGCGGCGGCCTCGAAGGTCTCGCGGGCGGCCTCGGCGGCTTCATCGACGGACTTGGCGTGGCCCTTGAGCAGGGCGTCGATGTCGGGCGGCGACATGTAGGCCAGCACTTCCGTCGCCATCACATCGTTGAGGAATTCCGAGCGCAGGAAGACGCCGGTGACCATGCCCCCGGAGCGTCGGGCCAAGGCGGCGGCGGCGACCGCGCGGGGGCGGGACTGCGGCGTTTCGTTCACCTGAACCAGGATGTCGCGATAGCTCATGGAATTGTCCTCCGTTTCGAAGAGACTGTGCCCGTCTTGGGGAACTTCGCCTTGATCCGGGTCAATTCGGCCCGGAAGCGGGCGGGCAGTCGATGCTCCGGGCCCAGCCCTTCAAGAAGCCGCGGCGGATGCTTCCGGCCAGCTTCCGGGCCCGGGCCTCGCGCTCCTGGCGATCGGCGCCGGTCATCCGGCGGATCAGACCGCGATAGGGAAGCCCGATAAGGTCGCCGACGGCGTCGGAGGTCAGTTTGGCGGCCAGATCATCCTTCTCGGCGGCGCGAACGCCGTCGATATCGGGGCCGAGCGCCGCCTCGAGCAGGACCAGTTCCTCGGCGATCGCCGGGCAGGCCGGATCCAGCGGCGGCGCGTAGGGGGCGAGTCTGGCCTTGGCGAGCACCTCGGCCGGCGTTTCCCGCAGGATGTTGAGATCCCGGAACGGCTGCTCGACCGAGCTCTCAACAGCGCCGCGCACGGGAGCCTGGGTGGCGCAGCCGGCCAGCATGGCGGCCAGCGCGAGGATGGCGATCGGAGCGGCCCGCATGGCGAGGCGTCAGCCCGTCGCCCGCAGCCGCTCGGCGAAGGCCAGGCGGCGGGCCAGCACCGCCATGGGCAGCGCGACAAGGTCCAGCAGGGCCACCTGGGTCGACTGGCCGGTTTCCTCGACCGTCAGCGGCGTCAGGACGAAGACGATGACCAGCGCCGATCCGGCCAGCGAGAGGATGGCCGGCAAGCGGGCTCGCCAGGAGGCCAGCCAGACGGGCGCGGTCAGGACCAGCAAGGCGGCGGCCTGGACCGTCGCCGTGAACAGCAGAACCTGGATCAGGTCGGGCTCGTCATAGATTCCCAGGAACACCAGGCGCGCGCCGGCGGCGGCGGTTGCCAGGCTCCAGGCCAGCACGCTCCAGAACACAGCCCCTTCAAGCGCAAAGCAGAGGCCGGCGATGGCCGCGCCGATCAGGCAGACCGCGAGCAACACCTGGCCCTTGTCGCCGATGAACGGCGCCAGCAGCGTCGCCATGGCCAGGACCACGATGGTCCAGAGCGCGGCGCGGCCTGCCGGATGCTTGTGGTCACGGGGCGAAACGGCGATCCGCTCAATGAAGGCGATGACGGCCATGGGACTTCTCCGGGGTCAATCGAGGCTGTCGATGTAGACGGCGAGATCGCGCAGTTCGGCCTGGTCCAGGCGGGCTGGCGGCATCTCTCCGTGGCCGAGGTCCGACACCATGGTCAGGCTTTCCTCCAGCCTCGGCCCGGTGAGCCGACCGGCAAGCTGCGGAAAGGTTGGAGCGGCCGGACGGGGACTGTCGGCGCCGGACTCGACCGCATGGCAGCTGGAACAGGCGCGCCGGGCCAGGGCCAGGCCGCCCTCAATGCGCACATCGGGGCCCATCCGGGTTTCGGGCTCAGGAGAAGCGCCCGCCCCGCCGGCGCAGGCGAGCAGGAGGACGGCGGCGGCGGCGTGGAGCGGGGCCAGGGCCCAGACTCTGTTCGGGAAGATGCTCATTCGTCGCCTCCTTGGCGGGGGATGACCGCATGCGGCGCGCTTTCGCGCGAGGGCTTCAGCGGCATGGCGATGATCCTTTCTGAACCTACCCCCATGCTGGGCTCATGTCGGCGACCGCCGCCATTCAGGGGCCGCCCCTAAGGGGCGCTACGGAGGCCGATGCCCGGGCTCGAGCCAGCCTGAACCAGCTGCCGTCACGCCATCGCGAAGCGAAGTTCGCCCCGAGGAACGAATTCCCCGGGGCGCTCCACCGGCCGGATTGGGGGAGTGGGGAGGCCGGCGGGTTTTCTTCATACCTTGCGCCGCCGGGCGAAAAACCATGGCGACGGCCTCACACTGCCGGGTTCGATCCGGTGGCGCCTTGATCTCCGTCAAAAGGGGGGCCAAGGGCGCCGGCCAGACGGTTGAGCAGCGCCTCTCTCGCCTTGTCGTCCGGGGCTTGTTCGAGGGCAGCGTTGAGGCCCAGGAGGAAGGCGGCCCGGCTGTTGTGCCAGTCCAGCCGCGCCGCCGCGTCCGAGGGAAGCCGACGCGATCCGGTCTGCTCGGCCTCGGCGCCGGCCCGGGTGAGACGGAACCGGTCGTCTATCGCCGGAATGACCAGCCGATCCGCGGCAAAGCCCGCGCTGGCGAGCCGATCGCGCAAGCCCGCCGCGCCCTCGGGCTCGCCATGCACGATGAAGGTCGTGCCGCTGATCGGGCCTCGCGAACTGGCCCACGCGACCAGGCCGGACGCGTCCGCGTGTCCCGAGTAGGAGTCGAACATCCTCACCCGCGCCCGGACCCGCACCTCGTCACCCTGGATGCTGACCCGCTCGGCGCCTTCGGAGAGCAACCGTCCCAGGGTCCCGACCGCCTGGTAACCGCTGAGCAGGACGGTGCATTCGCGTTGCCAAAGCAGCCGCTTGAGGTGCTTGCGGATGCGGCCGGCGTCGCACATGCCGCTGCCGGCCATGATGATGTGCCAGCCCTTCAGCCGGTCGAGGGTATCGCTGTCGGCGGGCTTGCTGAGGAACCGGAGGTGCGGCGAGTGGCGCAGGGCCTCGAACGGGTTGCTGTTAGTGCTGCGGTTCCAGCCGCGCTCCAGAAACACATCGGTCGCCCGGATGGCCAGGGGCGAGTCGAGGAAGATATCCGTGGCCGGCGCTTCGCCGCTGTCCATGACCGCCAGGATATCGAGCAGAAGTTCCTGGCTGCGCTCAACGGCGAAGGCCGGGATCAGCAGCGGCCCGCCGGCCGCATGCGCATCCCGCAGTTCGGCCGCCAACGCCCGCCTGCGGGTCGCCGGATCGGTGGCGATGCGATCCCGGTCGCCGTAGGTCGACTCGATGATCAGATGATCGAAGCCCGACGGCGCTTCCGGCTCGGCGACGAACTCGCTGCCGCCGGGGCCCAGGTCGCCGGAAAACAGCAGCTTCAGGGGGCCGTCATCGGCGTCGACGTCGACAGCGACTGATCCGGCCCCGAGGATGTGGCCGGCCGGCCACCAGGTCGCCTGGATATCGCCGGCGATGATGGCGCGCTCGCCGAACTTCACCGTCTGGAACTGAGGCATCAGTCGTTTGGCGTCCCGCGCCGTGTAGATCGGCTCCACCTGCGGGCGTCCCCGGCGCTGGTTGCGACGGTTGAGGTCACGGACCTCGCCCTCCTGAATTCCGCCGGCATCGGCCAGCATCACCTCGCAAAGGTCACGCGTCGCGGCGGTCGCAAAGATCGGCCCGGTGTATCCGGCCCGCATCAGCTTTGGCAGCAGGCCGGAATGGTCGATGTGCGCATGGGTCAGCAGGACGGCGTCGATCCGCGAAACCTCGAAAGGAAAGTCGTTGTAGTTCAGCTTTTTCAGGGTCTTGGAGCCCTGGAACATGCCGCAGTCGACCAGCACCCGCGAGTTGCTGGTCCGCAGCTCGGCGCAGAAGCCGGTGACGCAACCGGCGGCGCCGTGAAAGCTGATGGTGGGGGTCATTTGTAGCCCTCGTCCTGAAGCGCCCGGGCCAGGTCAGGCGCCAGGTGAGGCCTCGATGATGGGTAAGGCGCGGGAGCGGCGTTGTGATCGAGATCAAACCCGGCCGGCTCGTGCTGCTGTAGGGAATAACCTGCCCATCAGGTGCGGACCGACAAGATGCCTTCATCGTTGGCCCCAAATTGCGCCTACGTAGACACCCTTAAGCGCAGGCCACGAATTTCAGCGGACCGCCGTCGGCCCTAGCGATCTGCCATCGCAGATGGGAGAGACCTGATGTTCGCCGTCACATCCGCCGCCGCTGCCCCCCAACCCACCGAGGACTTCGGTCAAGTCGGCGTGCCGATGGCCTTCGCCGCCGGCGAGGAAATCTACGCTCAGGATGAGGAAGCGGACATGATCTACCGCGTCGTGCGTGGCGCGGTGCGGACGACGCGGCTGCTCAGCGACGGGCGTCGCCAGATCGGCGACTTCTACTATCCGGGTGACCTCCTGGGATTGGAGGCGGGTTCCGTCCACCGGTTCTCGGCCGAGGCCCTGGGGGCCTGCAAGATCCAGGTCATCCGCAAGTCGGCGCTGGGGCTCTACGGCGAGGACGGGCTGAAGATCGAGCGGATGATCTGGTCCGAAACGGCCCGTGAACTGCAGCGCACCCAGGAGCATGTGATGCTGCTTGGCCGCAAGTCGGCCTGTGAGAAGGTGGCCTGCTTTCTGCTCGACATGGCGCGGCGCTTCCGCGGAGACGTCGCCGAGCTGCCCATGGGTCGCCAGGACATGGCCGACTACCTGGGCCTGACGATCGAGACCGTGTCGCGCATGGTGACCCAGCTGCAGGCCGATGGCCTGGTTCGTTTCCTCGGTTGCCGCCGGTTCGAGATCCGCAACCCGGTCGGCCTCGCCAATCTCGTCGAGGCCTGATCGGGCCGCCAGCCCTTCAAGTATCATCGCGGGCCGGATCAGGATCACGGCCCGCTCCCGTCACCAGGACCGCCGCTCCGGCGAAGGCGCCGGCGCGGAGGTCGTCGAGCGCCTCGTTGGCCCGCGTCAGATCATAGGCTGTCACCTGGGCGCGGACTCCAGCGGACAGCGCGCGCGGAAGGTACTCGCGGGCATCGGCCCGGGTCAGGTTGGCGACGGAGACAAGCCGGCGCTCGTTCCACAGCGAGGCGTAGGGAAAGCCGGGGATGTCGCTCATGTGAATGCCGGCGCAGACGACGGTCCCGCCCTTGCGCACCGCGCGCAAGGCGATCGGAACCAGCTCGCCGACCGGGGCAAAAATGATCGCTGCGTCGAGGGGGTCTTCCGGCTCCTCGTCGGAACCGCCCGCCCAGACGCAGCCCAGGTCCCTGGCCAGGCGCTGGGCCGCGGCATCGCCTGACCGTGTGAAGGCGTGGACCGCCTGCCCTTCCGCGATCGCCAGCTGGGCAAGCAGGTGGGCGGCCGCGCCAAAGCCGTACAGGCCCAGGCGGCGCACCGGCCGTTGCTCGCAGGCCATGCGCCAGGCGCGAAAGCCGATGAGGCCGGCGCAGAGCAGCGGCGCCGCTTCGATGTCGCTGAGGCCGGGCGGGAGCGGAATGCAAAAGTCAGCCCTGGCGCTGACCTGCTCGGCATAGCCCCCATGGCGCGTCCAGCCGGTGAACTCGGGGGCGTCGCAAAGGTTCTCGGCGCCTTCGCGGCAGTAGCGGCAGCGCCCGCAGGCGCCGCCCAGCCACGGCACCCCGACCCGGTCCCCGACGCGCAGGTTCGTCACGCCGACCCCGAGCGACTGAACCGTGCCGACGATCTCATGACCGGGAATGACTCCGGCAAGACCATGTCCAAGGTCGCCATCGACGACATGCAGGTCCGTTCGGCAGACGCCGCAGGCGTGAACCCGCAAGATCACCTCGCCCGGTCCGGCGACCGGATCGGGCAGGCTGACAGCGGTGAGACGCCGATGCGCCGCCTCAAGGGCCATGGCCAGCATCGCCGTCTCGCTCCGCGCGCGTCAGGCCTTCGCCTCGCCGATGGGCACCTTTCGGGATGCCTGGTCGGCCTGGCGCGGCGCGGTGATCGTCAGGACGCCCTCCTTCAGGTCAGCCTTGATCTGATCGGCGATCACCCCGCCCGGCAACCTGACCGATCGGGAGAAGGCGCCGAACCGCCGCTCGATCACCCGGTAGCCCTTGCGGTTGTCGTCCGTCTCGCCGTGCTTCTCGCCGCAAACGGTCAGGACGCCGTCTTCGAGCGTGATGGAGATGTCCTCCGGCTTCAGGCCCGGCAACTCCACGGTCAGTTCGACACCGTCCGGCTTCTCGACCAGATCCATGTCGGGCGAGGGCAGGAAGGCATCATTGCCGCCCACGCCTCGGGCGAATTCGGTCACCACCCGGTCGATCTCCTTCTGCAGCGGCGCGAAGAAGTGAGCGGTCTGATCGGCGAGCGTGGGCAGGAGGGCTTTGGGGTCCTGACGGGTCATGATCGTCTCCGTTTCGACAGCGCCGGTTGGCGCCCCCCTCGACTACCCCAGGGTGCGGAGTCTCGCTTTGACCGGCGTCAAGAAGCTCCTTTTGTCCGCCCGGGCATCGACGCCGCCGCCCCTCACGCCCCCTGAAGGCCGAGCGATTCGACCTTGGCCAGCCAGCGGGCTTTCTGTTCGGGCGCGTCCAGGTGCGCCCTGCCGAACAGGGTCTTGCGGATTGGACCCATGCCGGTCACCCACAACAGCCCGCGCTCGAGGCTGGCCACCCCGTGGCCGCCCAACACCAGCTGGAAGACCAGGACCGGCGCGCCCATGGTGACGATCAGGCGGATGGACTTGCGGGTCAGAACGCTGGTGATCGGCGCCTGCGGCGATCCCAACGCCAGCCCTCTGCGCAACAGCTGTTCGAAGAACCCCTTGAGTACGGCAGGCGGGCCGCCGAACCAGATCGGAAACACCAGCACCAGGTGGTCGGCCGTCCGTACGGCGTCCTGCGCCATCTTGATGTCGGCGCTGAAGTGGCCGGACTGATAGTCCCTGGGCGAATGGATCAGCGGGAAATCGAGGGCGCCGACGCTGAGACGCTCGACCGTATGGCCGGCCTTCGTTGCCCCCTTGGCGTAGGCCTCGGCGAGGGCTGCGCAAAGGTGGGCCGGGTCAGGGTCCGGGTGACCGTTGATGACGAGGATGCGTCTTGGCGGCTGGGGCATCGGGTCAGCCTCGAAACGGATGGAAGGCTCAGGAGACGCCGGGACAGGCGGAATGGCATTGACCCACGTCAACCGGAGATTGGTCCGGCCGGGCCTGGCCATGCGCTCTCGACGGCCGCATCGCCCTTGCCAGCCCGGGCCGGCTCTGAGACGACGGGGCCATGAGCGATCCATCCTCCCTCGACGACGCCGGTCCGACCTCCCACAGCTTCATGTCCCAGCGCCTGCGGCTGAACTACCTCGACTGGGGCAACCCCGGCGCGCCGACCCTGGTCCTGCAGCATGGCGGGCAGGATCACGCCCGGAGCTGGGACTGGGTTGCGCGGGCGTTGCGGCGCGACTGGCATGTGGTCTGCCCCGACCTGCGGGGCCATGGCGACAGCGCCTGGTCGCCCGATGGCGCCTACATGCTGCCCTACATGGTCTACGACCTGGCGCAGTTCATCCAGCAATCCGGCCAGGAGCAGGTTGCGATCATCGCCCATTCCCTCGGCGGCGCCGTGGCCCTGCGCTACGCCGGCCTGTTCCCTGAGAAGGTGACGGCGCTGGTGGCGATCGAGGGCCTGGGCCCCAGCCCGAAGATGTACGCCCAGCGGCGGCAAACCCCCGTCGGCAAGCGCTGGCGGGACTGGATCGAGCAGCGGCGGGGACTGAGCGGCCGGTCGCCCAGACGCTATGCCAGCATCGACGAAGCCCTGCTGCGCATGCGGGAAGCGAATGGTCATCTGAGCGAAGGCCAGGCGCGTCACCTGACAATCCACGGGGTCAGCCGCAACGAGGACGGGACCTACAGCTGGAAGTTCGACAACTACCTGCGTGGCCAGCCCCCGGGCGATCTGTCGGAGGAGGAGCTCCACGCGGTCTGGGCCGAGATTACCTGCCCGACCCTGCTATGCGTCGGCGAAGACAGCTGGGCCTCGAACCCGGCCAAAGATGGTCGAGCCACTCATTTTCGGGACGCGAAGGTGGTCTCGTTCGAGAATGCCGGCCATTGGCTGCATCACGATCAACTGGACCGGTTCCTGGCGGAGGTGACGGCGTTTCTGCCCGACCCGAACGGGCTGAAGGCTTGACCTCGCCCCTTCACCGCTGGACCGTCGCCGGAATGATCTCAAGGAGCCGCCCGTGACCTTCGATACGCCCCTGTCCCTCGTCGGCCCCCTGCGCAAGCCGCGCCAGATGTTGGGCGATCAGGAGTATGGCGGACACGCCTCGATCCATGACGACGAGATGGCGGAAAAGCTCGGCTTCCGGGCCGGGCCGATCGAGGGGCCGACGCACTTCAGCCTCTTTCCACCGCTGATGGAGAATATCTGGGGCAAGGCCTGGTTCGAGCAGGGCTGTATCTCCTCCCACTACCTGAACATGGTGGTCGAAGGTGAAGAAGTGCGGGCCTTTGCCGAGATCCCGGCCGAGGGCGCGAAGACCACGCGGGTGTGGGCCGAGAAGGCCGATGGCACGCCGGTGCTGGAGGCCAGCGCCAGCATCGGGACGGGAGACGGCCCTACCCTGCTGGAGCAACGGATGGCGGCGCTGCGGCCGCCAGGCCCGCTGCTGATCCTGGCGGACCTCGAGGTCGGCATGACCGGGGCGGCCGAAGAGCGGGTCCGAATGGACCCGGACCAGCACATGGGCAACCTCTATCCGTTCAGCCTCAACCAGAAGCTGGCCGGCATCACCGAGACCTCCGACTGGTATTCGAAAGGCTCCCCTTGGGGACGCCCGATCATCCCGCTGGAGATGATCAGCGTGCTGGCCGAATACAGCAGCCACCAGGCCAGGTTCCCGGTGAAGGGCCCCGCCGTCGGCCTGTTCGCCGACCAGGAAATTCGCCTGATCGACGGACCGCTCTTCGTTGGCGAGGAGTATGTCCTGCGGCGCGAGATCGCCGCCCTGGCCGAGAGCAAGCGAACGGAATCCTATTGGGTGCGCACCCGCATTTTCGACGCCTCGGGGCGCAAGCAGGTGGCCGAGATGCTGCTCAACCACGCCACCCTCAAGCATAGCTACGCGGGCTATGCCGACGCTGGCTGACCGCCGGATATCTGTTCGCGCGACCGCGCCGCCGACCGTGACTCATGCTAGGCCGGCGTCACGCAAGGCGCCAAGGAGCAGCACGGCATGGACATCCCGGACGACATCTTCACCGAGCCCGAGGACGTCGATCCCGAGACCCTGGCCAACCTGGGCCCGCTGCGCCGCCTGGCCGGCATCTGGGAGGGCCGACGGGGCGTCGATGTGAACCCCAAGGCCGACGGGCCCGAGCGCCGCGAGTTCTACGAACGCATCGAGATGCAGCCGATCGATCCGCAGGCCAACGGGCCGCAGCTGTTCTACGGCCTGCGCTACCATGTGCACGTCAACACCGTCGAAGAGGCGATCACCTTTCACGATCAGGTCGGCTACTGGCTCTGGGAGCCGGCCACCGGGCTCATCCTGCAGACCGTGTCGATCCCGCGCGGCCAGGTCGCCATCGCCGCCGGCCAGGCCGAGCCGGACGCCGGGACCCTGGTGCTGACCGCCGTGCGCGGCCAGACCGAATACGGAATCTGCTCGACGACCTTCCTGGAGCAGGCCTTCCGCACGGACGCCTACCGCATCGAGGTGACGTTCCACGACGACGGCTCCTGGAGCTATGTCCAGGACACCACCCTGCAGGTGCGCGGCCAGGACGCCCCTTTCCTGCACCGCGACACCAACACCTTGAGCAAGATCGCCGAGCCCGGCCTGAATCCCTGGGCGAGCATCCTGCGCCGCGCCCCGGGGGGCTGACCGACATGATCTGGCTGTGGGACCTTGCCGCCATCCTGCTGGGCCCGGTGGCGGGCAGCTTCCTTGGCCTGATCAGCCTGCGCCTGCCGGAGGAGAAGCCGGTGGTCATGGGCCGGTCCGCCTGCGGGTCCTGCGGTCGCACCCTGTCCCCCATCGATCTTGTGCCGATCCTCAGCTTCCTGGTCCTGCGGGGCCGCTGCCGATCCTGCGGCGCCGCCATTCCCCGGCGCTATCTGATGATGGAGCTGGGTTGCCTGGCCCTCGGCGTCTGGTCCGCCTACGCCTTCGATGGCCCTATGGCCCTGGTCAGCGCCCTGTTCGGCTGGTGGCTGCTGATCCTGGCCGTCATCGACGGCGAGCACTTCTGGCTGCCTGACCGGCTGACCCTGCCGCTGGGCGCCCTCGGCCTGATCCAGGCCGTCGCCTTCTTCCTGGCAGGTCAGAGCCAGCTGTCCTGGGTCCACAACCTGATCGGCGCGGCGGCTGGGTTCGGCGCCCTGTGGCTGGTTGCCTTCGCCTACCGGCGCCTGCGCGGCCGCGAGGGACTGGGCGGCGGCGACCCCATCCTGCTGGGCGCTATCGGGGCCTGGGTGGGCTGGCAGGGACTGCCCAGCGTGGTGGTCTGGGCCGGCATCGCCGGCCTCAGTGTCGTGCTGGCCATGGTCGTCCGGCGACGCGGCGTCTCGGCAGAGATGAAGCTGCCGTTCGGCGTGTTCCTGGCCCTTGGCGGCTGGATGGTCTGGATCCTCGGACCGCTGGGGCTCTGAGAGGTCCTGCGGAATGCCGCCGGCCGGGAGACCCGACCGGCGTCACGGCCCGCCTAGGCCGCCAGGAAGCCTTCCAAACGACCGCGTATAATTTGCTCGGCTTCGCTCATGATGCGGTCGATCAGTTCCTTGCAGGTCGGGATGTCGTGGATCAGACCCGCGACCATGCCGCAGGACCAGGCCCCAGCTTCCATTTCGCCATCCATCATGATGCGCGGGTAAACCCCCGCAACTTCTTCGATAATGTCCTCGAACTTGATGTTCGGACCGAGCTCTTTTTCCTTCTGAAGCAGACGCTCGACCGCCGCGTTGGTCAGAACGCGCTCGGTGTTGCGCAGCGGGCGCATGACCAGGCGGGTGTCGAGTTCACTGGCGGCGACGATGGCCAGCTTCACGTTTTCATGGACCGGCGCTTCCTTGGTGGCGATGAAGCGGGTGCCCATGTTCATGCCCTCGGCGCCCATGGCCAGGGCCGCGACCAGCGAGCGGGCGTCGGCCATGCCGCCGGAGGCGACGAAGGGGATCTTCAGTTCCTCGGCGGCGCGCGGCAGCAGGATCATGTTGGGGACGTCGTCCTCGCCCGGGTGACCGCCGCATTCGAAGCCATCGACGCTGACGGCGTCACAGCCGATCGACTCGGCCTTGAGGCTGTGGCGAACCGAGGTGCATTTGTGGATCACCTTGACGCCGGCTTCCTGCAGCGGGGGCAGCCATTTGGCCGGGTTGTTGCCCGCCGTCTCGACCGCCTTGACGCCGGAGTCGAGGATGGCCTTCACATAGCCCGGGTAGTCTGGCTGGTTTACCGACGGCAGGAAGGTCAGATTTACGCCGAACGGCTTGTCGGTCATCTCCTTGCACCGGGCGATTTCCTTGGCCAGATCGTCCGGCGTGCGCTGCGTCAGGCCGGTGATGATCCCCAGGCCGCCGGCGTTGGATACCGCCGCCGCCATCTCGGCGAAGCCGACGAAGTGCATGCCGCCCTGGATGATCGGGTGCTCGATGCCGAAGAGTTCGGTGATGCGGGTTTTCATGTCTCGTCCCTAGTTTTCGATGCCGAGTTTCGACCGGAAATCCGGGTGGACCAGATCGTGATACTCGGGGTGTTTGCTGATGTAGCCGGCGAAGAAGCTGCAGGTCGGCTTGACCTTTAAATGTCGCTCCCTCGCGTAAGCCAAGCCGTGTTTGACAAGCGCCCCGCCGACACCCTTGCCCTCAAAGGCTGGGGGCACGACGGTGTGCGGGAAGACGATAGCGCCCTCCTCCAGCCGGTATTCGGCGAAGGCGGTCTCGCCGCCGAGATGGACCTCGAAGCGGTTGGCCGCGCGGTTGTCGATGATCTCCGGGGCGTCAGTCATCGGTATGATCCGCCGCCTCGGTGGTGCTGACGCCGCCCCAGGTCTCGCCGCCGGCCTGCTGGTGCCAGAAGGGCTTGCGGGCCCGGCCGCGGCCGCCGACCTCGTTCATGTCGCTGTCGAACAGCCGGCCGTTGATCATGGTGAAGCGGATCTGGCGGGTGTTGCGGATGTTCTCCAGCGGGTTGGCGTCGAGGATGACCAGATCGGCCAGCTTGCCGACCTCCAGCGAGCCGATGTCGCGGTCCATGCCCAGCGCCTGGGCGCCGTTGAGCGTGGCGGTGCGCAGGGCGTTCAGCGGGGTCATGCCGCCTTGCTCCATCATCCAGATCTCCCAGTGCAGGCCGAGGTCCTCGCGCTGGCCATGGGCGCCGGCCTGGACCGAGACGCCCAGGTCGTTGAGCTCGCGGGCCACGCTGGCGATGCGGATGTGGTTCAGCTCTTCCGGCGGGATCTTGAAGGGCCGGCGCGAGCGGGCGTCGAGGATGCGGCGGGGCACATACTTGGTGAGGATCGGGTCCTCCCAGACGTTGGTCGTCTCGTACCAGTAGTGCTCACCCCAGGCGCCGCCATAGGCCACGACCAGGGTCGGGGTGTAGGCGGTGCCGGTCTGCGGCCAGAGCTGCTTGACGTCGTCATAGATGGCGGCGACCGGGATCGAGTGCTCGATGGTGGTGTGGCCGTCGATCAGCATGGTCATGTTGTGCTCGAACAGCGAGCCGCCTTCCGGCACCACCGACATGTCGAGGGCGCGGGCGGCGGCGATGACCTGCTGACGCTGGTCGCGGCGGGGCTGGTTGTAGCTCTTCACGCTGAAGGCCCCGGCCGCCTTCATGCGGCGCAGGTGGCTCATGGCGTCATCGGCGCTTTCGATCTTGGCCGTGAACGGCGTGGTGGCGCCGTAGAGGATGGTGCCGGTCGAGAAGATGCGCGGACCGACGATCTCACCGGCCTTTTCCAGTTCGCTGGCGGCGAAGATCTCGCTGGTGTCGTTCGAGGGGTCGTGGATCGTCGTCACCCCGAAGGCGAGGGCGGCGTAGTTGATCCAGCTCTGCTGCGGGATGATCTCGTCCGAGCCCATCGAGCCGTGCCAGTGGGCGTCGATCAGGCCGGGGATGATGGTCTTGCCGCTGACGTCGATGACCTTGGCGTCCCCGGGGGCATTGACCGCGCCGCGCTTGCCGATGGCCTCGATGCGGTTGCCGTTGAGGACGATGATCCCGTCCTCGATGACCTCGTCGCCCTTCATGGTGACGATGCGGGCGCCGACCAGGGCGATCTTGCCGGTGGGGGCGTCGTAGGCCTGGCTGAAGCCAAGCTTGATGCCGCTCTCGGGGGCCTTGGGCAGGTCCTTGGGGGCGCCGTCGATGAAGGCGAAGGCGTCCTTGAGGTCGCGGCTGTAGAGCTCCGGTCCGAGCGACCACCAGAGGCGCTTGCTGTCGCCCGACCAATGCAGCCATTCGCCGGCGTCGCGGGTGACACGGGTGACCGGCAGGGCTTTGGAATCGGGACCGATCTCGACCGGCTTGCCGGTGAAGACCAGGGGCGCGACGTAGGCGTTAAAACGTTCGGTCCAAGCCACCCATTTTTCGTCGGGGGCGATGGCGAATTCACCGGCGTTGGCGCTGGTCAGGTGGACCCGTTGGTCGCCGCCGTCGAGTTCGGCCGACTTGAGGGCGCGTTTGCCCTCGGCCTCATAGCTCATGAAATAGACGCGGTCGGAGGCGGCGCCGAACTGCGGCAGCACGCCGTTGTCGGTGATCTCCCTGGGCTCGCCGCCGGCGGCGGGCACGCTCCACAGGCCGGTGTCACCGCCCCACAGGGCGCTGGTCAGGTAGCCGTCCTGGACGGTGCGGTAGACGATGGTGCGGCCGTCGGGGCTGAAGGCCGGCTCGATGTAGTGGCCGGGCTTCTTCGAAACCACCCTGCCCTCGCCGCCGGCGGCGGAGACGACGCGGATCGTGCCGAAGGCCTCGTCATTCCAGGTCGTGTAGACGATGGAAGAACCATCGCGGGACCAGGACGGATAGAGTTCGAAGTGGTCGCTCTGGCCGGTCAGGCGTTTGGCCTGGCCGCTGGCGACGTCCCGGATCCACAGCTTGCCGAGCGCCTCGAAGACGACCTTGTCGCCGCGGGGCGAAACCTCGGCCCAGCGGATCATCTTCACGTCGAAGGCCTTGGGCGCGACATCGACCTTGGCGCGGACCACGCCGGTGACGCGGCGGGTGGTCTTCACATGGAAGGGGATGTCAGCGGCCGAACCGGTGGCGGCGTCGACCTTGCGGATCTTGCCGCCGGCCCAGAGGACGATGGCCTTGTTGTCCGGGGTCCAGGCCATGTTGGGGTAGACCCCATGGATGGCCCAGGTCTCCTGCATGTCGCGGTCGAGGGCGTCGTAGACCGGAGTCTCCTTGCCGCTCTCCAGGTCGCGGATGAAGAGGGTGGTCTTGTAGCGAACGCGGCGGATGAAGGCCAAGCTCTTGCCGTCCGGCGAGGGGGTCGGGCGGATCGAGCCGCCGGGGCCGGTGACATACTGGCTGGTCTCGCCGGTCTTTCGGTCGAGGCGCTGGATCACATAGATCTGGGTGTTGGGATCCTTGCTGTATTCGAACTGGCCGCCCGGCGTGGCGTCGTCGCTGAAGTAGAGGTAGCGGCCGTCCGGGCTGAAGGCCGGCTCGCCGCTATCCTTCTGTTCCGTGCGCTTCTTGGTCAGCTGCAGGCCGTCGCCGCCGGAGCGGTGGTAGAGCCACATCTCGCCGGCGCCGAGCGAGCGGCCCGAGGTGAAGTGCTTGCGGCCGACGACGTATTCGCTGTCCGGCGACCAGGCCGGCTGGCTGAGCAGGCGGAAGGTCTCCTTCGAGACGGCATGCATGTCCGAGCCGTCGCGGTTCATGACCCAGATGTTGTCGCCGCCGCCGCGGTCCGAGGTGAAGGCGATCCAGCGGCCGTTGGGCGAATAGCGGGCCTGCATGTCCCAGGCGACGCCGCTGGTCAGGGCCTTGGCTTCGCCGCCGCTGATCGGGATCGTGTAGAGGTCGCCCAAGAGGTCGAACAGGACCTCCTTGCCGTCGGGGCTGACGTCGATGCTCATCCAGGTCCCGGTGGTGGTGTCGATCGGCACGTCCTTGAACGGTCCGGGCGGGGCATTGACGTCCCACTTGGCAGGATCAGCCTTCTTGGGCGCCGCGGCGAAGGCCGGCGTGACGATGAAGGACGCACTGACCAGCGCGGCAACCAGACCTCGAAGCATGACGACCCCTGAACTTGTTTAGGCGGCGGACCCTAGCTATCGGGATGCCATGAGCCAAGAGCCTCTCCTGATCGACGCGCGCGGTCACCGTTGCCCGGTGCCGACGCTGAAGCTGCGCAGGGCGCTGGAGGCGATGGCGAGCGGTGATCTGGTGCGGCTGATCGCCGATGACCCGATGGCCAAGGTGGACGTGCCGCATTTCGCCAATCAGGGCGGGCATGCGGTGGTGGAGCAGGCCGAGGCGGACGGGGCGGTGAGCTTCGTGATCCGCAAGGGTTGATCCCTTTCCCACCGACCATCCCGACGAAAGTCGGGACCCAGTGTCCGCCAGCGGCTCCGGGTCCGCTCTGATCAGCGCCAGCCTGTCTTCTGGTTTGCCAGCTGGGTCCCGACTTTCGTCGGGATGATCGGAATGTTGGGGTGGGCCGCTAGATCAGCGGCGCGTCCTCGAAGTCCAGCGTCGGCTGGGCGATGGCCAGTTCGACTTCGGTGGCGATGGCGCCGCCGAGGAAGACGACGTTGACGTTCCAGCTGAGCCAGATGAGGAACACCACCACCGCCGAGACCGAGCCGTAGGTGGCGCCCAGATGGGCGATCTGTTCGACGTAGAAGGCGGATGCCCAGCTGGCGCCGACGGCAAGCGCGGCCGCGGCCATGCCGCCGATGATCGAGGCGCGCCAGACGACGGGCTCTCTGGACATGGCGTAGCGGTAGATCAGGGTCATCGCCAGGGTGATGCCAAGGCTGGTCCAGGTCCATTCGCTGAGGAAAACCGTACCGGCTAGCGGCTTGATATCCAGCGCAGCTCCCATCAGCCGCAGCATCAGGAACAGGGCGGACACGACCCCCATCAGCACGAAGGCGCAGATCAGCACGATCAGGGCCATGAAGTTGAAGGTCCAGAAACCGCGTTGGTTCTCCTCGTCATGGATGAAGGAGAGGCCGGCCAGCAGGGCCTTGAAGCCCCGATGGGCCGCATAGCCGCCGATGATCAGGGCCAGGGCGCTCTGGGCCGACACCGCCTGCAGCGGGGCATGGGCCATGCGGATCAGTTCGCTTTCGAACAGGGCCTGCGCCCCGGGCGGCATCAGGCCGGTAAGGGCCTCCGCGCGCTTGGCAATCTTGTCCGGATCGACCAACAGCCCGAACAGGCCCATGCCGATGGCGATGGCCGGAAAGGCCGCCAGCATGGCCCAGAAGCTGACGCCGCCGACGTAGAGCATGACGTCCCGGCCCCACAGGCGGGACAGAGACTTGCCCGCGACGGTCAGGGTGAGCCGCACCCAATGGGCCGGATCAAGGTCTCGCCAACGAGTCATGAGCGCGAACCGGCCCCGGGTATCCGACATCGGCGGAACCTGCCCGTAACCATGCGCCTAGGCAATACATCTAGGGGCAATACAGGACAGCGCGCCGCCCGTTTGACCGGACGGCGCGCCTCCAGGAAGACCTTGCCTTCGTCCTGTATGCCTCTCGGCGCCGCTTTCGAGGGACGGGAGAGCGCGGCGCCTCCAGTCACGATGCCAAATTACGAGGCCGCGGCTGAACCGTGCCTGAATGGAAAGCGTCGGTTCGGTGTCAGCCGTGTTGCAGGCTTGAGACCTTAGAGGGCCCCCGACGCCTGCAGGTCCTTGATCGCCTCGGCCGAGAAGCCCCAGTCGCCCAGCGCGTCCTCGTTGTTCGAGCCGATCTTCGGCGGCGGCCCCTGGACCTTGCCGGGGGTGGCGGAGAATCGGGGGGCCGGGGCGGGCTGCACGACGCCGTCGAGGGTCAGGAAGGTTTCGCGGGCGACGTTGTGCGGGTGCTTCGGCGCCTCATCGAGGTCGAGGATGGGGGCGAAGCAGATGTCGGTGGCGTCCATGATGGCGCACCACTCGGCCTGGGTCTTGGTCTTGAGGACGTCGGCCAGCTTTTGGGTCAGCTCGGGCCAGGCCGAGCGGTCCATCTGGTTCTGGAACTGCGGGTCAGTGATGCCGGTCTTTTCCAGCAGCAGGGCGTAGAACTGCGGCTCGATGGAGCCGATCGAAATCCACTTGCCGTCGGCGCACTGGTAGGTGTCGTAGAAGTGGGCCCCGCCGTCGAGCAGGTTGGAGCGGCGGCTCTCCTGCCAGGCGCCCATGGCCTTGAAGCCGTAGAACATGGCCATCAGCGAGGCCGCGCCGTCGCTCATGGCGCAGTCGATGACCTGGCCCTCGCCGGTGCTGCGGGCATGGATGACGCCGGCCAGCAGGCCGAACGCCAGGTAGAGGGCGCCGCCGCCGAAATCGCCGACCAGGTTGAGCGGCGGGATCGGCTTGTCTTCCGTGCCGATGGCGTGCAGCGCGCCGGTGATGGCGATGTAGTTCATGTCGTGACCGGCGGCCTTGGCGTAAGGGCCGAACTGGCCCCAGCCGGTCATGCGGCCATAGACGAGCTTCGGGTTGCGCTTCAGGGCGACGTCCGGGCCGAGGCCGAGGCGTTCCATGACGCCGGGGCGGAAGCCCTCGATGATGCCGTCGGCCTCTTCCATCAGCTTGAGGCAGGTTTCGATGGCGGCCGGGTTCTTGAGATCCAGCGCCACCGAGCGGCGGCCGCGAGCGGTGATGTCGGCGGGCGAGCCCCGGCCGGCGCCCTTGCGGTCGATGCGCACGACATCGGCGCCGAGGTCGGACAGCAGCATGCCGCAAAACGGTCCCGGACCGATTCCGGCGAACTCGACGATCTTCAGACCGGACAGGGGGCCCTGGGCCATGAGCGTTTCTCCAACGAGGTGTTTTGCCGCGATCTAGAAGGACTGCCGCACGGTCAGGCAAGCCTTGGCTGCGCCTTGGCGAAGCGGCCTACCATTATAGCCGGGCGCCGGGCCTGGAAGCGCGAAATCGACGCCAGTCCCTTGAAAACGCGTGCCTTTTGGGTGGGCCGAGGGGCAGCGGATGTAGGTCCGGGCGTAGGTCGGCTGTAGGTCGAAGCGCAGCGATTGCAGGCCGGGATGTGACCGGAGCGGGCTACAATCCTCCGAACTTTCGTCGCAATAGGCGAACGGCCCGTTTTGGGCGTTTTTGGATATGTCTAGACATATTCATCTTCGAACATGGAGGGCGGTCAGGACCGGCGCAGGTCCCGGCTCCACAGGGGCCGCCGGAACATATATGAAACTCCCGACCAGCCCGTCGCCGATCCGGACCCCGACAATCCATGAAGGCCTTCTGCCGCGACTGCTTCTGGACCGGAGACACGGCCCCGCGCCGCTGTCCGGCCTGTGGCTCGCCGCGGATGGTGGCGCATGACGAGCTGGCGACCCTGAGCATCGCCCATATGGACTGCGACGCCTTCTACGCCTCGGTGGAGAAGCGCGACCGGCCGGAGTTGCGGGATGTGCCGGTGATCATCGGCGGCGGGGTGCGGGGGGTGGTCTCGACCTGCTGCTACATCGCCCGGATGAGCGGGGTGCGGTCGGCGATGCCGATGTTCACGGCCCGCAAGCTATGCCCGCAGGCGGTGATCCTCAAACCCGACTTCAGCAAGTATGTGCCCGAGAGCCAGCGGATCATGGCGATGATCCGCGACCTGACGCCGCTGGTGCAGACCCTGTCGCTGGACGAATGCTGGATCGACCTATCGGGCACCGAGCGGCTGCATGGCATGCCCCCTGCCCTGACCCTGGCGCGGCTGCAGGCGCGGATCGAGGCGGAGGTGGGGATCACGGTGTCCATCGGCCTGGCGCCCAACAAGTTCCTGGCCAAGATCGCCTCGGAGCTGGACAAGCCACGCGGGTTTTCGGTGCTGGGGGCCGAGGCGGCCTCGGTGCTGGCGCCCAAGTCGGTGCGCATCCTGCCCGGGGTGGGACCGGTGTTCGCCGCGACGCTGGAGAAGGCCGGCTATCGGACGGTTGGCGACCTGGCGCGGGCCGAGCTGAAGGAGCTGGCCGATCAGTTCGGCAGCCATGGGATGAGCCTGCACAGGCTGGCCCAGGGCGAGGACGCGCGGCTGGTCAATCCCGGCGGCGGGCGCAAGACGATCAGCGCCGAGACCACCTTCAACGAGGACTATAGCGATCGGGGCACGCTGGAGGACATCCTCTGGCCGCTCTGCGAGAAGGTGGCGCGGCAGCTGCGCAAGGAGGGCATCACCGGGCGGGTGGCGGTGCTGAAGCTGCGCAGGACCGACTTCAAGATCATCACCCGGCGGCGCACCCTGCCGGCCCCCACGCAGACGGCGCGGACGCTGTTCAACGCGGTGCGCGAGCTGCTGGCGAACGAGACGGACGGGACGCTGTATCGGCTGATCGGCGCGGGATTGTCGGACTTCGAGGAGGCAGGGGCGTCGGGCGGAGACTTCTTCGCCGGCGACGAGACGCGGGCGCTGAAGCATGAGACGGCGATGGATCGGTTGGCCGAGAAGTTCGGCAAAGGGGCGCTGGTGACGGGGCGGGCGTTGAAGACGGCGAAGGATTAGTCGCTTCCTCACTGTCATCCTTCGGTTGGGCGAAGCCCAATCCGGAGGACCCACCCGTCCGCCAGGCGCATGGCGTCCGACTTGAAGGCGCGAAGTGTCGTGGCAGTCCCACGATCCAGCTGGTTCCGCCCTTGCCGTGGGTCCTCCGGCTCCCGCTTCGCGGGCCCGAAGGATGACAGCGTTGGGGGTGGTCAGCCCCGCTGCGACGCCTCGAACACCGCCAGCTGGGCGGCGAAGGCGCGTTGCCAGGCAGGGCGGGCCTCGCCTCGGGCGAGGTAGGCGCGAATGGTCGGGTAGTCGTCCAGCAGGCCGGAGCCGCCCAGGCGCCGGATCACGTGGACCATCATGATGTCGGCGGCGCTGAAATCGCCGTCCAGCCAGTCGGCGTCGCCGAAGTGGGCGGTGAGCTGGTCCAGGCGGGGGCGGATGCGGTCCTTGACGGCGGGCAGGCGCTGCTCGAACCAGGGTTCGTTCCGTTCGAGGAGCATGAGGGTCTGCAGTTCGAGGATCGGCGGCTCGACCGTGCTGACGGCGGCGAACATCCAGGTGATGGCGCGGGCCCGGGCGGCGGGGTCGGCGGGAAGCAGGCCGGGGTGATGGCGGGCGATCTCGAGGAGGATGGAGCCGGTTTCGAACAGGGCGAGGTCACCGTCCTCGTAGGTCGGGATCTGGCCGAAGGGGTTGAGGGCCAGGTGGGCGGGCTGTTTCAGGGCCTCGAACGAGAGCAGGCGGACGTCGTAGGGCTGGCCCGCCTCTTCCAACGCCCAGCGGACGCGCATGTCGCGCGCCAGGCCCCGGCCGCGGTCGGGGGAGGCTTCGAAGGCGGTGATGGTGATGGCCATGGCGGGCTCCGTGGTGCTGTTCGTTTGCAAGACGGACGGGCGGGCGCGGTTCCGACAATGGGGTAGCGGGTTGGGGACGGGTTCGGCGCGGAGCGCCGTACCTGTCCCCGGCTTGCGCCGTGGGTTTGTGACGAGCGCGCTCCAGACGTTGTGCGAACCGTCTGGAGCGCGGCCGGACTGGCCGCCGGCGCTGACCGGGGACAGGTAGGCCGCGCTGCGGCCAACCGGTCCCCACAAGAGGGCCGCGGCGCACTCAAAAGGCCGTGAGCGCGGCAGTCGCCCGGGCGGCGGCAAGCCCCCTCGCCCACCAGAGCCTTGAGCCCGATCTGTCGCTGCAGGGCTTCCCAAGGGCCGCAGGGCTTACCATATGGCCGGACGGACACAGCCTTCAGCTCACCGACGTGCATCCGCACGGCGCCCGGGCGCGTTGGCTGGTCGATTAGTCGCAGCGCCCCGCAAAGCGTCGCAGGTCGCATCACGCCCCTTCCAATGGGCAGATGTTTCCATATCTAATCAGCAAGAACGGCGGCCGCGCCTGGCGGACCGCTTCACGAGTCGAAGGTCGGTATGGCTGAACGGAAGTCAGGAACAGGTACGGGTCCGGGCGGATCGGGAACGGCGGTGGTCACACAGACCAAGGCCAAGACCGCCAAGCCTTCGCTGTACCGCGTCCTGATTCTGAACGACGACTACACACCGATGGAGTTCGTCGTTTACGTGCTTGAGCGTTTTTTCAACAAGTCGCGCGAAGATGCGACCCGGATCATGCTTCATGTGCACCAGAACGGCGTGGGGGTCTGCGGCGTCTTCACCTACGAGGTCGCCGAGACAAAAGTCGCCCAGGTAATCGACGCAGCCAGACGGCATCAGCACCCGCTGCAGTGCACCATGGAAAAGGATTAGAGGAGCCACATTTGCCCTCGTTTTCGCGCAATCTCGAAGAGACACTTCACCGCGCAGTCGCTTACGCCAACCAGCGAAAGCATGAGTACGCCACCCTCGAGCACCTGCTGCTCAGCCTCGCCGACGACGAGGACGCCGCCGGGGTGATGAAGGCCTGCGATGTCGATCTCGCGGAGCTGAAGAAGACCCTGGTCAACTATATCGACACCGAGCTCCGCGCCCTGATCGTGGACGACGGCGAGGAAGCCAAGCCGACGGCCGGCTTCCAGCGCGTCATCCAGCGCGCGGTGATCCACGTGCAGTCCTCCGGCCGCGACGACGTGACCGGGGCCAATGTGCTGGTCGCCGTGTTCAGCGAGCGGGAAAGCCATGCCGCCTACTTCCTGCAGGAGCAGGACATGACGCGGTATGACGCGGTCAACTACATCGCCCACGGCATCGCCAAGAAGGCCGGGGCTTCCGAGCCCAAGACCGTCAAGGGCGCGACCGAGGAAGAAGAGAACGGCGGCAAGCCGAACGCCAAGACCGGCGGCGAGGCCCTCGAGGCCTATTGCGTCGATCTCAACGAGAAGGCGCGGCTGGGCAAGGTCGATCCGCTGATCGGGCGGCTGGCCGAGGTCGAGCGCTGTATCCAGATCCTCTGCCGACGGACCAAGAACAACCCGCTGCTGGTCGGTGACCCGGGCGTCGGCAAGACCGCCATCGCCGAGGGCCTGGCCCGCAAGATCATCAACCACGAAGTGCCGGAGGTGCTGGAAGGCGCCACCATCTTCTCGCTCGACATGGGCGCGCTGCTGGCCGGCACCCGCTATCGCGGCGACTTCGAGGAGCGGATCAAGCAGGTCATCAAGGAGCTGGAGAACCACCCCAACGCCATCCTGTTCGTCGACGAGATCCATACGGTGATCGGCGCCGGCGCGACCAGCGGCGGGGCTATGGACGCTTCGAACCTGCTGAAGCCCGCGTTGGCGTCAGGCAGCCTGCGCTGCATGGGCTCGACGACCTACAAGGAGTTCCGTCAGCACTTCGAGAAGGATCGGGCCCTGGTCCGGCGCTTCCAGAAGATCGACGTCAACGAGCCGACGATCGACGACACCATCAAGATCCTCAAGGGCCTGAAGGTCTATTACGAGGACTTCCACAAGCTGAAGTACACCAACGAGGCCATCAAGACGGCGGTGGACCTGTCGGCCAAGTACATCACCGACCGCAAGCTGCCCGACAAGGCGATCGACGTGATCGACGAGGCGGGCGCGGGTCAGATGCTGCTGCCCGAGGGCAAGCGGAAGAAGACCATCGGCGTGAAGGAGATCGAGGCCGTCGTCGCCAAGATCGCCCGCATCCCGCCGAAGTCGGTCTCGAAGACGGACACCGAGGCGCTGAAGGAGCTGGAAACCGACCTGCAACGGGCGGTGTTCGGCCAGGACGAGGCGATCAAGCAGCTCAGCTCGGCCATGAAGATGGCCCGGGCCGGCCTGCGCGACGGCAACAAGCCGATCGGCAGCTACCTGTTCAGCGGTCCGACCGGCGTCGGCAAGACCGAAGCGGCGCGTCAGCTGGCGTCCACGCTTGGGATCGAGCTGCTGCGCTTCGACATGTCGGAATACATGGAACGCCACACCGTCAGCCGCCTGATCGGGGCTCCCCCCGGCTATGTCGGCTACGACCAGGGCGGCCAGCTGACCGACGCCGTCGATCAGCATCCGCATGCCGTGGTCCTGCTCGACGAAATCGAGAAGGCGCACCAGGACGTCTACAACATCCTGCTGCAGGTGATGGACAACGGGACCCTGACGGACTCGAATGGCAAGAAGGTCGATTTCCGCAATGTGGTCCTGATCATGACCACCAACGCGGGGGCCTCCGACGCCCAGAAGAACACCATCGGTTTCGGCCGCGGGCGCAATGACGGCGAGCAGGAAGAGGCGCTCAAGCGTCTGTTCACGCCGGAGTTCCGCAACCGTCTTGACGCCGTGGTGGCCTTCAAGCCGCTGACCCAGGACATTATCCGCCAGGTGGTTCAGAAGTTCGTTCTGCAGCTGGAAGCCCAGCTGGCCGATCGCAACATCACCATCGAGACCAGCGACGAGGCAGCCGACTGGCTGGCCAAGAACGGCTTCGACGAACTCTATGGGGCGCGGCCGCTGGCCCGGGTCATCCAGGAACACATCAAGAAGCCGCTGGCCGACGACATCCTGTTCGGCAAGCTGTCGAAGGGCGGCCATGTGAAGGTGGTGCTCAAGGACGGCAAGATCGCCTTCGAGTTCGAGATCGACGCGCCGAAGGCTCGCGAGCCCGGGGCGCCGGAGATCGAAGAACCGGCGTTGGCGGAGTAGCGGCTGGACCGCCCCGCCCCAACGGGATGGGAAGGTTCGATTCGCTGCGATAAGGTCTGGCCCGGTCACCTCACGGCGGCCGGGCTTTTCCTTTGAGGTCGGTGGAAAACGGCATGGATCGGCAGCAGGCGGCGGCGGCGCTCGGGATCGAGGCGGACGACCTGGCCCCGATAGAAGTCTATCTCGACGCCCTGGCGAACGAGATTGAATTGCCGGCGGTGGCCGTCGGCATGTGCTGCGTCCGCAGCGAAGAGGCGGCGCCGGCGCTGCTGGCGGCGGTCGAGGCGGCGGCCGAGGGGCCCCTCCCGAGCAGGGAGGCCAGCCGGTTCTTCTTTCGCGCCCTGCATATCCTGGGCGGACAACGTGAGCAGCGGGCCTTCAAGCCGCTCCTTCGGTTCCTCGCCTCGGATGCGGAAGTCGTCGAGGAAGAGCTTGGGGACGCCGCAACCGAGACTCTCAGCGGTATTGTCGCGGGGGTGTTCGACGGCGACCAGCACGCCCTGTTCACCGCCATACGAGACTTCAGGCTTGACGAATATGTTCGTGACTCGCTGCTCGGCGCCGCCACCTTCCTGACCTGGAGTGGGATGATCGACCGTGCCGAGATGGTCGCCTTTCTCGAAGCCTTTGCGGCGGATGGTCCCGTCGTGGGGGATCACTGCTGGTACGCCTGGGTTGAAGCAATTTCATTGCTGGGTATCGAGAAGCTGGAGCCCGCCGCCAAGCGGGTCTGGCAGGCTGACGAGATGCTTCAGACGGTTGCCGGCTGGGACGAAATCGCGCGCGACCTGAAACATGCGATCGCCAAGCCAAAGGATCTGGAGCCGTTCCGGCGCGCTCGTCTGGGGTATATCGAGGATGTCCTGGTGGCGCTGGAGCCGTTCCAGGAATTCACGGAGGACGATGGGGGCTTCCCCTATTCCCAGGATGAGGATTTCTGGCGGGCGCCGATCATCGGAGAGCCGGTCATCAACCCGTTCCGGAATGTCGGCCGCAACGACCCCTGCCCTTGCGGCAGCGGTAGGAAATACAAGAAGTGCTGCCTGGATTGAACGACCCGTGGTCTTGCGGACCACCGTGCTGGTCTCTAGCTCTGATCAAGTCCATCGACGGATGATCGGGGCCAGGGGCTAAATCATGAAACGCAGCGTCGTCGTCACCGGCGTCTCCACAGGCATAGGCTGGGGCGCCGTCAAGGTGCTGACCGGCCAGGGCTTCCACGTCTTCGGCAGCGTGCGCAAGCAGGCCGACGCCGACCGGCTGAAACAGGAATTCGGCGATGCCTTCACGCCGCTGATCTTCGACGTCACCGATGCGGCCGGCGCCAAGGCCGCTGCCGAAACCGTGCGCCAGGCGCTGAACGGCCAGACGCTGGCCGGGCTGGTCAACAATGCGGGGATCGCGGTGGCGGGGCCCCTGCTCCACCTGCCGGTCGAGGACTTCCGCCAGCAGCTGGAGGTCAACGTCACCGGCGTGGTCATCGCCACCCAGGCGTTCGGGCCGCTGCTCGGGGCCGAGGCCGGCTTGACCGGGCCCAAGGGTCGGGTGGTCAACATCAGCTCGGTCGGCGGTCGCAACGCCTCCCCGTTCATGGGCCCCTACAGCGCCTCGAAGTTCGCGCTCGAGGGCCTGTCGGAGAGCCTGCGGCGGGAACTGCTGATCCACGGGATCGATGTGATCGTCGTGGCGCCGGGCGCGGTGGCGACGCCGATCTGGGACAAGGCCGATGAGGTCGACACCGGGCCCTATGCGGCGACGATCTACGGACCGGCCCTGACCCGGATCAAGGCCTACATGCTGACCCTCGGCAAGAACGGCCTGCCGCCGGAAGCCATCGGCGAGGCGATCTTCAAGGCGCTGACGGTGGCCAGGCCGAAGCACCGCTATGTGGTGTCGCCGACGCCGTTCGAGGTGTTCCTGACCGAGGTGATGCCGCGCCGGACGATGGACCGGATCATAGGGAAGCGGCTGGGGCTCCTGACCTGAGCCCATGGGGCTATCGCGGCCGCGACTCTTCTTTCGATTGTATATGCTTTAATACACCCGTGGCTTGATTTCTCAGAAAGAGGTGGCAATCTTTCCGGGCGGTCCACTTTCGGACAATCAGAAGTGAGAAATGAGCTGGGTACTGTATGATCCGCCGCAATCCTTGGACGGCGACGTTGATGGCGTGATCATCATCGGCAACACGCCGGGCGGTCAGATGATCGGGCTCTTCGATCACCTCCAGGCCCAGAACGCCCTGCTGGACAACATCTACGTCGACGAAGTGGCCGCCTACGACGCCGCGACGTCGCTGTCTGCGCTCGTTGAGGCCACGCTGGCGGGGATTGAAAATCTCACCCAGGCCGGCAGCGGCATCGCGGCCACCGCCAACCCGCCAGGACAATACTTCAAGGCCGAAGGCATCAACACGGACGGCGACGCTTTCGAGGAGTTCTGGGTCGGCGGGCGCGCTCACAACGGCACGACGCGGTACTCGGTCTTCGTCGATTCAAATGGCGACAACCTGTATGATCGGCGGATCGATCTTGGTCCCCTGATGTAAGAAAGCCGGACCCGCAAGACTGCCATGCTGTCACCTCGCGCCCTGGCCGGGATCATCGCGATCCTGGGGTTCATCGCCGCCGGCAACGCATGGGCTTCGGCGAGGTCCGGCGACAGCCTTCTCAACTTTGGCCCCGACGGATCCCTGATCCTCGGGGTCAATCCTTCCGAGAACGGTCCGGCTCGTGATCTGGCCGTGCAGGTCTTCAGCCGACGGTGCCTCATGACGGCGCAGCCAGCGCGTTGCGCTCGGCCGTTTCGCGTTCCGGGCGGTGGCCGACAGATCGTCTGGCGGTCGGACGGGCATGCCCTCTTTGCCCAGACAGCATCGCATTGGATGGTCCTGGAGACCGTCGACGGCGAGTGGGAGTTGACCCGGAAAGGCGTCGGTGGTTTTGATTCGACGGTGCTTCCGCCGGTCGTGACGGGCGCAATCTTCGCCGGCCTGCCCCGATCGAATCGTCCGGTTACCGACGCCGTCGAGGCCGAGTACCTGAACCGCGACGGTGCGATCGTGGGCCGGCTTGCCTTCGCGGACGGCGGCTACAGGATTGAATTCATCGATCCCCTGCGGCCTCCGCGCCCGCTTCCACGGCACATCTTTGACCGTGGCTTTACCGACACGCCTGCCCAGCCCCGGATCACACCGAACGCAGCCGGTTCAGAGCTTGAGATCTGGTCCTCGACCCTTGGCGACAACGGCGGCCTCATAACGACCGGGGATAAGACGGCCGCTGTTCGGGGTCCAAAGGGACCAGGTCCCTGGAGACTGATCGACGTCAGCGGGCGACCGGCCGGTTTTCACTCGCTCGACCATGTGGAAGGACTGCCTCGCAGGGAGGCGCTTGGCCTGGAAGCGATCATCGCTGCGGATCGTCGGCGCGATCCTTCCTCTGAAATCAGCCGCATGGCGATTGGCCCCGCCGCGCGGCAGACGGCGGCTATCATCTTCAGCAGTCCCAATGGGGGCTGGTGGCTTCGCGTCTGTTCGCTCAAGACGAGGGCCTGCCGAACGGCGCAGGAGGTCGTGGGTGACTGCGTCATCGCCTCTGCCCGTCCCGTCACCCTGCCCGGTGGCCTGTCGGGCCGGCTGTACCGTCCCGGTCATAGGCCCGAACGCGGACTTGTCATCTATTTTCAGGGGGGGCCGGGCTCCAACCTGGGCGTCATTAGTCACGGACCTACCCGGCGGATGGCGCTCCAGGGCTATGCCGTCCTCGCGGTGGACTATCCGGGAGCAAGCGGCCATGGCGAAGACCTTTACCTGCGGGCGGATGGACAACCCTCACGCGTGATCCGGCAAGCCTTGGACGAAGCCGCGCGCTGGTCCGCCGGCATGGGGTGGACGTTGATAGGATTCTACGGAACCAGCCTGGGGTCGGTCGCCGGTGTGTCGGCGGCAATGAACAGCGGCCCGCAACTCGACTTCATCGTTCTCGATAGTCCCCTGGTCACTCAACCGTTCAGTTGCGACAGCGGGATCAAGCTGCGGCGCCTGTTCGGAGAGCGACGCGCCGACGGCAAATGTGAACTCGGATCCCTCGGCCTGCCCGCGTGGGATGCGTCCCCCACAACGCCCGTTCTGGTCATCATGGGGGGGAGGGACACCGTAACTCCGAGGGTCTTGGGCCAGGCGTGGCTCGGTGAGCTCAAGCGCCGGGGCGGATGTGGCGTAGCTATCTCCGACGATTCCGGAGGGCACACCCTGGATGGTTGGAGCGATCAGGCCAAGGAAAGGGCCGAGTGGCAGATCACCAGCTGGCTGGCGGCCGTCGAGCGCCGGGACAAGGCGCGCGGAACCTGCCGGCCAGCCTAAGTCTCACCCCGCCAGCAACAGGCCTGCCAAAGCCGCGCTCATCAGGTTGGCCAGCGAGCCGGCCAGCACGGCGAGGATGCCGAGGCGGGCGATGGTCGGGCGCTTTTCCGGGACGAGGCCGCCAAGCACGCCCATCTGGATGGCGATGGAGCTGATGTTGGCGAAACCGCAGAGGGCGAAGGTGACCACCGCCTGGGTGTGGGGCGACAGGGAGTCCTTGACCTGGCCGAAGTGGAGATAGGCGACGAACTCGTTGAGGATCAGCTTTTCGCCGAACAGCTCGCCGGCCTTGCGGGCCTCTTCCCAGGGCACGTTGAGCATGAACATGACGGGGGCGAAGACGTAGCCGAGGATCTGCTGGAAGCTGAGGTCGGGGTGGCCGAACAGGCCGCCGACGGCGCCGAGGATGCCGTTGGCCATGGCGATCAGGGCGACGAAGACGATCAGCATGGCGCCGACGGCGACGGCCAGCTGCACACCGTCCGAGGCGCCGTTGAAGGCGGCCATGATGATGTTGGCCGGGCGTTCTTCCTCGTGCTCGTCCGGGGTGATGGCGGCGATGGCCTGGACGTCTTCGTCGGCTTCCGCGGGCGGCGGGGCCTTTTCGTCCGGCATGATGATCTTGGCCATCAGCAGGCCGCCCGGGGCGGACATGAAGGCGGCAGCCAAAAGGTATTCGGTGCGCACGCCCATCTGGGCATAGGCGGCGAGGATGGAGCCGGCCACCCCGGCCATGCCGGTGACCATCAGGGCGAAGATCTGGGCGTCGGTCAGGGACCGCAGGTAGCCGCGCACGACCAGGGGCGACTCCGACTGGCCGACCAGGACGTTGGCGGCGGCATAGAGGCCCTCGACCCGATCGACGCCGAGCAGCCAGCGCAGGGCCCCGCCGCCCCACGTCACCACCCGCTGCATGATGCCGAGGTAGTAGAGGATCGAGACCAGGGCCGAGAAGAAGATGATGATCGGTAGGACGTTGATGGCGAAACTGCCGATGCCGTTCACCTCGGTCAGGCCGCCGAACACCATGTTGATGCCGACCTTGCTGTAGCCCAGCAGTCCCTCCACCCCATGCGCCGCCGCCGCCATGGTGGCGCGGCCGGCAGGCAGGTAGAGGACGAAGACGGCGATGGCCGCCTGCAGGGCGAAGGCGCTGGCGACGATGCGGAGGTTGATACGCCGACGGCCACGCGACAGGGCGAAGGCCACCGCCAGGATCAGCAGGATGCCGGCAAGGCCGATCAGGATCTGTTGCATGGTTCTCTCCCCGTGCGGACTGTTACCGCAACCGGAGAGGAACGGGAATGCGGGGATCAGGCCTTGGAGTCGCCCGCCGTCGAACCATGCTCGACCGCGCCGCTGGCCACCTCGGTGCGGGAGAAGACCTCTTCCTGGCCGTCGTTGAGGGTCTCGCCGTCGGCCTCTTCCGCCGCCTGGCGGGCGGCGATGGCCAGGGCCTCGGCTTCAGTCTCGGCGGTGATCTTCACATTGCGGAGGCAGGCTTGCGGCGCGGTGTCCTCGCCGAGCCAGACCTGGACGCGCCATTGTGCGGGCATGCTCGCCTCCTGTTCAGGAGAGCAACGCGGCGCGGTCCGTCCAGTTGCCGGGCGGCGACGGCCGGTTAGCGGCCGGGCGCCACCACCATGCAGGACTGCTTGCGAGCGCTGAGCGCTTTGCAGGCGGCGCGGGCGTCATCGGCGCTGAGGCCGGTGAAGCGGACGCGGAAGAAGCCGTCGACCTTGCCGCCGATGACGCCTTCGGCGTCGTCGAGGACCTTGCCGAAGCGCTTCTTGATCGTGCCCAGCTGCGTCTTCGCCTGGTCCTTGCTCTTGAAGGCGCCGGCCTGGACCGTCCACTGGCCCTTGGCCTTCTTCGGCGGCGACGCCTTGGCGACCGCCTTCTTCACCGGCGGATCGGCGATGGCCTTCATGCTGCTGACCACTTCCACCGGGCCGGCATCAGGCCCGCTGGTGAAGAAGGCGCGCGGCAGGTCGCCGCTGTCGCCCTGGGCGACGTCGTACTGCAGCGGCGCGGGGGCCGGCGGCGGCTCGAACAGGCTCTGGGCGACCAGGATGCGTTCACCGCGGTCGCGGCGGCGCATGACGTCGAAGCCGGTGGTCAGCAGTTCCTGCACATGGTTGTCGCGGGCGGCGTTGGAGGTGCCGCCGAGCATGACGACGATCAGCCGGCGGCCATCCTGCACGCCCGAGGCGGCGAGGTTGTAGCCCGAGGCGTTGGTGTAGCCGGTCTTCAGGCCATCCACGCCCGGCATGCGGAAGAGCAGCCGGTTGTGGTTGTTCATGGTGACGCCCCGGTAGGTGAAGGAGCGCAGGTTGAACAGGCTGTAGTACTGCGGATAGTCGCGCATCACGGCGCGGGACATGATGGCGATGTCGCGGGCGCTGGACACCTGGCGGCTGTCGGGCAGACCCGAGGCGTTGACGAACCGGGTGTTGAGCATGCCCAGTTCCTGGGCCCGCAGGGTCATCAGGGCGGCGAACTTGGCTTCGGAGCCGCCCGCCATGTGCTCGGCGAGGGCGACGGCCATGTCGTTGGCGGACTTGACGGCCAGGGCCTTCATGGCGTCGTCGACGGTGATCACGTCGCCAGCCGAGAGGCCCAGCTTGGTCGGCGGCTGGGCGGCGGCCTTGGCCGAGACGGTGATCAGGTCGGTCGGTTTCAGCCGGCCCTCGTTGATCGCCTCGAAGGCTAGGTAGAGGGTCATCACCTTGGTGATGGAGGCGGGGTAGCGCGGGCTGTCGGCCCGTTTGGCGTAGAGCACCTCGCCGGAATTGGCGTCCACCACGACAGCGGCGTACTTGGGTTGCGCGGCGGGATTGGCGCGCGGGGCCGACTGAAGCTGCGCGTAGGGAACCTGGGCGGTCGCCAGACCGTTAACGATCGGTGCGAAAACCATCGCGACGGTGGCGAAAGCTGCGAACACTACGCGGCGGGCGGGCTGGTACATGCTGCGTCCGTCGATGAATCAATTGGGTTACGCCACCCCCCTTTCGGTGGCGACTGCACCATAACATGCACGACTACGCCTTACGCCAAAGTAAACACCTCTTGAGCGAAAAAGCCGCAGTCGCCTGAAATGCCGACATTTTTTGTTCACGGGAGCGTCATTGTGCACTGCACAATAAACCGTTGACTGCTGCAGTGCAGCATGAGAAAACACCGGTGCGCCGAACCTCCCCATGCCTCGGCGATCCAGATCACCGCCAAGCCCTTTCAAGGAGCCTCCCATGGCCGCCGCCGAAACCTTCAAAGCCACCGTCGAGCAGTTCACCGTCGCCGGCAACCAAGCCTTCAAGGACCAGGTTGAGAAGAACCTGGCCGGCCTGAACGAGCTGAACGCCCACTCCAAGAAGAACCTCGAAGCCGTCGTCGCCTCGGTGACCGCCGCCACCAAGGGCGCCGAGTCGCTGGGCGCGCAGTACATGGCCTATTCCAAGACCGCCGTGGAAAACCAGGTCGCCGCCGCCAAGGCCCTGTCGGGCGCCAAAAGCGTGCAGGAAGCCGTCGAGCTGCAGACGACCTGGGCCAAGAGCGCCATGGAGCTCTACATGGCGCAAGTCGGCAAGATGGGTGAAACCGTCGCCGCCGCCGTCAAGGACAGCATGAAGCCACTCAACGAACGCGTCACCGCGACCGTCGAGAAGCTGCAGTCGGTGAAGTAAGCTTTCATCTGCTCACCAGATCGTGAGGGCCCGGACCAGCAATGGTCCGGGCCTTTTGCGTTTCCGGACCGGCGCTTGCCGGGATAGAAGCGGCGCATGTCCAACGCCGAACAAAGACTGGCCGCCGCCGGCATCACCCTGCCCGCCCCGGTCGCCCCGATCGCCAACTACGTGCCCTTCGTCCGCTCGGGCAATCTGCTGCACATTTCCGGGCAGGTGTCGCTGGACGCCTCGGGCGGGATCACCGGCATCGTCGGCGAGGACGTCGATGCGGCGACCGCCGTGCGGGCGGCGCGGCTGTGCGGCATCAATCTGATCGCCCAGATGAAGGCGGCAACCGGCGACTTGAGCAAGGTGGTCCGCGTCGTCAAGCTGGGCGGCTTCGTTCAGGCCGGGCCGGATTTCTTCGACATTCCCAGCATCATCAACGGCGCCTCGGACCTGATGGTTGAGGTGTTCGGCGACGCCGGGCGCCATGCCCGCTCGGCGGTCGGCGTCTATCGCCTGCCGCGCAATTTCGCGGTCGAGGTCGATGCGATCGTGGAGCTGGCCTCGTGAAACACCATCCGCGTCCGCAACCCTCTGAATTCGGCCAGGCTTGGGAACTGCTGTTCAGCCCGCCGGTCGCACATCGCGGCCTGTGGTCGCCGGACGGGCCGCCGGAGAACAGCCTGGGCGCCTTCCACGCCGCCTGCGCCGCCGGCTATGGCATCGAGCTGGACGTCCACCTGACCGCCGACGGCGAGGCGGTGGTGTTCCACGACTACACCCTCGACCGCATGTGCGGCGCCTCCGGCAAGCTGAAGGACCGCAGCCTGTCGGACCTGCGCGCGCTGCGCCTCAACGGGACCGAGGAAGGCATTCCCACCCTGACCGAAGCTCTGGTCGAAATCGGCAGCCGGGCCCTGGTCCACATCGAGCTGAAGACCCCGTTCGGCGAGGTCGGCCCGCTCGAGAAGCGGGTCAGCGAGGTGCTGCTCGACCATCACGGCCCGACCTGCGTCATCGGCTTCAATCCCTACAGCCACGCCTGGTTCGCTGACCACCATCCGCAGATCCTGCGCGGCCTCGACAGCTACGCCTGGAACGACGACCACGCCCGCCACCTGGCCCCGGAAATGCGCAAGAGCTTCGCCAACCTGGAGCATGTCGAGATCGCCCGGCCGGACTTCCTGGCGCTCGACACCAGGATGCTGCCCTGCCCGCGCGCCGAACTGTTCCGCGGCCGGGGCATGCCGATCATCGCCTGGACGGTGCGCACCCTGGAGGACGGCGAGCGGCTGGAACCTTATTGCGACAACGTCATCTTCGAGGGCTTCCGCGCGTGAAGCTGAAGCCGGCGGTCCGCATCCACCGCCGTATCGCCGAGATCGGGAAGACCGCCTGGACCGCCTGCGCCGGCGAGGGAAACCCTTTCGTCGCCTACGATTTTCTCGACATCTGCGAGGAGAGCGGTTGCGCCACCGACCGCACCGGCTGGGCGCCGCACCATCTGTCGATCGAGGACGAGGCGGGCGAGGTCGGCGCGGTCATGCCGCTCTATCTGAAGAGCCACAGCCAGGGGGAGTACGTCTTCGACTGGTCCTGGGCCGACGCCTACGAGCGGGCCGGGGGGCGATATTACCCCAAGCTGCAGTGCGCGGCGCCCTTCTCACCTGTGACCGGCCCGCGCCTGCTGGTGCGGCCGGACATCGACCAGACCGAAGGGCGCAACATGCTGCTCGGCGGGGCGCTGACCGTGGCGGAGAAGCTGGACGCCTCCGGCCTGCACGTCACCTTCCCGGAGGAGCGCGACTGGCGGTTCCTGACCACGGCCGGCCTGCTGGCCCGGCAGGACCAGCAGTACCACTGGACCAACCAGGGCTATGCGACCTTCGACGACTTCCTGGCCGCCCTGTCCTCGAACCGCCGCAAGACCATCCGGCGCGAGCGGCGCGACGCCCAAGACGGGGTGGAGATCGTCGGCCTGAGCGGGGCCGACCTGACCGAGGAGCATTGGGACGCCTTCTTCGCCTTCTACATGGACACCGGGGCCCGCAAGTGGGGCACGCCCTATCTGAACCGGCGGTTCTTCTCGCTGCTCGGCGAGCGGATGGCCGACCGGGTGCTGCTGGTCATGGCCAGGCGCGAGGGGCGGTGGATCGCCGGGGCGCTGAACCTGATCGGCGATGACTGCCTGTACGGGCGCAACTGGGGCGCGCTGGAGGAGCGGCCGTTCCTGCATTTCGAGCTCTGCTACTACCAGGCCATCGAGCATGCCATCCGCCTGGGCCTGAGCCGTGTCGAGGCCGGGGCCCAGGGACAGCACAAGATCGCCCGCGGCTACCTGCCCTCTCCGGTCTATTCCGCCCACTGGATCGCCGACCCGATGCTGCGCGAGCCGGTCGCCCGCTATCTTGATCAGGAACGGACCAGCGTGCAGGGCGAGATGGATTATCTGGCGGAAGAGTTCTCGCCGTTCCGGCAAACGACTTAGCTGGCGTCCCAGGAGTCCTTGAGAAGCTTGACGATCGAGGCGTCCACCTCATCCGGCGATGACAGGGTGACGGCCGCCTTGAGCCGTTCCGACCAGCCCTCGTTCCGGTAGGGCTCGAAGCGCGGATCGGCCTCGGGCGACACGCAGAGGCCAAGACGCGCCTTGCCGCCCTTCAGCGGTCGGACCGAGGCGAACTGGAAGTTGCGGGACCAGGCGGAGAAGCCCTTGCGCTGGCCGGTGACCAGGCCGGGGTAGTCCTTCACCTGCGCCTCGATGGCTTCGAAGATGGCGGTCGAGGCTGGGTCTTTCCACAGGGCGGCGCGCAGGGCCGGGCCATCGTCCCAGGCGACCTCGGACGGGAAGGCCTCGGAGAGGATGTGGGCGATGCGGTTGACGCCGAGGCCATGGTGCTCACGCAGCCATTCGGTGCGCTTGCCGGGCGTGGTCTCGGGGCAGGTTCTGGCGATGGCGACCCATTCGGCCAGGGTCTTGCCGGTGTCGCGTTCGAGGCTGGCCTGCACCGAGGCGAACCACTTCTTCTGGCGCTCGGTGAGGTGTTCGGCCATCGTTGAAATCCCCCAGTTGGAGCGAGCTTGATGAGTCTGGACGGAACCTACGACGACGCCAACATCTTTGCGAAGATCGTGCGGGGCGAGATCCCCAGCGCCAGGGTGTTCGAGGACGACGATGTGCTCGCCTTCATGGACGCCTTTCCGCAATCGAAGGGCCACTGCCTGGTCATCTCCAAGACCTCGAAGGCGCGCAACTTGCTCGAGGTCGAGCCGGAGGTGCTGGGCAAGGTCATGGCGGCCGTCCAGAAACTGACGCGGGCGGCGGTCAAGGCGCTGAAGCCCGACGGCGTGGTGGTCACCCAGTTCAACGGGGCGCCGGCCGGGCAGACCATCTTCCATCTACATGTCCATGTCATCCCGCGCTGGGAGGGCCAGGGGTTGGGGCGGCATGGCGGCGGCATGGCCGATCCCGCCGAGTTGCAGGCGCTGGCGGCGCAGATCAGGGCGGCGCTCGACTAGCGCTTGAGCAGTTGGTCCCGGGCCGCGTTGAGCTGGGCGGCCAGTCCGACGGTGCCACCCTTGTCCGGATGGGCCAGGCGGATCAGGCGGTTGTAGGCGGCCTGGATCTGGGCGGCGTCGGCATCGGCGGGAACGCCCAGGATGGCGCGAGCTTCGGTGTCCGTGGTGGACGGCAGGCTCGGGCCCCTCGGCCGGCTGGTGCGGGCTCCGAAGGCCAGGCCGAGGCCGACCAGGATCAGGCCGCCACCGACCAGCAGGCTGCCGCGCAGGGCGGCGGCGACACCGCCGATGACCACCAGGGCGCCCAGCGCGCCGCTGGCCACGCGCCAGTCGCGGAGGTTCAGCTTCGGCAAGGCCCGCCGGCCGGTCCAGACGAGCAGCGCGACCAGCGCGCCGCCGAGCAACAGGTAGATCATCACATGACTCCCCGCCCTACTCGGCGGCGAGCAACTCATCGCCCGAGAAGGCCGAAAGGCCAAGCGAATGCATCAGGGCGCGCAGTTCCTGGCGCGCCGCGACATGGCTGAGGGCCACCGGAATCGGGCGGACCTTGGCCGACAGGTCGGCGATGGTCAGGCCGAAGGGGAAGAGCTCGCGGTAGATGACCCGGTCGCGCAGGCCAGGCCCGGTGCGGAAACCGACCCGCTTGGCCAGGGCCATCAGGCGGTCATCGACCCGCTTGCGATTGCGGGCGTCGACGGATGCCAGACGGTTGCGCAACACGACCCAGTCGAGCGGCTGGCGCTGGCCGGTCATGGCGCGGGCCTTACGGGCCTCCCAGACGGCTTCGGAATAGAGGCTGGGCTTTTCCAGCTCCAGGGTCACCGGATTGACGCTGCCCAGCATGTCGAAGTCGACGAAGCTGTCGTTCATCGGGGTGACGATGAGGTCGGCGCGGGCATGGGCGGCGCGGCTGAGCGGGGTGTCGCCGCCGGGGGTGTCGATGACCAGGACGTCGGCGTCCTGGTGGCCGGCGGCGAAGGCGATCTCGAAGGCGGCCATCTGCTCGGCGGCCTCGGCGCGGTGCAGGGCGACGCCGTCCTCGGACGGGTTGCGGATCAGGGGTTCAGGCAGGCTGACCTCGGGCTGCGAGGCAAGCCAGGCATGACGGTTGCGGTAAAACTTGGCGAGCGAGGATTGGCGCAGGTCGAGATCCATGATCGCCACCTTGGCCCCGCCATGCAGCAGGGCGGCGGTCAGGTGGATGGCGATGGTCGACTTGCCGGCGCCGCCCTTCTCGTTGCCGACCACGATGACGCGGGGCATCTGGGTGGGACGTTGGTTCATGGCGGTCTCCTTCGCCGATGTGGCCGCGACTCAGCGAGCCCGGGCCGTTAACGATTAACCCGGCGCGCCTCGAGAGCAATGAGCCGGAGCGATTGTCCACAGCCGTATGGATAACCTCGGTCTTGCTGGACTTGGCGCGGCGGGACGGGCGATAAGCCGCCGCCCGTTGCCCTACAAAGGAGGCGACCTTGAGTCCCCGCCCCGCCATCGTCCGCACCGTCGCCGACCTGCGCCAACAGGTCGCGGCCTGGCGCGCCGCCGGAAAGCGCGTCGCCATGGTCCCGACCATGGGCGCTTTGCATGCGGGACACCTGTCCCTGGTCCGGCTGGGCCTTGAGACCTGCGATCATGTGGTGGCCTCGATCTTCGTCAATCCGGCCCAGTTCGCGCCGCATGAGGACTTCGACGCCTACCCCCGCGGCGAGGGCCGCGACGCCGAGCTTCTTGGGGCGGCCGGCTGCGGGTTGATCTTCGCGCCGGGGGTGGAGGTCATGTACCCGCCGGGCTTCGCGACGGCGGTGACGGTGGCCGGGGTTTCCGGGCCGCTGGAGGGCGAGAAGCGGCCGCAGTTCTTCGGCGGGGTGGCGACGGTGGTCTCCAAGCTGCTGATCCAGTGCGGGCCGGACGTCGCCCTGTTCGGCGAGAAGGACTACCAGCAGCTCTTGGTCATCAAGCGGATGGCGCGGGATCTGGATCTGCCGGTGGAGATCATCGGTGGGCCGACCGTGCGCGAGGCCGATGGTTTGGCCATGTCGTCGCGCAACGCCTACCTGTCGGCGGAAGAGCGAACGGTCGCGGCGGTCGTGCCGGCGGTGATGGCCGAGGCGGTCGAGCGGCTGCGAGCCGGGGCGGCGGTCGCCGAGGTCGAGGCGGCGGCGGTGGCGCGGCTCGAGGCGGCGGGATTTGGTCCGGTCGATTATGTGCAGGCGCATGACGGGGAAGCCATGGAACGGCTGGGGCCCGGGCCGGTCGGGACCGGGGCCCGGGTGTTCGTGGCGGCGTGGCTCGGCAAGACGCGGTTGATCGACAACTGGGCGGTTTGACAGACGGTGACAGTCATCCGGCTGCGCCGGAAGACCGTCACCAGTGCTGGTGACTGTCTCGCGCAGCGTGACTGTCACCGTTCACCGCCTACCAGGCCCCCAGCTCACGCAGCTGCTTGGCCAGTTCCTGGTCCATCGCCTCCCCTGCCCCATTGGCGAGGTCGGGCGGGGCGTCGGCGGCGTCGAGGTAGCGCCAGCCCTGGAAGGGGCGGCGGGGCTGGGGGGCGGTTTCGATCAGTTCAGGGGCGAGCATGAAACGCACCGGCTGGTGGCCCGGCAGGCCGGTCTGGATCTCGGTGATGGTCTGGCGGGCGAGGATGCTGCCCTTGATCACCCAGTAGAGCGAACCGCCATCGAGGATTTCATCGGCGCGTTTGGGGGCCATGCGGGTCGGGCACCAGGACGGATGGCCCTGAGCCGCGCGCTGGGCCCGCCAGTCGCGCAGGTCCTGCAGGCTTTCGACGCCGACGCAGAGCTTGATGATGTGGAGAGGCATGGGGCGGGATTTAAGGGATGTGGCCGGAGATGAAAGGGCTATCGAAGCGGCGGACCATTATACCGCGGGCGGGATATCAACACAGCGGCCGGGTTTTCGGGAGCGAAGATCGGGCGTTCGGCCAGGCGATTGTTTTCGTGTGACTCCGGGTTGATGGCGGCGCGGGGAATGTGGGCGCCCACGTTGACATGGCGTAGGCGCCGAGGCGGCGAATGCTGAGCGGTTGTGACGGGTCGATGCCTACGTTTTAGGACGCGCGCCAAAACCCCGAAATGGGGCGAAAACAATATGTCTAGACATATTCATCTGGGCTTGGGGACCGGTTGGGCGCGAAGCGCCCTACCGGTCCCCGACAGGCCACGACCGGCCGGGAAGGCACGAACGACGGCGGACCATCGGGGACAGGTTGCTTTGGCGGTCGTGAGAAGCGATCCCCGCCGGGGCGGGCAACCAGTCCCCTAAGCCTCCAGCTTCGCCAGCACCACGCCTTCGCTGACCTGGCCGCCGGCGATGGCGGACAGTTCGGCCACCACACCGTCGAAGGGGGCGGTCAGGGCGTGTTCCATCTTCATGGCTTCGAGGACCAGCAGGGTCTGGCCCTTGGTCACCGTGTCGCCGGCCTTGACCGAGACGGAGACGATCTTGCCGGGCATGGGGGAGAGGATAGAACCGTCGGAGGCCGCGCTCGCACCGGAAGCCGCCGCGATCCTGGTGATTTCGTAAACCTCGCCGTAGTCGAAGATCATCACTCCCTCGGCCGTCGGCCGGACCCCTTGCATGGACAAGAACGCCATCTCGCCACTGAGCTCCGCCGCCGCCGGCTCGCCATCGCAGAAGAAGTGGATGACACGGTTGGCGGGAGCGTTAAGCCGCCAGCTACGCAGCCCATCGAAGGAACTCCAGGGGCTCTGGAACTGCTCTTTGCCCGCCATCAGATGAGGAGCGGCAAGCGCGAAGGCGGCGAGAGTCTTGAGGCGGTCGCCCAAAGGGGGCTTGGCCGTGAGGCTTTCAAGCCGCGCTTCGATGAAGCCTGTGTCCACGTCCCCCTCAATGAAATCGGGATGACCGGCACATCTCGCCAGGAATGCAGCGTTCGTTTTGACAGGCCAGATCTGTGCCGACCCGCAAGCCCAGACCAGTTTGCTTGCCGCTGATGCCCGGTCCTTGGCGTGGACGATCAGCTTGGAGATCATAGGATCGTAGAAGGGGGTGACTTCGTCCGCTTCTTCCACCGCGCTGTCGGTTCGCACACCCGGGAACGCAATCCGGAAATGCTCCAAGCGACCAATGCTTGGCAGGAACCCCGTCGCCGGGTTCTCGGCATACAGCCGCGCCTCCATCGCCCAGCCATCGATCTTCAGCTCGTCCTGCGTCAGCGGCAGCGGCTCGCCTGACGCCACGCGCAGCTGCCACTCCACCAGATCCTGCCCGGTGATCATCTCCGTCACCGGATGCTCGACCTGCAGGCGGGTGTTCATTTCCATGAACCAGATGCGGTCGGCCTTCAGACCCTCTGACGCGTCGGCGATGAATTCGATGGTGCCGGCGCCTTCGTAGTTGACCGCCCTGGCGGCCTTGACGGCGGCTTCGCAGACGACGGCGCGGGTGGCCTCGTCCATGCCGGGGGCCGGGGCTTCCTCGATGACTTTCTGGTGGCGGCGCTGCAAGGAGCAGTCGCGTTCGAACAGGTGGACGACGTTGCCGTGGCTGTCGCCGAACACCTGCACCTCGATGTGGCGCGGGCGGGTGACGTATTTCTCGATCAGCACCTTCTGGTCGCCGAAGCTTGCCGACGCCTCGCGCTGGCAGGAGGCAAGCGCGGCGGCGAACTCGCCGGCTTCCAGCACCTTGCGCATGCCCTTGCCGCCGCCGCCGGCCACGGCCTTGATGAGCACGGGATAGCCGATGGCGTCGGCTTCCCTCCGGAGCCGTTCGGGAGACTGGTCGTCGCCGAGGTAGCCCGGGGTGACCGGCACGCCCGCCTCGGCCATGCGCGTCTTGGCGGCGTCCTTCAGACCCATGGCGTCGATGGCGGCCGGGGGCGGGCCGACCCAGATCAGGCCGGCGTCGATGACGGCCTGGGCGAAGGCGGCGTTCTCGGACAGGAAGCCATAGCCGGGGTGGATGGCGGCGGCGTTCGTCGCCTTGGCGGCGGCGAGGATCTTGTCCTGGACCAGATAGCTCTCGCGGGCCGGGGCCGGGCCGATGTGGACGGCCTCGTCGGCTTCGCGGACGTGGGGCGCATCGGCGTCGGCGTCGGAATAGACGGCGATGGTGCGGACACCGAGCTTGCGGGCGGTGCGGATGATCCGCCGGGCGATCTCGCCGCGGTTGGCGATGAGGACGCTTTCAAGCATGGGGAACACCCAGAAGGCCGATCAGGAAGATGGCGCCGATGAAGAAGCCGAGGGCGATGAGGGTCAGCAGACCCATGACCAGGCCCGTGGCGATCGCGCCTGGCCAGCCCATGGCGTAGGCCACCTTGAGGTGGCGGACGGCATGGACCGGAATGAACAGCATGATGAAGAAGGTCCAGAAGCCGGCAATCGAAGGCGGTAGCAGCACGCCGACCGCCGCCAGCAAGGCGGTGAAACCGAGGCCGTAGAGGGCCACGGTCGCATGGTCGTAGAGGGTGTAGCCACGCTTGTAGAACAGCACGAGCCAGAGGATCAGCATCGAGATCGGGGCCATCAGGAACCCGAACTTGTAGAGCAGGCTCTGGATCTTCAGCAGGTAGTAATCCCAGTGACCGGAGCGCTTGTCGAAGAACTCCACCGCCTTGCCGCTGAACGCCTCAGGGCCCGTCGCCTTTTCGCCAGGCTTGGCCCTGAGGGCCGCGACCTTCTCGCGCTGTTCCTTCATCACCGCCTCACGGTCCTCCGCGTCGATGATGACCGGCGCGCCGTTGATGTTGACGGTGTCGTTGGTCTTGTAGTGGACGAAGGACTGGATGGTGAAGAACAGGAACAGGGCGAACAGGAAGATGTGCAGCGGGGCGACGTAGCGGGCCCGCTTGCCCTCGATCCAGTCGCGGCTGAGCCGGCCGGGGCGCCAGGCGAGCAGCGGCAGGGTGCGCCACAGGCGGCCGTCGAAGTGGGCGATGCCCTCGACGAATTCATGCAGCAGGTGGCCGAGCCGGTTGTGCAGATGGCCCTGCTGGCCGCACTCGTGGCAGTAGTGACCGATCAGCGGCGTGCCGCAGTTGGCGCAGGTCTTTCCGGTGTCGGCCGGCATGGGGGGCTGGCCGGGTTTGGGATGCTCCGGATCGATGGTCGGGCCGGGCGGAGGCGCGGCCTCCGCCACGGCGGCCGGCGCCTTGGCGGCGCGCGGTTTGCGCGGTCTGGCGGCGGGCTTCGCCGCCGCCGGCTTTTTCGGTTTCGCCCCCTCGGCCATGCCTACTCCGCCCAGCCCGGCTTGCGCTTCTCGAGGAAGGCGGTGACGCCTTCGCGGCCTTCTTCGCTGACCCGGCGGGCGGCGATGCGTTTGGCGGTCTCTTCCATGACGCCGCGATCAATCTCCGCGCCCTCGATGTCGTTGACCAGGTCCTTGGCGTCGGCCACAGCGCCGGGCGCGCAGGCCTTGATGGCCGTGCTCAGGCCGGCGCGGACCGCGTCGAAGGCAGCGGCGTCGGCGACGACCTGGCTGACCAGGCCGTAGCCTTGCGCCTCGGCGGCGTCGAAGACCTGGCCGGTGGCGAACAGCATTTTGGCGTTACGGGCCCCGATGGCGCGGATCACATAGGGGCTGATGGTCGCCGGGGTGAGGCCGAGCTTGACCTCCGAGAAGGCGAAGGTGGACCGCTCGGTGGCCACGGCCATGTCGCAGGCGGCCGCCAGACCGGCGCCGCCGCCGAAAGCCGGGCCGTCGATCAGGGCGACGGTGAGCTGCGGCAGGTCGTGCAGGGCCTTCAGCATGCTGGCCAGGCCCATGGCGTCTTCACGGTTCTCGGACTCCGTCCATTCGACGGCGGCCTTCATCCATTCCAGGTCCGCCCCGGCGCTGAACGAGGCCCCTGCCCCGGTCAGGAACACCAGCCGCACGCCGTCGGCGTCGCTGAGGGTGCGGAAGGCCTCGTGCAGGGCCGCGATGACCTCGGCGTTGAAGGCGTTGCGCTTGGCGGCGCGGTTGATGGTGACGGTGGCGACGCCGTCCGGGGTGGCCTCGATGAGGACGAGGTCGCTGAGGACGTCGGTGTCGGGGATTTCGACGAGGGGGTCGGCGATGGGGTTGGTCATGTGGGGACTCTACGGCGGGGGGAGGATGTCGGGAAGGCGGTGTCCGCGTCCTTCTCCCGCTTGTCGGGAGAAGGTGGCAGTCCCGGACTTGATCCGGGACTGACGGATGAGGGCAGCGCCGGCAGTGGAAGAAGGGCGGTCATAAAGTCTGCTCCATAACGCGCGAAGCCATCCGACAACTGCGCTGCCCTCATCCGACCCGCTTCGCGGGCCACCTTCTCCCGACGAGCGGGAGAAGGAACTTTGACTACATCCGGAAAACGCCGAACGGCGTCTCGGGGATCGGCGCGTTCAAACTCGCCGAAATGGCAAGCCCCAGCACATCCCGCGTCTGGGCCGGGTCGATCACCCCGTCGTCCCAGAGGCGGGCAGTCGCGTGGTAGGGGTTGCCTTCGTCCTCGTATTTCTGGCGGACGGGGGCCTTGAAGGCTTCTTCCTCTTCCGGGGTCCATTTGTCGGCGTCGCGGTGGACGGTGGCGAGGACCGAAGCCGCCTGTTCGCCGCCCATGACGCTGATGCGGCTGTTGGGCCAGGTGAACAGGAACCTGGGGGAATAGGCGCGGCCGCACATGCCGTAGTTGCCGGCCCCGAAGCTGCCGCCGATCAGGACGGTGAACTTGGGCACGTTGGCGCTGGCGACGGCGGTGACCATCTTGGCGCCGTCCTTGGCGATGCCGCCGGCCTCGTATTTGCCGCCGACCATGAAGCCGGAGATGTTCTGCAGGAAGACCAGCGGGATCTTCCGCTTGCAGGCCAGTTCGATGAAGTGGGCCGCCTTCTGGGCGCTCTCGCTGAAGAGGACGCCGTTGTTGGCCAGGATGGCGACCGGATAGCCCCAGATGCGGGCGAAGCCGCAGACCAGGCTGGTCCCGTAGAGGGCCTTGAACTCGTCGAAGTCACTGCCATCGACGATGCGGGCGATGACCTCCTTCACATCGTAGGGGGCGCGGACGTCGGCCGGGACGATGCCGTAGAGCTCGGTCGGGTCGAAGGCCGGCGGGCGCGGTTCGCGGACGTCGGTTTCCTGGGGCTTCAGCATATTGAGGCCGGCGACGATGTTGCGGACGATTTCCAGCGCATGCTCGTCGTTGGCGGCGACATGATCGACGACGCCCGAGCGGCGGCCGTGGACGTCAGCGCCGCCCAGATCGGTGGCGGAGATGACCTCGCCGGTGGCGGCCTTCACCAGCGGCGGGCCGGCCAGGAAGATGGTGCCCTGGCTTTCCTCCCCTGCCCCGCGGACGATGACCGTCTCGTCGCTCATCGCCGGGACATAGGCGCCGCCGGCGGTGCAGGAGCCCATGACGCAAGCGATCTGCGGGATGTTCTCGGCGCTCATCCGGGCCTGGTTGAAGAAGATGCGGCCGAAGTGGTCGCGGTCGGGGAAGACCTCATCCTGGTGGGGCAGGTTCGCGCCGCCGCTGTCGACCAGATAGATGCAGGGCAGACGGTTCTGCTGGGCGATCTCCTGGGCGCGGAGGTGCTTCTTGACCGTCATCGGATAGTAGGTGCCGCCCTTCACGGTGGCGTCGTTGGCGACGATCATCACCTCGCGGCCCGAGACCCGGCCGATGCCGCAGATCAGGCCGGCGGCGGCGATCTCGCCGTCGTAGAGGTCGAAGGCGGCCAGCTGGCCGATCTCCAGGAAGGGCGAGCCGGGGTCGAGCAGGCGTTCGACGCGCTCACGGGGCAACAACTTTCCACGCGACGAATGGCGCTGGCGCGACGATTCCGGGCCGCCGAGCGCGGCCCTGGCGACCCGCTCGCGGAGTTCCTGGACCAGGCCCTGGTTGACGGCGGCGTTGCGGGCGAAGGCCTCGCTGGATTTGTCGACGGTCGTGCTCAGTTTCGGCATGAGAGAGGGATAGCTTGTCCCGCCGGGCCGGGGAAGCGGCAGGATTGTGCCCGATGAGGGCCCGGCCGTGTGGACCGCTGGTTTTCAGGGACTCATGCTAGCGTCGCTTCCGTGGTCGGGCCCATTACCTATCGTCAGGACAGCGCCCTCACCCGCCTCTTCGAGCGCGAGTGGGACGCCGGCAACGCGCGCTGGTTCTCGCTGCCGGGCGGGGCGACCCTGTTCGAATCGGGGGAGCAGTCGAACCAGATCTTCCTGCTGCACGCCGGCAAGCTGGGCGCCTTCCGCAAGGAAGAGGGTCTGGACCGGCAGTTCGTCGGCGTTATCCGGCCGGGTGAGCCGGCGGGTGAGATGGCGCTGGTCGGCGGCACGGCGCACACGGCGCGGGTCGTGGCGCTGCGCGACTCCGAGGTGCTGGCGCTCGACGCCGAGGACTTCTTCGCGGCCGCCGACGACGATCCGCATGTCATGCTGGAGATCGCCCGGCTGGTGCTCAACCGGGCCCGCAACGCCAGCACGCGGGTCTCGACCGGCGATCCGGCTGTGTTCGGCTTTGTGGCGGCCGAGAAGACCGGCAAGATCCGGCCGCTGATCGGCAAGATCGCGCGATTCATGGCCGAGATGGGCCACGCGGTCACCGTCGTCGGGTCGGAGGCGGCGGGCGCGCCGACCGAATGGTTTTCCAATGTCGAGGCCGACCACGAGTTCGTCCTCTATGTCGCCGAGGCCGGCGAGCGGGCCTGGGGCGATCTGGTCGGGCGGCAGGTGGACCGATTGTTCCGCGTCGGGCGCGGCGACCGGCCGCCGCCGGCGCTGAACGGCAAGGCGTCGGAGACGATGGAGGCCTACAAGCTGGTGGATCTGATGCTGATCCAGCCGGCCCATCTGGATCAACCGCGCGGATCGGCCGCCTGGCTCGATGCGACCGGGGCGGCCCGGCTGTTCCATGTGAAGACCGGGTCAGACCCCTGCGCGGCGCGGATGGCGCGGCTGCTGACCGGTCGGTCGGTGGGGCTGGTGCTGTCGGGCGGCGGGGCCCGGGCTTACGCCCACATCGGCGCCTTGCGGGCCCTGCAGGCGGCGGGCGTGCCGATCGACTTCGTCGGCGGGGCCTCGATGGGGGCGATCATCGCCGCCAGCCTGGCCATGGGCTGGGAAGAGGCGGAGCTGGAGCGGCGCATCCGGCAGGCCTTCGTCGACACCAGCCCGCTGGACGACATCGCCTTCCCGCTGATCGCGCTGACGCACGGGCGCAAGGTCAATCACCGGCTGGAGGAACATTTCGGCGAGGTCGAGATCCCCGACCTGTGGCTGCCCTTCTATTGCATCTCCTCGAACCTGACCCGGGGCAGCTACGAGCTGCACCAGCGCGGGGTACTGCGCCACGCCCTGCGGGCCTCCATCGCCCTGCCCGGGGTGATGCCGCCCTCGACCCTGGCCGGCGAGGTACTGGTCGACGGGGCGGTGATGAAGAACTTCCCGGCCGACATCATGCGCTCGATCCAGCGCGGGCCGGTGGTCGGGGTCGATGTGACGCGCGGGCGCAGCATCACCACCGAGGACATCGCCATGCCCTCGCTGCTGCGGTGGGTGCTGTCCGGCGAATGGCGCAAGGGGCCGCCGATCGTGGCGCTGCTGATGCGGGCGGCGACGCTATCGACCAACCGCGAGGTGCTGGCGGCGCGCGACGCCACCGATGTGCTGGTGCTGCCCGACGTCGACCACATCGACATCCGCGACTGGAAGGCCTTCGAGAGCGGGGCGGAGGCCGGCCGGCTGGCCACCGAGAAGGTGCTGGCCGGGCTGGAGCGGGCGGTGGTCGATCTGCGGCGGGCGAAGGTTTGAGGCTGGCTGAGCGCCGGGCGGTCGTTGCAGGTTATCCACAGCCCGCGACATTCACGTCCAGCCGTGGTGATGACCTTTGCAATGGGCGGCGAGGCGCCCATATCCTGATGGTCCTGTTCTCAACAGCTGAAAGGAGGTGATCCAGTGTCTCACCAAAAACACACGGCAACCGCTCACGGATCGACGGGCGGGGTTCTTTCCCTCCTTTGATCTGTGATGTCGTCTGACGACGCGGTTCAACCGTCGTTTGGTGTGGGGCCGGCTCTCGTAAGGGGGCCGGCCCTTTCCATTGGGGGCTAACTGAAGAAGCCCATCACCCACCAGGTCACAGCCGCCACCAAGACGACGAGCAGCAGCCCAAGCAGGATGCGGCCGACCAGCCGGCCATGACGCTCGGCGGCCGGGCCGTGCTCGGCCAGCTGGCGGCGGCGGCGAGCGTCGCGCTCGGCCATGGCCTGGGCGCGCTTGCGGTCAGCCTCCTGCTCGCGGCGCTGGTCGAGGCTTACGATCTTGTCGTCTTCACGGGGCATAGCCTGCCTCTAGCCGCCAACCAGTTCACGGCCAATGAGGAACCGACGGATTTCGTTGGTCCCGGCCCCGATATCGTAGAGCTTGGCGTCGCGCAGGTAGCGCTCGACCGGCCATTCGCGGGTGTAGCCGGCGCCGCCGAGGGCCTGGATCGCCTCGTTGGCGACCTTCATGGCGTTCTCGGATGCCAGCAGGATGGCGCCGGCGGCGTCGAAGCGGGTGGTCTTGCCGGCGTCGCAGGCGCGGGCCACGGCGTAGACGTAGGCTCGGGCGCTGTTGAGGGCGACATACATGTCGGCGACCTTGCCCTGCATCAGCTGGAAGTTGCCGATGGCCTTGCCGAACTGCTTGCGGTCGCGGACGTAGGGCAGGACGACGTCGAGGCAGGCCTGCATGATGCCGAGCGGACCGGCCGAGAGCACGGCGCGCTCATAGTCGAGGCCGCTCATCAGGACGCCGACGCCGCCGTTCAGCGGGCCCATGATGTTCTCTTCCGGAACTTCGCAGTCCTCGAACACCAGCTCGGCGGTATCGGAGCCGCGCATGCCCATCTTGTCGAGCTTCTTCGAGACACTGAAGCCCTTCATGCCTTTTTCGATGAGGAAGGCGGTGATGCCGCGGCTGGCCCCGTCCGGGTCGGTCTTGGCGTAGACGACCAGGGTGTCGGCGTGGGGGGCGTTGGTGATCCAGAACTTCGTGCCGTTCAGCACGTAACGGTCGCCCCTGTGGTCGGCGCGAAGCTTCATCGAGACGACGTCCGAGCCCGAACCGGCCTCGCTCATGGCCAGGGAGCCGACGTGCTCGCCGCTGATCAGCTTGGGCAGATACCGGCGCTTCTGCTCGGGCGTGGCCCAGCGGCGGATCTGGTTGACGCAGAGGTTGGAGTGGGCGCCGTAGGAGAGGCCGATGCTGGCGGAGGCGCGGGACACCTCCTCCATGGCGATGACATGCTCGAGGTAGCCGAGGCCGAGCCCGCCGAACTCCTCCTCGACGGTGATGCCGTGCAGGCCGAGCTCGCCCATCTCGGGCCAGAGCTCGCGGGGGAAGTGGTTGTCGGCGTCGATCCGCGCGGCCATGGGCGCGATGCGGTCGGCGGCGAAGCGGGCGGTGGTTTCGCGAATCGCCTCGGCGGTCTCGCCAAGGCCGAAGTCCATCTGGGGGGAATGCGTCATGGCCCCGAAATAGCAGACGCCCCGCGGGTCGCACAGACCCACGGGGCGGTTACGCCACGCTACGCGTACTTACGCTTACTGCCCCCTACCCCCGGCCATCACTCGGCCGGGGTATTCGATTGGCTGTCGTCCTCGTCATCCATCGGCGGCAGGCCGAAGGCCGACAGCCAGCGCCAGGCCGAGAACAGCAGCACGCCGCCGCCGCCCAGGGCCATCGACCAGGCGGCGACCTTGATGCCGGCGTCGCCGGTGCCGTCCACCAGGCCCCAGGCAATGCCGCCGCCGCAGACGAACAGGCCGATCACGGCCCCGCCCAGCCAGGCGACGCCCGGAACGCGCGGCTGCTCCAGCGGGGTGGCGTCGAAGGCCGGATCGAAGTTGGCGGCCAGGGTGCGCTCGTCCTCTTCCACCAGCCGGCGGATGTGGTCTTCGTTGAGCAGCGGCTGGCTGCGGACGCCGGTCATTTCCGGCTCGAAGGGCTGGCTGGAGATGTCGAACAGGCCCGGCTCGGACTCGTTGGCGGCCTCGAAGCGGAAGGGATCGGAGGTGTCGCTGGCGACGGCGATTTCATGCTCGGGGGCCGGAGTCAGGACAAAGGCGCGATCGCCGTTGCCGACGGCCAGCACCGGCGTCGCCGGATACGGGGTGTAGCTTTCCGGCTGTACGGGCAGCGCCTCGACCGGGGCCGGCGGCGGCGGGAAGGCCAACGCGTCGGCGGCCGGAACCGGGGTCGGCTCGGCCGGGGTGCGCGAGAATTCCAGCACCGGGTCGAAGTCGTTGGCCTCGGCGTCGGCGAAATCGCCCTCGTCTTCCGCCGCTTCCAGGGCCTGCTCCTCGGCGGTGACCACCTCGGTGGAGGTCGGCGACCAGGCCAGGCTTTCGTCGGCGGTCTGCGAGGCGACAACCTCCAGGGGCGGCGCTTCGACGACGGGCGCGCTGAGCGATTCGTCGGCGACCGGAGCCGAGACGACGGGCGCCGCGGCCGGGACCGGCGGCGGCACGACGACCGGCTCGGGCACCAGCTGGGCCAGGCGCGAGGTCACGGCGGCGGCGGCGGTCATCGACGCGGTCACGACCTGCACAGGCTGGGGCGGCGTGCTTTCCGGCGGCGCGTGCGGCGAGGGCAACGGCTCGTCCCGCTCGGCGACGGCCTTGTCGGCGGTGAGGTCGGTCTTCAAGGCCGTCGGGGTCTGGCGCGGCACGAAGTTGACGGCGTCATAGTCGACCTTGGGCCGGACGATCGGCGACGGCGCCGGCACCCAGCCGTTGGCCGGCGTCAGGAACAGGGTCTTCTCGGCCGAGCGGCGGCGGACCAGGGCGTCAACGACGATGCGCTCGCCCTCGAAGTCGGCCTTGCGCCACATCTCCATGGCGCAGGCCGCCTGCAGCAGGCTACCTTCATTGACCCGGCGCAGGACGCTGGAGCGCTTGAAGTTGTCGATCCCGACGTTGAAGGCGAAGCAGCAGAGCGCGTCGAACTGGTTCTGCGTCAGCGGCGTGAAGGTCTGCTCGTTGACCGCATGGGCGATGGCGATCAGGTCGTAGAGCAGCAACGCCTCGGCGTCCTGTTCCGAGACCTGCGCCCCTTCGCGGGCGGTCAGGGTGTGGCCAAAGCCGATCGTCCAGCGCCCGTCGGGCAGCTGCGCCGCTTTGGAACGGTAGCCTTCGAACGTCTTGATCAGTTCGACGGCGGCCTTGGAGACCTGATGACGGGGTTTCATGCCCATTTTGACCCAAATTGATACGAGCGCCGATGCGTTCCACTACCCCCGGGCAAGATAGGGGCCGTTTTGCGCGAGCGCTGAACTGAGGGCCTCAGCTTACAGGAGAATCAACGCCGCCAGACCCAGGAAGGACAGGAAACCCATGAAATCGGTCATGAAGGTGACGAACACCGAAGAAGAGACCGCCGGGTCGCGGCCGAGGCGGTCGAGGGCCAACGGCACCAGGATCCCGGCCATGCTGGCGATGAACAGGTTGATCACCAGCGCCAGGCCGATGGTCAGGCACAGCATCGGGTCGCGGAAGAACAGGAAGACCGCCAGGGCCATGATCGAGGCCAGCACGGCCCCGTTCAGCAGACCGACGCCCAGCTCGCGGAAGACGATCCGCATGGCGTTGGAGGCGTTCAGCTCGCGGCTGGCCAGGGCCCGCACGGCGACGGCCAGGGTCTGGGTGCCGGCGTTGCCGCCCAGCGAGGCGACGATGGGCATCAGGATGGCCAGGGTGAGGATCTTGCTGATCTCGTTCTGGAACGCCCCGATGACGCTGGCGGCGACGGCGGCGGTCAGGGTGTTGACCACCAGCCAGGGCAGGCGCGAGCGGGCGATGCCCCAGATGGTGGCGTCACGGCCGGCGTCGCTGACCCCGGCCAGGGCCAGGATGTCTTCCTCCGTCTCTTCCTGGATGACCCCGACGATATCGTCGACGGTGATCTGGCCGACCAGACGGCCGCCGCTGTCGATCACCGGAGCGCTGATCAGGTGGTACTTGTCGAAGATGTAGGCCACCTCTTCCTGGTCCATGTCGACGTCGATCTCGGTGACCGACTCCATGATCTCGGCCAGGTGCTGGTCGCGCTGGGCGCGCAGCAGGATGCTGACCGGCACGGCGCCGGTCGGCTTGTGCGAGGGGTCGATGACGTAGACGTCGAAGAACAGCTCCGGCAGGTCTTCGCTGTGGCTGCGGATGTGGTCGATCGTCTGGCCGACGGTCCAGAAGCTGGGCGCCGCCATCAGGTCGCGCTGCATCAGGCGACCGGCGGTCTCGTCCTCGTACTTCAGGGCGGTGACGATGGCGTCCCGCTCTTCCTGGTCCATGGCGGCCAGGACCTGGGCGCGCTTGTCGTCTTCCAGATCCTCGACCAGGTCGACGGCGTCGTCGCTGTCCATTTCCTCGAGGGCGCGGGCCAGGGTGGTGCTGGGCACCGACTCCATGACCTCTTCGCGCAGGTTGGTGTCGAGCTCCGACAGCACCTCGCCGAGCGTCTCGGCATCGAGCTGGGGAATCACCTGCTCGCGGTAGTCGGCGGTCAGGAAGCCCATCAGGTCGGCGACGTCTTCGGACCGCAGGGCTCCGACCAGCTCGCGCAGACGCTCGTCGTCGCCGCGATCGGCGGCGTCGATCACCAGCTCTACGTATTCGGCGTTGAGGGCGTAGTCGTCGCCAAGCGCCAGATCCTCGAGGTCCTCGGGGAGCGGCGCTTCATAGGCTTCGGTCAGGTCGGCTTCGTCCCGGGTCATGGGGGCCTCCTGGCTGAAGTGAGGGCGTCGAATGGGCGCTCTGTTAATTTCCTGATTCACCGGTGCGGTCGAGCCGCATCAGGCGAGCGGCGTCATAGCGGCACAACTTGAATAGATGCAAGCATTTACGGTCTGAAACGGATCGCCTTCAGGGGCGCAACCAAAGCCGCTTGCGGGCAAAGGCGTGGCCCGAGCCCGACTTGAGATAGCGTTCGAACGCCTCAGCCTGCGCGCGTCCAGAGAACGCGATGTAGGTGACCACGCGCCATGGGCGGTGCTTCGATGTGTGGATCGATTTTCCGGCGTTGTGGTCGCTTAATCGAACCCGCAGATCGGCGGTCACACCGATGTAGCGTTTGGTAGCATCGACCAAGCTTTCGAGCAGATAGACGTAGTGCATCAGGGCTCTCCGCTGAACAGCCCTGCTACGCCAAGGCTTCGCAGGGCATCCTGCTTCGCCTCATCTCACTAGATCAATCCTGCGAAGCCCGAAGGGCGAAGCAGGATGGTGCGGTCGAGAAGACTCGAACTTCCACGGGTTGCCCCACAGCGACCTCAACGCTGCGCGTCTACCAATTCCGCCACGACCGCTCGTAGTGAGGCGCGGGGGGTAGCAAAAGCCGCGAGGGATGGGAAGAGGTTTGTTCCGCTTCCGGAGGCTCAGTCCACCCCGAAGGCGCAGACCGGCTGGGCGCCGCCGCCGCGACCGCCCCAGCCCCAGCTGTTGTTGCCAAGGTTCGGGGCCAGGGCGAGGCCATATTCGCCGGCCGCCAGCGGGGCGGTCGGGGTGATCCGCCAGACCTCGCCTTCGCGGACCGCCGTGAACTCGACGGCTGCGGCATTCTTCACGTTGCGGGTGCCATAGCCGAGCGGATTGACCTTGCCGGTGGTCAGGCGCCGCGTGCTCTTCACCGTCGTCAGATGGAACAGGCCGATGCGCTGCAGCGGATCGATGGTCGCCGGCTCCTTGCTGAGAAAGCTAACCGCCTGCCCGGCCTTGAAGCGCACCGGGCTGGCCGGGCCCTTCAGTTCGTAGAAAACGTCGGCGCCGCCGTAACCCATGGCCTTCATCTGCTGCTTGAAGCTGGCGACCTGGATTTCCAGGGTCACCGGCACGTCGCCGGCCGTGGCGCTGAAGTCAGGCGCAGGCGGAGCCTTGGCGGCGAAGGCAGGCGAAGCGAGGCCGACGGCGGCGGCGCTCAGCAGAAAGGATCGTCTGTGCATGTCAGCTCCTGAAGTGTTGAGCCAAGCATGGACCTGTGTTCGCCGAAGCGCGTCCCCGGAATGGGGGGCCTTCAGGCCAAGCCGTCGCCGCGCCCCAGCGGATCACGCAGCGGCTCCCCTGCTCCGACGAATTCCAGCGACACCGAGTTGATGCAGTAGCGCAGGCCGGTCGGCGGCGGGCCATCCGGAAAGACGTGGCCCTGGTGGCTGTCGCAGCGGGCGCAGCGGGTTTCGACCCGGCGCATACCGTAGCTGCGGTCCTCGACGCCCTTGACGTTGGCCTCGTTGATCGGGGCGTAGAAGCTGGGCCAGCCGGTGCCGCTCTCGAACTTGGTCTCGAACTTGAACAGCGGCAGGCCGCACAGCCGGCAGCAGTAGACGCCCGGGCGCTTTTCGCCGAGCAGACCGCCGCAGAACGGCGCCTCGGTGCCGTGGTGCAGCAGGACGTCGCGTTCCTCCTGGTTGAGGTCGGCTTCCAGAACCTTGCGCTCGGCTTCGCTCGGCGGGGTCAGGTCGTATCGGGTGGCGGTGTCGGTCATGACACCCAATCTAAGGCGAGCGGGCCGATCCGCAATCATCCGAAAGGGCAATCCGTCGTGATCACTTCCACCACCCCCACCATCCCCGGCCGTGACGTCGTCGAGAGCCTGGGCGTCGTCAGCGGCGAAGCGATCATCGGCGCCCACATCTTCCGCGACTTCTTCGCCGGCATCACCAACATCATCGGCGGCCGGGCCGGCGGCTATGAGAAGGCCCTGCGCCAGGCGCGCGACATCGCCCTGCAGGAGATGTGCGATGAAGCCCAGGCGCGCGGCGCCGGCGCGGTGGTCGGCGTCGATCTCGACTATGAGACGCTGGGTCCCGACAACGGCATGATGATGGTCACCGCCAGCGGCACCGCCGTCAGGCTGGCGTAGGGCTTTCGGCCTTCATCCGGCGGCGCACGTCCCACAGATAGGCGAGCATGAAGAGCACCGCGTAGATCTCGATCGACTCGCGGATGGCGATGTACTGGGGACGGAACCTGTCCTCCATGTCGGTCGCCACCAGCAGCCGCTCGGAGATTCGCATCACCCAGGTCAGGGCCGCCGCCGGCCAGATCAGGCTGCTCGGCCAGATCCAGCTGAACCAGCCCTGGCCGAGGTATGGCCCACGCTTCTTCGCCCAGGCCCAGATCGGCCAGAGGATGCCGCCGAACAGGGCGGCGGCGATCAGCATGGTCTTGGGGATTTCCTCGGTCAGGGAACTGAGGTTGTGCAGGTTGGTCTCGCCCTGGCGGTTGATCCGGGCGTAGTCCGCCGGCGTCTCCCAGTGGAACCAGCTCTGGCCCCAGCTCGCCTCCTCGCCGGCGAACACGAACAGGGCGACGGCGAAAAGCGCGAACCACCAGACCATGGCCGTATGCGGCAGCCGCCGCCGGTCACGGATGATCCCGATTGCCTCCCAGACACCCCACAGCGCGAAGATAATCGTTGGTATCTCGACAATGCCGAGCTCGCCCGACAGCCAGCGCCGCCCCGCCTGAGGCCAGGGAAACAGCGCCACGGCCAGGATCGTCGTCGCGGCCAGAACATAAAGCGGCAGCCGGCGGCTGAATGAAAGATTCATTCTGTCACAAATGCCCCAGACGCGACTGCCTCGCAACATCCTTCTCAATGAACGGCGCCATGCTGACCTAGCGTCGCCGTTGCCAACGGGCCGTGGGCGGTCTAACCCGCATCGCGCAAGAACCATGCGTGCAAGGGGTCTGTCCGGCCGATGTTTTCGAAGATTCTGATCGCCAACCGCGGCGAGATCGCTGTCCGGGTCATCAAGACCTGCCGTCGCATGGGCATCAAGACCGTGGTGGTCTATTCCGAGGCCGACGCCGACAGCATGGCCGTGGAAATGGCCGACGAGACGGTCTTCATCGGCCCGCCGCCGGCCAACCAGTCCTACCTCGTCGCCGAGAAAATCATCGCCGCCTGCAAGTCGACGGGGGCGGAAGCGGTGCACCCCGGCTTCGGCTTCCTGTCTGAAAAGGCCGAGTTCGCCCAGCTGTGCGCCGACGAGGGCATTGTCTTCATCGGTCCCAACCCCGGCGCCATCAGCGCCATGGGCGACAAGATCGAAAGCAAGAAGTTCGCCCAGGCGGCCGGCGTCTCCTGCGTGCCCGGTCATATCGGCGAGATCGACGACACCGCCCACGCCATCAGAATCTCCGAAGAGATCGGCTATCCGGTGATGATCAAGGCCAGCGCCGGCGGCGGCGGCAAGGGCATCCGTGTCGCCTGGAACGAGAAGGACGTCGAGGAAGGCTTTCCCGCCGTGCGGGCCGAGGCCAAGGGCGCGTTCGGCGACGACCGCATCTTCATCGAGAAGTTCATCGTCGATCCGCGCCACATCGAGATCCAGGTGCTGGGCGACAAGCACGGCCACGTCGTCCACCTGTTCGAACGCGAATGCTCGATCCAGCGCCGTAACCAGAAGGTCATCGAGGAAGCCCCCTCCCCTCTGGTCGACCCGGCCACCCGCGAAGCCATGGGCGCGCAGGCCGTCGCTCTGGCCAAGGCCGTGAACTACGACAGCGCCGGCACCGTCGAGTTCGTCGCCGGCCAGGACAAGAGCTTCTACTTCCTGGAAATGAACACCCGTCTGCAGGTCGAGCACCCGGTCACCGAGCTGATCACGGGCCTCGACCTGGTCGAGCAGATGATCCGTTCGGCCTACGGCGAGAAACTGGCCTTCGAGCAGAAGGACCTGAAGATCAACGGCTGGGCGATGGAAAGCCGCATCTACGCCGAGGATCCCTACCGCAAGTTCCTGCCCTCGATCGGCCGGCTGGTCCGCTACGACCCGCCGCGCGAAGGGGTCGAGGACGGCTACACTGTCCGCAACGACGCCGGGGTGCGCGAGGGCGACGAGATCTCGATGTTCTACGACCCGATGATCTCCAAGCTCTGCACCTGGGGCAAGACGCGGGAGGCGGCCATCGCCGGCATGGGCCGGGCGCTGGAGGACTTCCACATCGAGGGCCTGGGGCACAACATCCCCTTCCTGTCGGCGGTCATGGACCACCCGGTGTTCCAGTCGGGCAAGCTGGCCACCAGCTTCATCGCCGAGGAATATCCCGAAGGCTTCCACGGCGCCCCGCCCAGCGACGCCGCCCTGGACATCATGACCGCCACCGCCGCCGCCATGCACCTGGTGACGGTGCAGCGCAACGGCGAGAGCAAGCGCGTCGACTGGATCGTGGTCATCGGCCACCGCCAGATCCCGGTGACCATCTCGGGCGGCGGCGCCAGCGTCAGCATCCACCTGACCGATCAGACCCGCGTCCTGGAGCTGACCGACATCGCCTGGCGGCCCGGCCAACCCCTGTTCAAGGCGCGCCTCGACGGCAAGCCGTTCAGCGTCACGGTGGCGCCGGCGGCCGAGGGCTTCCTGATCCGTCACCGGGCCACCCGGTTGAAGGTGCTGGTGCTGACCCCGCGTTCGGCCGAACTGCACACCAAGTTGCCGGAGCGCAAAGCCGCCGACACCTCCAAGATGATCATCAGCCCGATGCCGGGCCTGGTCGTCTCCATGGACGTCGAGCTGGGCCAGCAGGTCCGCGAGGGCGAGATCGTCTGCGTCATCGAGGCGATGAAGATGCAGAACATCATCCGCGCCGAGCGCGACGGGGTGGTCAAGACGGTGTCGGCCAAGGGCGGCGACAGTGTCGCGGCCGACGAAGTGCTGGTCGAATTCGCCTAGGCGGGCGGGTAACGGTCGGCTGCGCGACGCAACCTGTTGCAGCCCTGCGACAGGCCGCCGCATCTCGTCAGGCGAGTCGCCGAATAAGGCATCGAATTCCCCCGCGGCGGCGTTAGGCTCCCGTTCAGGACGGGTGGATCGAGTATGGGCGTTCCGCATCTTTACAGCCTTGAGGGTCGCATCGGCCGGCGCGAGTTCGTGCTGACGCTGATCGGCGTCTTCATGGCCTGGTATGTCTTCACCTTCCTGCTCATCGTCATCGGCGGGGCCGGCTACGCCAGCCAGACCGGCGTGCGGGGGGTCTGGGAAGCCATCGTCAACATCGGCGGTTGCGTCGCCGCCAGCCACGCCATCTGGATTGCCATCGCCGCGGCGGTGAAACGCTGCCACGACCGCGGCCTGAGCGGCTGGATGCTGCTGTTCGCCATGCCGCCGGTGATCGGCCAGCTCTGGCTGGTCCTCAACCTGCTGGCCGGCGCGGGCCAGCCCAGGGACAACGCCTACGGCCCGGCCCGGATGAGCGACACGCTTCCCCACGGCGCGGCCCTCGCCTAGATAGGGACTGTCCGGGGCTCATGGCCCCAGCAGCGAGTCGGAGCGGCAAGGCGGATGAACGGCCAAACGGACTGGGCGGAGCTCTTCTTCTCCTCGACGGGACGGCTGGCGCGCACCCCCTTCCTGATCACCAGCGCCCTGCTGTTCGGGGTCGCCTTCCTCTACTACTGGGTGACGCCCGGGCCGGTGCAGTGGCTGACCGGCTGGGTGGTCTATCCCGTGCTGCTGATCAGCGGCTGCTGCCTGCTGGCCAAGCGTCTGCATGACCGGGGACGGTCAGGCTGGTGGGCGGGACTGATCATTCTGGCGGTCATCGCGGTGTTTCCCTGGCCGCAGGGCTTTTTCGATTTCGTTTTCTCGGCCATCGTCATCTGGGCCCTTGTCGAGCTAGGCGTGATGCCGGGCGAGGCCGGCGCCAATCGTTTCGGGCAAAGCCCCCTCAAGACCGCCTAGATCTGGAGCTGTAGACCATGCGTTTCGTCACCGCCGCCGCCGTCCTGGCCCTCACCCTGTCCGCCGGCGTGGCCGTCGCCGCCGACGAAGCCCTGAGCCCCGAAGCCCAGGCCGGCGTCGATATCGCCAAGCAATACGCCAAGACCGACAAGATCAAATTCCGCAAGGTGAAGGTCGGGGCCGACGGCAAGGTCTGCGGCAAGGTCGCCGTGGGCGCCGACGCCGACATCGAGTTCATCGTCGATCCGTCCGACCAGACCCTGTGGCTCAACGAAGGGGCCCAGGAACCGGAAAGCGTTTTCGCCTGGGGTAACAAGATCGTCCGCGGCGGCGGCGACCGCAAGGCGTTCCAGGTCTGGAAGGCCTGTCAGGCCGGCAAGTAGTCCTACGCCGTTGTCATCCTCCGGCCGCGAAGCGGACCGGGGGACCCAGCTGTCCGCGTGAAGACTCTTGGGAGTCTTTCAAGATCCCTCCTTGGGTTCCCCGGTTCCCGCTTCGCGGGCCCGGAGAATGACAGCTCAAATTGCAGAGTCAGATCGGCGCCGGGGCCTCGCTCACGGCGCCGAACACCTTTTCAAAGCTCGACTTCAACGCCGCGTCAGCCTCGTCCAGGGTCACCGGCAGGCCGAGGTCGACCAGGCTGGTCACGCCGTGCTCGGTGACGCCGCAGGGCACGATTCCGTCGAAGTGGGACAGGTCCGGTTCGACGTTCAGGCTGACGCCGTGGAAGCTGACCCAGCGGCGCAGCTTGACCCCGACGGCGGCGATCTTGTCCTCCCGCGACCAGCCCGGCCCCTTTCGCTCGACCCAGACGCCGACCCGGCCATCGCGCAGTTCGCCGGTGACGTTGAACACGGCAAGCGCCCCGATCACCCAGGCTTCCAGCGCCGTGACGAAGGCCCGCACGTCGCGGCCGCGCCTGGTCAGGTCAAGCATCACATAGGCCACCCGCTGTCCGGGCCCGTGATAGGTGTACTGCCCGCCCCGGCCGCTCTCGAAGACCGGGAATCGCGCGCCGTCCAGCAGGTCGCCCGCCTTGGCCGACACCCCGGCGGTGTAGAGCGGCGGATGCTCCAGCAGCCAGACCAGCTCCCCGGCCCGCCCCTCGGCGATGTCGGCGGCCCGCTGCTCCATGGCCGCCACAGCGACGGGATAGCTCACCGGCGCGGTCGATACCGCCCAGCCAGCCGCAATGCCGTCCTCGCGGCCGAAAAGCGGGCGCTGGCCCTCGGAACTTAACAGGTGATCAAGCATGTCGGGCCAATGTGGGGCCTGCGCGATGTTTGCGCGAGGGGTTGGTGCTCAGTGAGCCAGGTCAAGTCGGTCAACGTCGAGATTTCCGTGGTCCTGGGCCGCTCGCAGCTCCCCATGGCCCAGCTCCTGCGCATGGGCCGCGGCGCGGTCATCCCCCTGGACGCCAAGGCCACCGACGAGGTCTGGATCCTGGCCAACAACCACCCGGTCGCCCGGGGCGAAATCCAGATCAACGACGACAAGATCAGCATCGCGGTGACGCGGGCGGCGGATGTGTATGACTTTATGGCGGGTGGGAGCTAGGCGGCTGCGCCTTCTCCGCCCACTGCTTCAACGCCAACATTATCACTTCCTCGACGGGCAAGCCTTCCCGCGCCGCGAGAGCCTGCGCCAGATCGATTGTCGCCTGATCCTCGATATCGAACGCCATCCCCGACCTCACAAGATGCCCGATTGCACTTGTACACAATTACGTACATGATTGCAGCATGAAGAGCGCCGCCGTCAACGTCACCACCTTCTCGGAAGCCCGCGCCAACCTGAAGTCGGTCATGGACCAGGTGACCGAAACCCACATGCCGACGGTGATCAGCCGCCGCAAGGCTGAGCCGGTGGTGATGATCTCGCTGTCCACCTGGAACGCGCTCAACGAGACAGAATACCTGACCTCGTCCTCCGCCAACGCCGAGCGCCTGCGCGCCGCCAAGGCCGCCGCCGAGCGCGGCGAAGCGGTCGAACGTGAGTTGATCGAGCCTTGAAGCTGGCTTAGCTCGAACAAGGCTGGGAGGACTATCTCAGCTGGCAGGACGACAAGCGGATGATGAAGCGGATCAACAAGCTGATCCGCGACACCCTGCGGTCGCCGTTCGAGGGCCTGGCTAAACCCGAACCGTTGAAGGGCGAACTGGCCGGCTGGTGGTCACGCCGGATCGATGATGAGCACCGGTTGGTCTACCGCGTGGTGGGGACGGGTGAGGAGCAGCAGCTCGAAATCGTGCAGTGTCGCTATCACTACTGACGCTGCCGCCTTGCATGCCGCTCACCACATTGTGAACAAAAAGAGAACGCTTTTATCTGGTCCGAATCGCACAAATCAGCGGACTTCATGAGTCCTCAACAGCCGATGTGGGCCTCATGCAGAATCCAGACAGATTGCCAGTCCGTAATTCAACGGATTCGGAACAAATCTCAACCCCTCCGCTCGTCAACGTGGAAGCGCTGGGAGCGAGCCTCGATCAGGTCCTTAGTAGACGCAATGCGGCCAAGACCGAGATCGGCGGCCAGTTTCCGTTGTTTCGGGAGCCACTCTTCAGGCTGACGCCTTCGACGTTTCTAAAAATCTCCATGCTCTCGATCGACGAAGCGAAGCAGGAAGTCCGCAAGCGCATCGAGGAGGCCGCAGGCCGCGGCTACGATCGCTATCGCTATCTTCGAAACTCGGCATCCACCGCCTTGGTCGATGGTGCTTCACTAGGCACGCTTCGGGACAAAGCAAAGAAGATCAAGAATGACTACGAGCGCCGAGATACGCTCTTTGGCTTGGTTAGATTTTGGCGCTGGTTGCGGAGCTCGGGGGCGAAGGGAGCGCACAAACTCAAATCGCTGCTCTGGATAAGCCCAAATCGCCTCTTCGCGGTACGGGTACGACCAGAAGCCGGCTTCATGTGTGAAGGCGAGCTGCGGACTGTCACGATCTACAACACGAGGTCACCCAGCCTTGATGCGGCCTTCGCCAAGGTTGGCGCCTTACTGATCGAAGAGGCTTATGCGCAGGCTGGCCAGGGACTGAAGTATAACCACGAACTGCTCGCGCTCCGCAACGTACAGTCTTACGTCGTCGGCGAGGAGGAGCGAGCAGCGGTTCGAATTCAGTTGATCAAAGCGATAAACACTATTGAGCTTCTGGCCTTGGAGATCGTTGATGAGCTCGAAAGCGCATCTCCGCCCGGCTAGAGCGGGATGTTATCGTGCTTCTTCCAAGGGTTGGAGAGCTCCTTCCCCCGCAGGCTCCTGAACGCCCGCACGATCCGCCGCCGCGTCCCATGCGGCATGATCACATCGTCGATGTACCCCCGCGACGCCGCCACGAACGGATTCGCGAACCGCGCTTTATAGTCGGCTTCCTTCTCGGCGATCTTCTCCGGATCCCCGATGTCGGCGCGGAAGATGATCTCCACCGCCCCTTTGGAGCCCATCACGGCGATCTCCGCCGTCGGCCAGGCGTAGTTGACGTCGCCGCGCAGGTGCTTGGAGCTCATGACGTCGTAGGCGCCGCCGTAGGCCTTGCGGGTGATCAGGGTGACCTTGGGCACGGTGGCTTCGGCGTAGGCGAACAGCAGCTTGGCGCCGTGCTTGATCAGGCCTCCGTACTCCTGCTTGGTGCCCGGCATGAAGCCCGGGACGTCGACCAAGGTCAGCAGCGGGATGTTGAAGGCGTCGCAGAAGCGCACGAAGCGGGCGGCCTTGCGGCTCGAATCGATGTCCAGGACGCCGGCCAGAACCTGCGGCTGGTTGGCGACGATGCCGATCGACTGGCCGTCCATGCGGGCGAAACCGCAGACAATGTTCTTGGCCCACTCGCTGGAAATCTCGAAGAAGTCAGCCTCATCGACGATCTTCAGGATCAGTTCCTTGATGTCGTAGGGCTTGTTCGGGTTGGCCGGCACCAGGGTGTCGAGGCTGGCCTCCTCGCGCATCGGCGGGTCGAAGCTTTCGCGCACCGGGGCCTGCTCGCGGTTGGACGAGGGCAGGAAGTCGATCAGGCGGCGAACCTGGGTCAGGGCTTCCAGGTCGTTGTCGAAGGCCCCTTCGGCGACGCCGGACTTGGCGGCGTGGACGCGGGCTCCGCCAAGGTCCTCGTGGCTGACTTCCTCGTTGGTGACCGTTTTCACCACGTCGGGGCCGGTCACGTACATGTAGCTCGTGTCCTTCACCATGAAGATGAAGTCGGTCATGGCCGGCGAATAGACGTCGCCGCCGGCGCACGGGCCCATGATGACGCTGATCTGCGGGACCACGCCGCTGGAGAGCACGTTTTCGAGGAAGATGTCGGCATAGCCGGCCAGGCTGTCGACGCCTTCCTGGATGCGGGCGCCGCCGGCGTCGAACAGGCCGATGATCGGGGCCCCGACCTTGGCCGCCTGACGCTGGACCTTGACGATCTTGGCCGCGTGGGCGCCCGACAGCGAGCCACCAAAGACGGTGAAGTCCTTGGAGAAGACGAAGACCACCTTGCCGTTGATGGTGCCCCAGCCGGTGACGACGCCGTCGCCGCTGATGCGCTGGCTTTCCATGCCGAAGTCGTGGCTGCGGTGTTCGACGAACATGTCGAACTCCTCGAAGCTGCCCTCGTCGAGCAGCAGGTCGATGCGCTCGCGGGCCGTCAGCTTGCCCTTGGCGTGCTGGCTGGCGATACGGCGCTCGCCGCCGCCGGCCCGGGCCTGTTCGCGCCGACGTTCAAGCTCTGCGAGGATATCTTTCACGCGCCTGCTCCACTCAATGATCTGCGCACGGGTTAAAGCGCGGATGAGGGCGGCGCAAGCGTCCCGCTAGGTCACCGTAGCGCCTCGAACCAGGCGCCCAGCATGCGGGCCTCAGCCAGACGATTGGCGGTGCGGTCGGCGGCTTCCTCGTCGATTCCCCAGCGCTCCTCCTGGAAGGCCTCGTCGACGCGGGCCAGGTGGTGGGCTTCCTCGCCGGTCAGGCGGCCGAGCTGGACGGCCAGGGCCAGCAGGGCCGAGCCGAACAGGCTGGTGGCGCTGAGCAGGGCGATGAGGCTGAAGTCGTCCATAGCCAGGGCCAGCGCCCTCGCCTGCTCCAGAGTCGTCACCGGCTGCGGCCGGTGAATCACCCCGGCGGCGCGTTCGAAGGCGAGGTTGTGTTCGGCCTCCGCCCACTGCAGCACCGGCTCCCAGGCCGCTGTCTGGCGGGCGATCAGGTCACTGGGCTGGTCGGCGAAGTAGCAGAGGGCGTCGCTGCCGGCGTAGCGGGCGAACTCATCGGCCAGGGCGGCGCGCGACGGCGCCGTCTTTTCAATGGCGGTGAAGGCCAGCCGGGTGGCTGGCATCTGGGCCATCAGGATGAACTCCTTCTGGCTGTCCCACTCGCCGGCGACGAGGGCGCCCAGCGCCTCTGTCGGAACGATCAGCGGCAGGCCGCCGGGGCTCTTTGGCGCGCGGCCATCCAGCTTGACGGCATAGCCGCCATCGACGGGCTCGACCGTCACGGCCTTGTAGAACCGCCGCGCCGTCTGCACGGTGTCGTCCGGACCTTTGAGCGCCATCTCTTCTTTCCAGGCTCGCGACGGAAGCGGGCCGCGCGGGCGTGGAAGTGGGGCAAGCCGGCGTCCGTTGCAAGGGAGAGTAGCCTTGGCCCTGCCTACCAGAGACCTGATGGCGTCGATCGCCGCCACACGGTTCGGCCTCGGCGCAAGGCCCGGCGAGATCGATGAGGCGCGCTCGGATCCGCAAGGCTGGCTGGCGCGGCAGATCGTCGGCCGCGGCGCCGACGGCGGCCTCGCCGACTATGAGCTGAGCGCCGGGCGCATCGCCGAATTCCGCAACTTCCGCGCCGACCGCCGCGACCTGCGGCAGGACTCGGCCGAGGCCATGAAGAAGGGCGAAACGCCGCCCGACCGCGACCCGGTGCAGATGGCCGGCCGGATGATCCGCGAGGGCGCCGCCGAGGATTTCCTGGCCCGGGCCCGGACGGCGGCCAACACCGACGCCGCCTTCCGCGAGCGCTGGGCGATGTTCTGGTGCAACCACTTCACCGTCTCCGGCGTGAAGCTGATCACCGCCGTCACCGTCGGCCCGTTCGAGGCCGAGGCGATCCGGCCCCGGGTGTTCGGCCGGTTCGAGGACCTGCTGATCGCCTCCAGCGCCCATCCGGCCATGCTGCTCTATCTGGACCAGGCGCAATCGACGGGGCCCAACAGCCGCATCGGCATGGCCCTGCAGAAGCGGCCCAACCCGCGCAACCGGGGTGGCGGCCTGAACGAGAACCTGGCCCGCGAGATCCTCGAACTGCACACCGTCGGCGTCGATGGCGGCTATACCCAGGCCGACGTCACCGAGTTCGCCCGCTGCATGACCGGCTGGAGCGTCGGCAACCAGCGGGAGCCGGAGAAGTTCGGCAAGTTCGTGTTCCGCGAATACGCCCATGAGCCCGGCGACCGGACGGTGATGGGCAGGCGCTACGACGACCGCGGGGTCGATCAGGCCGCCGCGGTGATGAAGGACCTGGCGGCGAATCCGAAGACCGCCCGCTTCGTCTGCACAAAGATCGCCCGCCACTTCGTCGCCGACGTTCCGCCGCCGGAACTGGTCGCCGATCTGGAGAAGACCTGGCTGGCGACCGGCGGGCATCTGGGCGAGGTGGCCAGGGCCCTGATCGCCTCGCCGCACGCCTGGGCGGCCGAGCCGCGGAAGTTCAAGACGCCGTACGAGTTCGTCATCTCCGGCTATCGCCTGATCGGCGGCCAGCCGGGGGCGATCGAGCAGATCGCGCCGACCCTCAATGGCCTGGGGATGAAGGCCTATTCGCCGCCCTCCCCCAAGGGCTGGCCCGACGAGGGCGCCTACTGGGCGACGCCCGACGCCCTGATCAAGCGCATGGCCTGGGCCGAGGCTTTCTCGGCCGTGACCGCGCCCGAGCGCGATCCCGACGCCCTGGCCCGTTCCGGTCTCGGCGCGCGCCTCGGCGAGCGCACCGGCAAGGCCGTGGCCCGGGCCGAGTCGCGGCCCGAAGCGCTTTCCCTGTTGCTTATGTGCCCGGAGTTCCAGCGCCGATGACCGTTTCCCTCATTTCCCGCCGATCCTTGCTGGCCGCCGGGGCCGGCCTGTCGGTCGCCTTCATGGGCCGCAGCGCCTTTGCCGACGCAGGCCTTGGCGGCCGCAAGCTGGTCGTCGTCGTCTGCCGGGGCGGCATGGACGGCCTCAGCGTCTCGCCGCCGATCGGCGATCCCGACTATGCCGGCCTGCGCAAGGGCATCGCCATCGCCCCTGACGCCGCCCTGCGCCTCGATGGAACCTTCGCCCTGCACCCTTCGCTGGCCGCCATCCATGCGATGGCCAAACAGGGTGAGGCCCGCATCGTGCCGGCCATGGCCAGCCCCGACCGGGCCCGCAGCCACTTCGAGGCCCAGGACGTGCTGGAGACCGGCGCCGCCGGCGTCTACGCCACCGACAGCGGCTGGCTGAACCGGGCCCTGACCGCCATGGGCGACAGCAAGGTGCAGGCCCTGTCGGTCGGCGCCACCTCGCCGCTGATCCTGCGCGGCCCGGTGCAGACCGGCGCCTGGTCGCCCGGCCGCGCCAACGAGAAGAGCCCGCGCCTGCCCGGCCTGCTGATGGACCTCTACGCGGGTGATCCGCTGCTGGGTCCCGCCTTCGCGCAGGGTCTGGAGACCGAAGCCATGGCCAAGACGGCCCTGACCGGCATGAGCAAGGGCCCGGCCTCCGGCTATGAAGGCGGCGGCCTGGCCGGCCTGCAGCGCCAAGGCCAGGCCTCGGCCAAGCGCATCGGCCAGACCATCGCCGGCTTCATGACCCAGCCCGACGGACCGCAGCTAGTGGCCCTGTCGGCCGAGGGCTTCGACACCCACGCCAACCAGGGCGCGGCCACCGGCCAGCTGGCCAACCGTCTCTCCTATCTCGACAGTCTGGCCGAAGGTCTGCGCGAGGGGCTTGGCGACCAGTGGAGCAAGACCGTCGTGGTCTTCGCCACCGAGTTCGGCCGCACAGCCCGCATTAACGGCACCGGCGGCACCGACCACGGCACCGGCTCGACCGCCATCCTGCTGAGCGGCGGCCTGAAAAAGGGCGGCATCGTCGGCGACTGGCCGACCCTGAAGGAAAACGCCCTGTACGAAGGTCGTGACACCCGGCCCACGGTCGACAGCCGCGCCCTGTTCAAGGGCCTGCTGGCCGAGCACATGGGCCTCGACCGCCGCGCCCTCGACACGGCGGTCTTTCCGGACAGCGCCGGCGTCGCGCCGGTGCTGGGGCTCGTCTAGGCCGGGACCACGTCGAAGGCGATCGTCAGCCGGGGCTCGTCGCCGCCGAACAGCTCGGTGCCGTGCCACATGAAGCTGGGGAACAGCACCAGCATCCCCGGCTGCGGTTTGACGCGGTATTCCGCTTCCAGCGGCGGCTTGGTCGGCGTGCCGGGATGGCCGAAGCGCAGGGAGCCTTCGTTGCCCTCGGCCCGCACGCTGGGCGGCAGGGCGACGTAAAAGGCCGAGGAAATCCAGCCGCCGGGATGCAGGTGATCGACATGCCGCCCGCCCGGCGCCAGCCGCACCGACCAACTGCCGGTATACCGGTAGCCGTCGCTGTGCGGACGTCCGCGCATCGGATCGTCGCCGTCGCCCAGCCCCGCGATGTAAGCGCGGATCGGCGCATCAATCGCCTTGAAGAACGCCTGGATGACCGGATCGTCACTCTGGTCCAGCCGGCCCTTGGACTGGGTGCCGCCGCGCAGAGTCTGGCCGATCGGATGGGCCTTGGCCTGATGCACCGCGTCCAGCGCCTTGGCCAGGTCGGCGAGGAAGGCCTCCAGGCTAGACCAGCCCGCCGGGGTCTCGATCACGACGGCCTGGACCAGCGAAGCATGATCGGCCAGGGACGCGTAGCGGGAATCGTCCTTCATCCGCCAGGCCGTGGCCTGCAGGGCGATGCCGTGCTGGTCGAGCGGGTCGATGCGGCGCAGCTTTTCGGCCGTCACCTCGGCGCCGTTGACGTCGCCGGCGGCCAGTTGCGCCTGGGCCAGGGTGGCCAGGCCGAAGGTGTCCATCGGCGCGCGGCTGACCGCCTGGGCGGCCAGCAGGGCGGCCCGGATCGGATCACTCGCCAGCACCACCTGCGACGCCGCGCACAGCAGATAGTTGGGCGCGTCCGGCTGCTCGGCGGCGGGAACCAGGGAGGCGATCGCGCCCTCGGTGTCGCCGGTGTATTCCAGCAGCTGGCCCTTCACGACCAGCAGCGGCGCGGCCGCGTTGCCGGTCTTGCCGGCCAGGGCGGCGTCGAGTCGAGCGCCGGCGGCGGCCACATCCCCGGTCCGTGTCCAGATCAGCTGCGAGAGGTCGCGGTGCGTGCCCGGATCGTCCGGATCCTGCGTCAGCGCCGCCTCGAAGGCGGCCTGGGCCTCATCGAAGGCGTCGCGAGACAGCAGATACAGGCCCAGCGTGCGATGCAGCCCGGCCGACCCCGGCTGGCGCTCGATGGCCTTGCGGATCGTCACCTCGGCCTCGGTCCGACGCCCAGCCGCGGCCTGGGCCATGGCCAGATTCTGCAGGGACAGCGGGTCGGTCCCGGAGGCGACGACGGCGGCCTCGTAGTCTTTCAGTTCGGCTTCCGTGTCGCCGCGCAGGCCGTGGGCGCTGGCCCGGACCGTCAGGAAGGATGGGTCCGGCCCGTCGGCGAGGCTCCTGTCCAGCACCGCGATGGCGCCGGCGGCGTCGCCGGTCGAGACCAGGTACTGGCCAAGGCTGAGCGTGGCGGCCGTGTAGCGGGGATCGCGATTGTGCGCCTCGCGCCAGGCGGCCGCGGCGTCCTCGCCCCGGCCCTCTTCGTAGAGAAAGTCGCCCAGCGCCATCGGGGCCAGGGGGCCCTTCCTGTCGAGTTCGCCCACCTTGCGCAGGGCCCGTTCGACGGTGGCCTTGTCGCCGGCCATCTGGGCCAGCGTCGCCTGCGCCCACCAGAGGCGCGGCTCATCGGGAATGGCGGCGGCGATGCGGACCAGAACGTCCTGCGCCTCATGCGGGCGGCCGTTCTGCAGGTGATGTTCGACAGTGGCCATCAGACGGGCCTGATCGGGGCTCAACGCTTGGATCTCCGGGAGGTAAAGGGATCTTCGTCCATTTCGGACTCGTGGAAGCCGAAGCGCTCGAAGCCGGCCCGCAGCTCGGGGCTGATCGGGGCGGTCACGTCGATAAGGCCGCCGCTGGGATGCGGCACGACCAGCCGCCGCGCGTGCAGCTGCAGCTTGATGCCGCCGCTGAGCTCGGCGCTCTTCTCGTTCGAATACTTGGGATCGCCGAGGATCGGATGGCCGATGGCCTGCATGTGGGCGCGCAGCTGGTGGGTGCGGCCGGTGTGCGGGCGCAGGGCCATCCAGGCGGCGCGGTGGGCGGCGCGCGACAGGGTGACGTACTCGGTCTCGGCCGGATCGCCCCGCGGATCCTTCGGGTCAGCGGCGACGACCAGCTCGCGGTCGCCGACGCCGGTCTTCATCAGGGGCAGCTCGATGACGCCCTCGGATGGCTTGGGGTTGCCCGAGACGATGGCCCAGTAGGTCTTCTTGGCCTTGCGCCGCGCGAAGGCGCCCGACAGCTTGGCCGCCGCGCCGGGACTCTTGCCGAGGATCAGGACGCCGGAGGTGTCGCGGTCGAGGCGGTGGACGAGGCGCGGACGCTCCAGGCCTTCGCCCCAGGCCGACAGCAGCCGGTCGATATGGTGCGGCGTCTTGGTGCCGCCCTGCACGGCCAGGCCCGCCGGCTTGTTCAGGGCGATGACCTCGTCATCCTCATAGAGCACCAGCGAGCGGACATAAGACGCGTCGCGCGAGCTGATCTGCTTCTTCTCGCCGGCCGGCGGGGCGTCGGGCAGCGGCGGCACACGGACGATCTGGCCGGCGGCCAGGCGGGTCTCGGGCTTGGCCCGGGCTCCATCGACGCGCAGCTGGCCGGTGCGGGCCAGCTTCTGGATCTGGATCTGGCCCAGATGCGGCCAGCGGCGCCGCAGCCAGCGGTCCAGGCGGCTGCCGTCCTCGCCGTCGGCGACGATCAGCGACTTGACCTCTCTGACGCTCACGCGAAAACCCTCCGGGCCAGCATCAGCCCCGCAAAAACGGCGGCGACCGACAGGGTCACCGAAACGATGGCGTAACCCGCCGCGCCGGCCATGTCGCGCCGCTCGATCATATTGGCGACCTCCAGAGAGAAGGCCGAGAAGGTGGTGAAGCCGCCGAGGAAGCCGACGCCCAGCAACAGCCGAAGCCGCTCCTGCCCCTCGCCGCCGCGCAGGGCCAGGGTCCCGATCAGCAGGCCCATGAGCAGGCCGCCGAGGATGTTCACCGTCAGCGTCGCCCAGGGCCAGCCGCCCCAGCGCGCGGTCAGCGTCCCGGTGAGATACCGGGCCACCGAGCCCGCCGCCCCGCCGGCGGCCACCAGAAACAGCTTGTCCATCCGCGCCTTATAGCGAAACCGGGGCGTTCCGCATCCCCTCAAGCCGGCCTGCTGGACGCGACGCAACCGGCCGGAAATCCAGGCGCCCACGCGGGCCGACAATCCACAGCGATATCGTACCTCAGACTGGGCATATATACCGCCCGTTAAGCGCCCTTGCGGCACCTTGCGGCCCAGTGACGCACGCATCGCCCCTCGACCGCATCGCCGCCGCCGATGTCGCCGCCGTTCTCGAAAGGGTGGGCGGCGCGGATCTGGCCGCGCGCGGGGCCATCACCATCATCAGCGTCGACGCCGTGCGCGAGAAGGTCGGCGAGCGCTGGGAGCGGAACCGCGGCGCCGTCTGGGCCTATGTCCAGCGCCGCATGGGCGAACACCTGCAGCCGGGCGACATCTTCCATCGGATCGGCGACACCGACTTCCTGATCGCCATGACCAGCGAGCACGGAGCCGCCTCCCAGGCCGTGGCCCTGCGCATCCTGGAAGAGGTGCTGACCCACTTCCTCGGTGAGGCCAAACCCTCGCACCTGAAGCTGCGCACGGTCACCGACATCACCGGCGACGAGCTGCGTTGCGTCACGCTGGACCCGCGGGTCATCGCCGTCGCCCGGCGCACCGAGGACGCCCCGGACTCGCCCCATCGCCTCGGCATCGACCCGCGCGAGGAGGCCCGCCGCAACCCGGCCAGCTTCGTCACCGCCAACGGCGCCCGCCTGCGCATCGACTTCTCCCTCGAACATCTGATCAGCCTGCGCCACCAGGTCACCGCCGCCCTGCGCGTCGAGCCGAGCGTCACCGACGAGGCCAGCGGCCGGGTGTTCGCCGCCCGCCAGCTGATCAAGCTCAGCGACGACGAACTGGAACAGATCGACCAGGCGACCATGACCTATGGCTCACTTTTCCTGCCGGCCGGTCAGGACCGGGCCCGCACGCCGCTGATCCTGCCCGCCTCCTTCCGCACCATGATGGCCCGCAAGGGCCGCGGCATGCTGATCGCCGCCGCCGGCCAGGCCCCGGACCTGGCCCGCAGCGGCCTGCTGGTCGAACTCAACGACGTCGACCGCGGAACGCCGCCGGGGCGGTTGATCGAGGTCGTCGGCCTGCTGCGCACCCTCACCCGTGGCGTCTTCGTGCGCGGCGGCCTGTCCAAGGACGCCCTGGAACCCCTGCGCGGGGCCCGGTTGGCCGGGGTGACCATGGACGTGGCAGACCTCACCGGCGACGCTTCCAAACTGGCCGCCAGCCTGCTCGACTTCGGTCGCCAGGCGCGTGGGCTGGCTCCGGCCGTGGCCGTGCAGGGCCTGCCGTCGGAGGACTACTTCGCCGTCGCCGACGTGGCCGGCATGACCCATGCCGCCGTGCGCGGCGCCCCCCTGACCGCTGCACGGTCCGCAGCCTGAGGGCCGGGCTTATCGAAGCGGCTTACGATTATACCCCGGGCCCGCGCAGGGAAGATAACCATCCTCCGCAAATCTCTGATCCTGCGTGGGATTTTCGTTGCGACCCGGGCTGTGAAGGTTGGCGCCGGCGTTGACAGGGCGTAGGCGCCGACGCGGGAAATGTTGATGTCCCGGTGAGACGGCGCGCCTACGCGGAAGCCGGATGCGACAAATCCGAGCCAAAGGGCCGCCGTCGGTCGATGAATATGTCTAGACATATTCGCTAACCGTCTGGTGGAGCGGAGGTTTTTCGGGACCGCAAGGGCAGGTTCGCGTCCGTTGCGGCGCCTTGACGGACTTTTATTAGGGCGCTAACTATTAGTCGACTTATCAAAAGGTGGCGCATGGTTTCCGAGCTTCCGTTTCGCGACACACCGGCCCTCGAAGCCCTCGCCAGCCGCCCTGACCGCCTGGCCCATCTCGATCCCGCGGCCATCACCGCCGCCCAGGATCTGTTGCGGGTTTCCAAGAAGATGCTGGGCGCCTTCGCCCAGGCCTTCGCGGCTCACGGCCTGTCGCCGGGCCGCTATTCCGTGCTGATGGCGCTGGACGTTCAGCGCCCGTCGATGGCGCCGTCTGAAATCGCCGACCGGCTGGGCGTCACCCGCGCAACGGTCACCGGTCTGATCGACGGCCTGATGCGGGACGGCCTCGTCGCTTATGCCGACAGTGGAGCCGATCGCCGCCGCAAGGCCATCGCCCTGACCCCGGCCGGCGCGGCCCTGATCGACACGGTCCTGCCGGACATTTTCCAGCGCATGGCCGACCTCACCGCGCCGCTGACTGCCGACGAGCGCCGCACCGCCGTGACCTTGCTCGGCAAGGTCGAGGATGGGCTGTGGGCCATGGGCGGCGCCGAACTGGAGACCCAGGCATGAGCCCCTCCGCCAAATCCCAGCGCATCTGGTTCCTGATCGGCCTGGTCCTGATGACCTATTGCGTGCTCGGCAACTGGCTGGTGCTGCCCGGCTACCGACGGCACCTGGCGCACGTGGGCGGCGGCGAGGCGGTTCCGGCCCTGACCCTGATCTGGGGCGCGGCGCGGACCATCGTCTGGATGCTGTCGTTCCACCTGGGCGCCCTGTGCCTGGCCTGGGCGGCGCTGGTCGCGGGAGACGGCCCACGGACGTTCCGCCGCTGGTTCCTGGCCGGCGCGGTGGTCTGGATCGGCCTGTGGGCCATCCCCGCCCTGCCCGGCCCCTACCGGGCCTTCTTCGCCGTGACGGGGGTGCTGATCATGGGGCTGATCCTCATCGCCTTCGGTCGCGCCGCCCTGACCGGCCAGGCCTTCGCCGACGGTCGGGGGCCGCACTGGCGGATCGCCGCCGCCTTCTTCTTTGCCCTGGCGACCTGGGACATCTGCGGCCTCGGTAGCGTCGGCGGCATCCTCGATCCGGACGGCGTGGCGCGGGCGGCCAGTCAGACTCTGGTCGTCACCCAGACCACGAAGCTGATTGTCGAACTGGCCCTGGCCTGGGCGCTGACCGCCATCGCCGCCCTTCCGGCCCGCAAGCCTGCCTAGAGCAAGCTGCCCCGGCCGCTGGTCACTTCACTGTAGCGGTGGACGCGGGTCGACAGCACGAGGCCGAAGCCGATCATCACCGTCATCATGACGGTGCCGCCATAGCTGAGCAGCGGCATCGGCACGCCGACGACCGGCGCCATGCCCATGACCATGGCGCCGTTGATCAACACATAGAGGGCGAAGGTCGCCGTCACCCCTGCCGAGCCCAGGCGGCCGAAGTGGCTGTGGCTGGCCGAGGCGATGCGCAGGGCCATGAAGATGACCCCGACATAGATCAGCAGCACCGTGGCGCCGCCGAGGAAGCCCAACTGCTCGGAGAGGGCGGCGAAGATGAAGTCGGTGTGCTTTTCGGGCAGGTAGTCGAGCTGACTCTGGCTGCCGAGGCCCAGCCCCTTGCCGAGGAAGCCGCCGGAGCCGAGCGCGATCTTCGACTGCAGGATGTGATAGCCGTCGCCGGACGGGTCCTTCTCCGGGGACAGGAAGGTCAGGATCCGCTTGCGCTGGTACTCCTGGAGCACGAAGAAGATGAACGGCGGCAGGGCGGCCAGGGTGGCGACGACGCCGCCGGCGATCAACTTCCAGTCCAGCCCGGCCAGCACCATGATGGCCACGCCGGTGGCGCCGATCAGGATGGCGGTGCCGAGGTCGGGCTGGTGGGCGACCAGCAGGGTCGGAGCGGCGATCATGGCCAGCGGGATCAGCAGCCACCAGCTGAACCGGGCGCTCTCGGCCGAAACCCCGTGGTAGAACCGCGCCAGGGCCAGCACGATGCCGACCTTCATGATCTCGGACGGCTGGAAGCGCACCGGGCCGATCTCCAGCCAGCGCTGGGCGCCCTTGGCCACATCCCCGACCAGCTCGACCCCGACCAGCAGAAGCAGGCCGGCGACATAGACGGGATAGGCCACCTCGAACCAGACCCGCAGCGGGAACATGGCCAGGATGATCATGGCCACGAAGAAGATGCCGTAGCGCACCAGGTGCGCGGCCGCCCAGGGCGTCCAGCTGGAGCCGGCGACGTAGTACATGATCAGCGCCCCGGCCCCGGCGATCAGGCACAGCAGCAGGCAGAAGACCCAGTCGATCTCGAGGAACTTGATCAGCGGCCGGTCGCGCTCGCCGGGACGAGAGAGGGCGGACATGGTCATCGGCCGGGGCCTCCAGGAACGGCGGCGGTCGGCGGCGGGACCACGGCCGGGCTGTCGGGCGGCGTCGCCAGCGGGGCCAGCCCCTCGGTCGGCAGGTCGGGCTCGGCGCCTTCGACGGTGGCGTCGGGGTCGAGTTCCGGCAGCGGCAGGGGCTGCTCGATCCGGGCCCGGATTTCCGGGTCCTTGAGCAGGGCCGTGCGCATGATTTCACGGGCGCGCGGCGCGGCCGCCAGGGCGCCGCTGACGCCGCCGTGCTGAACGATGACGGCCAGGGCGTAGCGGGGATTGTCCACCGGCGCGAAGGCGATGAACAGGTTGTGGTCCTTCTTCGACCAGGCCAGGCCGGCGTTCTTGCGCGACTCCCCGGCCTTGTAGTCCCGCGACTGGGCGGTGCCGGTCTTGCCGGCCATCAGCACGTCGCCAAGGCCCAGCTGGCTCTGGCGATAGGCGCCGCCGCTGGTGTCGTTGGCCACGGCGGCCATGCCGGCGCGGACGATGTCGAGGTGTTCCTTCGGGATCGGCAGGTCGGGTACCGCAGCGCCCGACGGCAACTCCTTGCCGCCGACCGACTTTATCAGCCGCGGTTCCAACGCCTTCCGCCCGTTGGCGATACGGGCTGTCGCGACGGCCAGTTGCAGGCAGTTGACCGTGATGGCCCCCTGCCCGATCGCCACGGATAGCGTTTCACCCAGATGCCAGACTCTTGCGTCGGGGTTGGGGTTCTTCGCGTAGGCTTCCCGCTTCCAGGCCTTGCTGGGGATCAGACCCTTCTTTTGGCCGGGGATGCCGATGTCGAACTCGGTCTGGAACCCCAGCTTCTTGGCCGTCTCCGAGATCAGGTCGATGCCGGCCCGGTTGCACAGGTGGTAGAAGTAGACATCGCACGAGTTCTTGATGGCGTCGTGCATGTCCTGCGCGCCATGCCCTCCGGCCTTCCAGCACCGGAAGGTGCGGTTGCCGTAGTGGTAGCCACCCGTGCAAACTACTCGCTCCTTCGGGTTGATGCCCGCCGCCAGAAACGCCAACGCCGTCGTCGGCTTGAAGGTGGACCCGGCCGGGTAGGTGCCGGACAGCGCCTTGTCGAGCAGCGGCTTGCGTTCGTAGTTCGCCAGAGCCCGGTATTCCGGTCCGGACAGCCCCCGGACAAAACCGTTGGCGTCGAACGACGGCGTCGACGCCATGCACAGGATATCGCCCGTGCGGCAGTCCATCAGAACGGCCGCGCCGCTCTCCTCGCCGAACACTTCCAGGGCCCGGCGCTGCACATCGACATCGAGCGTCAGCTTGATCTCGTCGCCCGGCACGGCCGGCAGGTCGCCGCCCGGGTCTTCGGCCACGACGCGGCCCTTGGCGTCGACCTCGACCTTCTTGCCGCCGGCCTTGCCACGCAGCTGCAGGTCGAAGGCCTTCTCGACGCCCTGGCGGCCGATGCGGAAGCCGGGGTTGTAGAGCAGCGGGTCCGGCTGCTGCCCGGCGTCCTTGATCTTCTTGATGTCCTTGTCGTTGACCTTGGCCACATAGCCGATGACGTGGGCGAAGGCGCCGCCGTAGGGGTAGACGCGGACCTCGGCCATGTCGGCCGAAACGCCCGGCAGTTCCGGGGCGCGGACGTTGATGCGGGTGAACTGCTCCCAGGTCAGGTCTTCCATGACCGGCACCGGGGCCTTCTTCGGCGCGCGTTTGATGTCCTTGATCAGCCTGGGGATCCTGGCCGGGTCGATGGGCACCAGCTGGGCCAGGTTGGCGACCACCTTTTCGACGTCGGTGTCGGTGTCGCGATAGACGGTCAGCCGGAAGTTGGGGCGGTTCGAGGCCAGCACCACCCCGTTGCGGTCCAGGACCCGTCCGCGCGGCGGCGGCACCATGATGAAGTTGAACTGGTTGGAGCTGGCCAGCATCTGGTAGCGCTGGGCCTCGACCACCTGCAGATAGGCCAGCCGCGTGCCGAGCGCCGCCAGACCCAGGCCGGTGATGCCGCCGAGCAGGAAGGCGCGCCGGTTGAAGTCGCCCTGGCGGCGATTGACCTCGCTGAAGAAGATCGACGGCTCGCTCACCGGAACCTCACATCCGCGTCGTCGAAGCGGTCGATCAGGCGGTGGGCGAACGGGTACAGCAGACCTGTGGCGAGAAGTTGCCAGACCACGCCGACGACGTTGGGCGTCGCGCCGGAGTGAAGCATGGTGAACAGGAAGCCCGCGACCAGCACCACGGCGGTGACCCCGACGTACCAGATCCACATCATCATCCGGCTCTGGCCGGTCATCATCGCCCGCATGGCCAGGGTCAGGCCATAACCGATCAGCATGGAGAGGCCCCAGAGGCCGAAGGGCGTCCCCCACAGCAGATCCAGCACCAGGCCGATCAGCAGGATGACCACCGGCGACAGGATCGAGGGCCGGATCACCGCCCAGGAGAAGACGCAGATCATCGGAAACACCGGCTCGGGCAGCTGCAGGCCCAGCAGCCGGAACGGCAGCCCAAGCAGAAGAGTGGCGGCCAGGCAGATCAGGGCCGGCGCCCCCATCCAGCGCCAGGGATCGAGCGGCCGTGCGGCCTGCAGGCTCACGGCATGCCCCCGGGGGTGGCGGCGGGCTTCGGCGCCGCCTTGGCGGGCGGCGGCGCGGACTTGGCGGCCGGGGGCGGCGCGGCGGTCTTCGGGGTCGGCGGCGTAGCCGTCTTGGCGGCCGGCGGGGTCTGTGTCTTCACGGCGGGCGTCGCTGCCGGCGGAGCCGCGGTCGCCCCGGCCGGCGTCGCCGGCGGCTTGGGGGTCGGGGCCAGGATGGTGCGGGTGACCAGGGCCGCCGGGTCCTCGGTCTTGACACCGGGCATGGCGCCGGAGTTCAGGGCCTTGTCGTCGGCCAGCTGGGAGAAGTCCTTGAACTGGATGATCCGCACCCAGTCGAGCGCCGTTGCATCGCTGTCCAGCGCCACCCGCCAGCGGCCGTCGAGACCCTTGACGGCCCGGCCGACCGGCAGGCCGCGCGGATAGACGCCACCGTCGCCGCTGGTCAGCACCCGGTCGCCCGGCTGCACCGGATCCGGGCCGCGCAGGTTGTCGAGGCGCGGGTTGTCGCCGCCGTCCCCCGTCAGGATGGCACGGGCGTTGCTGCGGGCGATCATCACCGGCGTGCGGGAGGAGACGTCCTTGAGCAGCAGGATGCGGCTGGCGTTCGAGGAGACGCCGATCACCCGGCCGATGACGCCGCGCTCGCTGATGACGGGATAGCCGATGGCCACCCCCTTGTCGGCGCCGGCATTGGCCAGCTGGGCCCGGCGGAAGGGCCCGCGACCGTCGAACACCACCCTGGCCGTGACCATCGGCATGGCCGGCTCGGTGCGGACGCCCAGCATGGTGCGCAGGCGGGCGTTTTCGAGGGCCAGGGCCTGGGCCCGGTCCTCGACGCGATGGGCGTCCTGCAACTGCTTCTTCAACCGGCGGTTCTCGCCGGCCGCGTCGAAATAGCTGCCCAGCCAGGAGAAGCCGCCGCTGATCCAGCGGCCGGGCTGGGCGACCACGTCGCCGACAGGGGCGACGACATTGTCGACGGCGGTCTGGGTGGCCTGTTGGGCGGTGTTCTCGACCGTGCCGCGACGGTCCGACAGCATCAGGGCGATGGCGATGATCACGCAGACGACCAGGGCGACCCCAGCCGTCCAGGCGAGGGGCACCTTCAGATCGCCGAACGTGTCCTGGCGAAACGCCACCCGAGTGCTCCGATTGGGACGTTTGGTCCCGATTCGAGAAGTTTAGACGAGCGTGCTCTCGAGAACGCCCTTCATCCACTTGGGATGTTCAAGAACCTTGCCACATCCCAGCGCCACGCAGGACAGCGGATCATCAGCCACGGTAACCGGCAGGCCGGTGTGGTCGCGGATCTCGGCGTCCAGGCCGCGCAGCAGGGCGCCGCCGCCGGTCAGCATGATGCCCTTGTCGGCGATGTCGCTGGCCAGTTCCGGCGGCGTGGCCTCCAGGGCGACCTTCACGGCCTCGACGATCTGGTTGACCGGTTCGGCCAGGGCGTCGGCGGCCTGCTTTTCCGAAATGCGGACTTCGCGCGGCACGCCCTGCATCAGGTCGCGGCCCTTGACGTCGATCGACAGGCCTTCGCCGTCGGCCGGCGAACGGGCGGTGCCGATTTCCTTCTTGATGCGCTCGGCGGTGGTCTCGCCGATCAGCAGGTTATGGTGGCGGCGCATGTAGCTGATGATGGCTTCGTCCATCTTGTCGCCGCCGACCCGCACGCTGCGCGAATAGACGATGCCCGACAGGGACAGAACCGCCACCTCGGTGGTGCCGCCGCCGATGTCGACGACCATCGAACCGGTCGGCTCATGGATCGGCAGGCCGGCGCCGATGGCGGCGGCCATCGGTTCGTCGATCAGGCCGACGCGGCGGGCGCCGGCGTTCAGGCAGCTGTCGTTGATGGCGCGACGTTCGACGGCGGTTGCGCCCGACGGAACACAGACGATCACCTTGGGGTTCACGAAGCCCTTGCGGTTGTGAACCTTGCGGATGAAGTACTTGATCATCTCTTCGGCGACTTCGAAGTCGGCGATGACCCCGTCGCGCATCGGACGGATGGCTTCCATGTGACCGGGCGTGCGGCCCAGCATCTGCTTGGCTTCGATGCCGACCGCGTGGACGCTCTTGCGGCCGCCGATGTTGCGCAGGGCGACGACCGACGGCTCATTGAGCACGATGCCCTTGCCCTTCTGATAGATCAGGGTGTTGGCGGTGCCGAGGTCGATGGCGATGTCGTTGGACATGGCGCCGAAGAGAGAGCCGAACATTCAGGGCCTTGCGGTCAGGTGCAAATCGGGACGGGCGAAGCGCTGCCCTGCAAGCTTCACACCATGCGAATAAGCCCCCGGGGCCCCCGGATTCGCAGTTTGGTCCAAAGCATTGCGGAACGTCACGCGTTTGCCCCGCGAACGTGTTGATTTCAAGGTCTAAACTGAGCGTCGATTGAGCAAGTCGCGGAACGTTCGTTCGCGGGCCCGCCCCTAGGGGAATGGCAGGGGTTCGAGCCGTGAGGTTCCAACCGAGTCAAAGGGGTTGTCGGCTCCGTCCTCGACATGGATTTTCCATTGCGGGAACGGCTCAAGCGTGAAGCTGACGTCGGGTTTGCCCCTGACATCCGACGGCCTTCCGCCCCGGTGGCAGGCCACCGCGACGCGCATCGGAACGGCCTTGCCGACGCACCAGAAATCGGCCGCCTTCACACCTTTTCGGCTGCGCGCCATGCGCCAGGCGAAGGTCTGTGGATCACTGGAATCCATACCCTGGTAGTCGAACGCCCAGGTTGCCGGGACCTGGTCGGAACGGCCGCCGCGACCCGGCCAGACCGTCCGTTCCAGGACGAAATCGAGCCCCCTCACCTGCCGCAGCCTCAGGTCTGAGGCGTACCAATCGCCGCCGCCGCTCGACCCGCCCGACAGGGCGCCCTTCTCGTGGGCCGCCAGCTGCGACAGGGCGTTGCCGAGGTTGGCGGGCAGGTCTTGCGCCTTCAGCGGGGTGAGAACCGTCCGCGCCAGAGCGCCCTGCCGGACGATGCGCAGGCCGTCCTCCGACAGCCACAGCTTCCAGACCGTGTGCGGCGGCCGCAGGGCCCGGCTCCTCAGCGCCGAGCGGCTGTAGCAGGCGATTTCCAGATAGCTGGCCGTCCCCTTACCCTTGCAGAACCGGCCGATCTCCAGATCGGGACCAGAGTCCGACCAGACATCGTTCCGCTCGAAATCCTGGCCGTCGTAGCGGAAGACCTGAGCGGGGGCGTCGCGGCCCGGCTGGATCTCGATGACCAGGACGCCATCGACGACGGCGGCGCGGGCGATGTAGTCCGGCGGCGACGGGATCAGGCCCTGGGCGACCCACAGGTCTTGCGGTCCCCGCGCGGCCAGGGAGGCGATGAAGCCGGCATCGGCGGCACTGGCGGCCGGCGCCGACAGGACCAGGGCGAGGGCGAGACAGACGGCGCGCATGCACGGCCTCCTTCACCCTCAAGCATGGCTCCTGAGTCCTCACCCCGCATCCCCAGAACAAGGGGGTGTCAGGCCAGCGCCGCCAGCAGGACGCCGACCGCCGTCGCCCCGCCAAACAGCCACTGCCGGCGGCTGATCCGCTCCGCGAACAATCGCTTGCCGGCCAGGGCGGCGATCGGCATCTCGACCACCCCGACGGCCCGCACCAGACCGGCCGGCGCCAGGGCCAGGGCCACGAACCATCCGGCCGAGGCCAGGGCCCCGAACAGGCCCGCCCCCATGGAGACGCGCCAGGAGCGCAGCACCGCCATCAGGGCCGGGCGGGCGAAGAGCAGCATCCAGCTGCCCAGGGCGGCGGTCTGGATGGCCTGGACGACGGCGACGGTGACCAGGGCGGCGGGGATCGGATGGGCGAGGTCCAGGGCGTGGCTGGCCTGGCGGAAGGCGTTGGCGCTGACCGCGAAGCTGGCGCCGGATACCGTGCCGAGGATGGCGGCGCTCCAGTCGCGCGGGCCGTCGATGCGGCGCGGCCAGCTAAGCGCCGTCAGTCCCGCCGTGGCCAGCAGGATGCCGCCCCAGGCGGCCGGGCTGAGGTGGTCATGGAAGACGAAGAAGCCGATCAGGGCGGCGAACGGCAGGCCGCTCTGCTGGAAGGCGGTGCCGAGCGCGAAGCTGGACCGCTGCATGGCGACCAGCAGCGCCGCCGTGGCCCCGATCTGTGCGAACGCCCCCAGCGCTGACCAGCCGAAGAACACCGGCGTGAAGTGCAGGGCATGCGGCAGGACAGCCAGGGCCACGGCCACGAAGGCGCAGCTGAACGGCAGGCCGAACAGGAACCGCACCAGGGTCGCGCCCCACGGCCCGGAGCCCGTCATCAGGCTGCGCTGGGCGGCGTTGCGCGCGACCTGGAAGGCGGCGGCGGCGATGGTGACGGGAATCCAGAGCACGAACCGACGTCGCGCCCGATTCTCGACGCGAGCCTAGAGCCTGTCCAAAAACTTCCCCGACGGCCCGCGCCGCCTCAGGGCAAGTCGATCGTCGCCAGGGCTACGGTGGCGTTGGAGCAATTGCCCTGGCCGAACAGGGTGTCCGGCGCCCAGCTGGAGGACAGCCCATCCAGGGTCGTATAGGCCAGCTTGAGGTCCGCTGCGGTCGAGGCCGAGGCCGTCAGGCCCGCATAGAGCGCATCACCGGCCAGCGGCACGAAGGACCCAAGCGCGGCGCCGCCGCCCATGGCGGCGTCCATGGTGCTGAGATAGTCGCTCGTCGCGTTCGGATCGGCCGTCCCGGACTCGGAATTCAGACCCAGGACATGGGCGCACCAGAGGACGCCGTTGAAGGCGCAGAGGCCCGGCCCCTCGATGCTGACCGCGCCGCCGCCGACCTGCTGGTCTGCCGTCCAGCTCCCGCCGTCATAGGTGCACCACCACAGGTTATGGTCGCCGCTGCCCCTGTGCACGCAGACCAGCTGGTTCTGGTAGATGGCCAGGGCCGGCGCGGTGGCCGTCTCGTTGCCCTGCGAAAAGGCCGTGTCCCCGGTCCAGTCAGAACCGGTGAACTGGCACCACCACAGGCCATTCCCGCTGCCGCCCCGGTGCACGCACAGGAGCTGGTTGTCGAAGCTGATCAGCGCTGGCTGGCAGTCGGTCTCGTTGCCCTGCGAGAACTGGGTGTCCGCGGTCCACTGGTTGATCGACTGATCATACTGGCACCACCACATGCTGTAGTCGCCGTGACCCTTGTGGACACAGTAGAGGCCGCCGTTGAAAACGCAGATCGCGGGGCCCGAGTCCGTCTCGTTGCCTTGCGCGAACTGGGTATCCTCGCTCCACGTCTCGTTCGCCGGGTCGAAGGTCGACCACCAGAGGGCGTTGCTCCCGTTACCCCCGCGGTGGACGCAGTAGAGCACCCCATTGAACATCGCCAGCGCCGGGCCGTTGGCGCTGTCAGCGCCGTTGGAAAACCGCGTGTCCGCCGTCCAGCCACCGCCGTCGTTCGTCGCCCAGTAGAGGCCCTGATCGCTGTCCAGGCCCCGGTGAACACAGATCAGCTTCTCGGTCATGCCGCCCCCAACAGTCTTCCCGTAGGCAACCTAGGGCGGCTTTTTCAATCCGTAAAGCCTCGCGCTGTATTGGCAGGTGTTGGCGGCTCAGAACCCTGACGCGATTGCCGTTTCCGGCCGGCTCTTTTCCTTGCGGGAGAAGAGGTTGTTGAGCGCGTTCACATAGGCCTTGGCGCTGGCGGTCAGGGTGTCGGTGTCGGCGGCCTGGCCCGTGGCGATGCGGCCATCCTCTTCCAGACGCACCGAGACCTGGGCCTGGGCGTCCGTGCCTTCGGTTACCGCATGCACCTGGAACAGGCGCAGGGCGGCGGCGTGCGGCACGATCATGTGGATGGCGTTGAACACCGCGTCGACCGGGCCGTCGCCGGTGGCCTCGGCGGTCTTCTCGACACCGTCGACGTCCAGGGTCAGCTCGGCCGACTGGCCGTCGGTGCCGGCCACGACCCGCAGCTTGGCGACCCGGATCTTCTCCGAGCCGCGCGCCAGGGCGTCGTCGACCAGGGCGATGATATCGTCGTCGAAGACGTGCTTCTTCTTGTCGGCCAGTTCCTTGAAGCGGACGAAGGCCTCGTTCAGAGCGTTCTGGCCCAGCTCGTAGCCCAGGGCCTTCAGCTTCTCGCGGAAGGCGTGGCGGCCCGAATGCTTGCCCATCACCAGGTTGCTGGCGCCCTGGCCGACATCCTCGGGCTTCATGATCTCGTAGGTCTCGGCGTTCTTCAGCATCCCGTCCTGGTGGATGCCGGCCTCGTGGGCGAAGGCGTTCTTGCCGACGATGGCCTTGTTGAACTGTACCGGGAAGCCGGTGATGGCCGAGACGTAGCGGCTGGCGCGGGTGATGTGCAGCGGCTCGACGGCGCTGTCGAAGCCCAGGGTCTCGCCCCGCACCCGCATGGCCATGACGATCTCTTCCAGCGCCGCGTTGCCGGCCCGCTCGCCGATGCCGTTGACGGCGCATTCGACCTGGCGCGCCCCGCCCTGCACGGCGGCCAGGCTGTTGGCGACGGCCAGGCCCAGGTCGTTGTGGCAGTGGGCGGAGAAGATGACGTTGTCGGCGCCGGGCACCGTGGCGATCACGTCGCGGAACAGCTGGGCGTATTCCTCAGGGTAGGTGTAGCCGACGGTGTCGGGCAGGTTGATGGTGCCGGCACCGGCGCGGATGGCGGCCTCGACGCAGCGATACAGGAACTCGCGGTCCGTGCGGGTGGCGTCCTCCGCCGACCACTCGACGTCGCCGCACAGGTTGCGCGCGTGGCTGACCGAGGCGCTGACCGCCTCCAGCACCGCGTCGGGCTCCATCTGCAGCTTCCACTTCATGTGGACCGGGCTGGTCGACAGGAAGGTGTGGATGCGGCTGCGGGCGGCGGGCTTCAGGGCCTCGGCGCAGCGGTCGATGTCGGCAGCGGCGGCGCGGGCCAGGCCGCAGACGGTGCTTTCGGTGACGATCCTGGCCACTTCGCGGACGGCTTCGAAGTCGCCGTTCGAGGCGATCGGGAAGCCGGCCTCGATGACATCGACCCCCATCTCCTCGAGGATCTTGGCCAGCTCCAGCTTCTCGTCCAGGGACATGGAGGCGCCGGGCGATTGCTCGCCGTCGCGCATGGTGGTGTCGAATACGATGACGCGCTGGGCGCCGGAAATGATCGAGCTCATGGGGTAAATTCTTTCGTCGCGGGTCTGTTTGGCGGGTGGAGCTTTTTGCCCCTGGGCGACCCGCCGCGACGTATGCGCAGCTAGACGGTCATCCAGGGGCAGCTAAGCCCGAGGAGCCGAAGAAGACGCAGGGTGTCGCGCTGACGATCCATGCCGCTGATGTACAGATTCACCCTGAATCACGCAAGCTTTTTGCGTCGATGCGCGATTACGCCGCCTGCTGAGCAAGAACCTTCCGCACCGCCGGCCGCGCCCTGACCCGCTCGCGATGCGCGTGCACTTTCGGGAAGCGGCGGACATCGACGCCGATGGTGTCGAGCCAGTCTGCGAAGACGAACAGGTAGATGTCGCTGGTGGTGAAATCCTCGCCCAGCACCCACGGCCCCTCGAACATCTCGTCCTCGATGGTCTGGAAGCAGGCGGCGTAGCGCTCGGGGGCGACATCCCGCAGGTGCTGCTGGGCGGCCGGGTCATCGGCCCAGCGATTGGCCCGCCGCCAGTGGGCGTAGGCGACATGCACCGTCGAGGCGATGTAGGCGTTGAAGGCCTGCACCCGGGCGAACCCGAAGGCGTCGTCCGGCGCCAGCCTGGCCTCCGGAAACGCCTGGGCGATCCAGCCGAGGATGGCGACATTCTCGGTCAACACCCCCTCGTCGGTGACCAGCGCCGGCACCCGCCCCTTGGGGTTGATGGCCAGGTACTGCGGCTCGCGCTGTTCGTTTTTCGAGAGGTCCACCCGCAGGGCGCGATAGTCGGCGCCGGCCTCTTCCAGGGCGATGCGGGCGACGTCGGAGGCGGAACCGGGCTGGTAGAACAGGGTGAGCATGGGCGGGGCCTTTCGGCCCCTTCCCTACTGCGGCCGCGTGACGATCGGGAAGTCTCCTTTCGGTGCATCGAACCAGCCCAGCATCTTCACCAGCGCCAGGCCATTGCCCTCGACCTTCACGCCCGGCTGACCGGCCAGCGGTTTGCCGGTGAACAGCGCCTGCAGCAGCAGCGTCCTCGGCAGGGTCAGGGTCGCCTCGGCCGTCGCGTCCGGCGCCGCCGGCCGGCCGACCAGCACCTGGTTCTTCACCGTCACCAGATAGCGCTCGCTCCGGTCCGGAAAGACGAACAGCACGGACGTCGCCCCATCGCCCACCTTTTCCGGGTTCAGCCGCACGGCCAGCAGGTCGAACAGCATCGGCGTCGGAATGTTCATCACCACATCGGGCGCCGCCGTGCCGCCGGCCGGCGGCGGCGCGCCGTTGCGCAGCTCCCCGGCCCCGGTCAGGTAGATGTTGCGCCACAGGCTGCTCTCGGCCTGATAGCCCATCTGGTCGTAGGTCCTGGCCAGCTGCTCGGCAGCCGCCTTGTCGGCCGGATCGGCCTGGACGACGTTGTTCAACAGGGTCGCGGCCCAGGCGTAGTCGGCCTCGTCATAAGCCTTGGCCGCCAGCGCCCGCACCTTCGCCGCTCCGCCCATGGCCGCCACATAGCGCCTGGCCTGTTCGGCCGGGGGCAACACCGCCAGACTGGCCGGGTTGGCGTCGTACCAGCCCATGTAGCGCTGATAGACGGCGCGGCTGTTGAAGCTCATCGTGCCGTAGTAGCCGCGGTTGAACCACTGGTTGGCGAGGACCGGCGGCAGCTTGATCCGGTTCGCGATCTCGGCCCCGACATAGCCCTGGTTCATCAGCCGCACCGACTGGTCGTGCAGGTACTTGTAGGCGTCGCGGTGGCTGAGCAGGTAGTCGCTGACCACCGCCTGGCCGAAGCGCGGCCAGCCGTGGCTGGTGAACATCACGTCGGTGCGGGCGCCGTAGAGCTCGACGGCTTCCGACAAACCGTCGGCCCAGACCCTGGCGTCGCGCACCAGGGCGCCGCGCGGGGTCAGCACATTGTGCATCGTCGCATTGGCGTTTTCGGCCATGCACAGCACCCGAAACTGCGGCAGGTAGATGTTCATCTCGGCTGGCGCCTCGGTGCCGGGCGTGAACTGGAACTCCAGATCGACGCCATCGACCGTCATCGTCTGGCCGGTGCGGGTGATGATGTCGCGCGGGGCGATCAGGGTCACCGTGCCCTTGGCGATGGCCAGGCCGATGCCGGAACTCATCTGCCCTTCCGGCCCGGGCGTCAGGTTGTGCCCGAACTGGAAGCCGGCCCGGCGGCTCATGGCCGTACCGGCGATGACGTTCTCCGACACCGCCTCCTCGAGGAAGCCCTGCGGCGCGATCACCCGAACATCGCCCGGGCCCGTGCCGACATCCTTTTCGTCGATGACCCCGCGCACGCCGCCAAAGTGATCGGCATGGCTGTGGGTGTAGATCACCCCCACCACCTTGCGGGCTCCGAGTTTCTCATTGACCAGGTCGAGCGCCGCCTTCGCCGTCTCGGTCGTGGTCAGCGGATCGATGATGATCCAGCCGGTGTGGCCCTGGATGAAGGTGATGTTGGCGACATCGAAGCCGCGCACCTGCCAGATGCGGTCCGAGACCTTGAACAGGCCGTGGATCGACAGCAGCTGGGTCTGCCGCCACAGGCTGGGGTTCACGCTGGCCGGCGCCTCGCCCCTGGCGAAGTCATAGGCCGCAAGGTTCCAGGCCACGCCGCCGTCGGCGCGCTTGATCAGTGGATCGGCTCGCGTGGCCACAAAGCCGCGCCGGGCGAAGTCGAAGTCCTGATCGTCGGCGAAGGGCAGCTGGGCCTTCAGTCTGGCCTGCGCCGCCACCGTGGCCCTGGACGGCGCCTCGGCCGCCTGCGTCCCGCCGGCCAGCATGGCCGCCACAAGAATCGTCGCCCCGAACCGCATGCGCCCCTCCTCCATTTTGGTGGGAGGTTAGCGCGGTCAGCGGACCGAAATGCCACCTCGGTATCAATTCAAGTCAGTCTGCTGGCGGCCAATCCTGAGCTCCGTGCAGAACGCGGAGGATCTCTACCTGCTCTCCTTGGATCCGGTAGACGATCAGGTAAGGGGTCCGGGGAACGACCCGCTCGCGCGTGCCCTCCATGCGACCCACCCGCCCCAGGAGGGGCTCACGCGCGAGCCGGTCGGTGCGGGCATAGATCGCCCGCAATATTCGCGCCGCAGCGGTCGAACTTCTCTCGGAGAGAAACTCGGCTAGCCCCAGAACATCGCGTCGAGCGGCGCCTGACCAGATCGACTTCATGCCGGAGGCGGCGCGCCTTTTTCCCGAAGCAGCGCTTCGACGGCCCCGACCACCTCTTCCTGCGAAAAGGTGCGGCCGGCTTCGAAGTCTTCAATGCCTTCTTGTACGGCCGCGATCCAGGCGTCGCTGCCTCGGAAGACCTGTATCTCCGCCGCATTGACCATGAAGACTTCCAGCGAAACCTGCTGCCGGGCCGCCTCGGCCTCCAGCCGCGCCTTCTGCTCTTCGGTCAGTTCGAGAGTGACATGAACGGTCATGCCCGGAGCCTAACTCAGGACTCGTCCTGCTCCAACGCCTGCTCGGCCTCGTGCTTCTTGAGCCAGCGGCGGGCGTACCAGCCGACGGCGATCCAGACCACGACCACGAAGGCCAGGGTCAGGTAGTGGCCGAAATTGCCCTGGCCCTTGAAGCTCTGGACCAGGGAATTGCCGGCGAAGGCGGTCAGCACGATCTTCGGAATGATCCCCAACCCCGTGCCGAACGCAAAGTCGCGCTGGCGCATAGGAGCGACGCCGGCCGCCATATTGACGACGATAAAGGGCGCCGACGGCACCAGCCGCACGATCAGGCTGGCCAGGAAGCCGTTCTCGCCGATCAGCCGCATGAAGCTGTTGACGCCCTTGCCGCCGACATCGCGCAGCAGCTTGCCGCCGAACAGCCGACCCATCCAGAAACCGATCTGGGCCGAGAACAGCGTCCCGATCCAGCTGTAGGTCATGCCCAGCCAGGGCCCGAAGGCGACCACGGCCGCCGCGATCAGCACGATCTGCGGCACGCCCAGGAAGGCCAGCACCGCGAAGGCGCCCACCGCCACCGGCAGGCCCCAGATGCCGTGCACCGAGCCCAGCCAGCCCTCGACCGTCGCCTCGCCGTCCAGGCCGATCAACGGCGCCCCGAACAGGAAGACGATCCCCACGCCGCCGAACAGCAGGAAGCTGACCGCCACCGCCCGCCAGGCTTTGGCGTCCATGTTCAGGACGAAATCGATAAAGGCCTTCATACGCTCGAAGGCCTCGCCGATTGCCGCGATGGGGTCAAGGGAAGGTTGCGAGGCCGCGCGGGGCTGTTGGGGGTCAGGGGCGGCGTAGCTCATCTCAACTCCAACAGGCCCCGAACCGCTTCAACCGGTCCGCCGACGGACGGTTCCTCAAACCCTTGTATGACTTTGGTTCCCTGTGACTTTGCGGCTACGCTGGCCCCATGAATCTCCTCGGCGTCTCCGGCAGCCTTCGCGCCGCCTCCTTCAACACCAGCCTGCTGCACGCGGCCCAGGACCTGCTGCCAGAAAATGTCAGCCTGACGATCCACGGCCTGCACGACCTGCCGCTGTTCAACCAGGATGTCGAAGCGCAGGGCGACCCGCCCGCCGTCACCGCCTGGAAGGACGCCATCCGGGCGGCCGACGGCATCCTGTTCGCCTGCCCGGAATACAACGCCGGCATCACCGGCGTGCTGAAGAACGCCATCGACTGGGCCAGCCGCGGTTCCCCCGCCCCGCTGACCGGACAGATCGCCTGCATCATCGGCGCCAGCCCCGGCATGACCGGCAGCGCCCGGGCCCAGGACCAGTTGCGCCTCATCCTGCGCCGCACCCTGACCCGCGTCGCGCCGATCGGCGAGGTGCTGGTCTTCCAGGCTCACACGAAGATCGTCGACCGCGTCCTGACCGACGAGAAGACCACCGCCTTCCTCGGCGCCCATCTGAACGCCTTCGTCGACGAGGTCCGCCGACTGCGGGCCTGACACGGTCTCCACGAAAACTGCACGGGCCATCGGTTGCGGCGCAGCACACCCGCGCGTAAGACCCCCGCAATCCTGAAATCCGACCACCCAGGGGAGTCCCAACCGATGTCGCTCGAATCCGCCGCTCTGGCCCGCGTCAAGCCGTCCGCCACCATCGCGGTCTCGGCCAAAGCCCGCCTGTTGCAGCGTGAGGGGCGAAACGTCATCAGCCTGGGCGCCGGCGAGCCGGACTTCGATACGCCGGACAACATCAAGCAGGCGGCCATCGCCGCCATCAACGCCGGCAAGACCAAGTACACCGACGTCGACGGCATGCCGGAGCTGAAGGAAGCCATCTGCGCCAAGTTCTCGCGCGAGAACGGCCTGACCTACAAGCCCAGCCAGATCAACGTCTCGCCGGGCGGCAAGCCGGTCATCTACAACGCCTTCGTCGCCACTCTGAACCCGGGCGACGAGGTCATCATCCCGACCCCCTACTGGGTCAGCTACCCGGACATGGTCTATCTGGCCGGCGGCGAGCCGCGCTTCGTCCAGACCAGCGCCGCGACCAACTTCAAGGTCGATCCGGCCGCCCTCGACGCCGCCATCACCCCGCGCACCCGCTGGGTGCTGCTCAACAGCCCCTCCAACCCGTCGGGCGCCGCCTACACCCGCGCCGAGCTCAAGGCCATCGGCGAGGTTCTGCTGCGCCATCCGCACGTCTGGATCCTGACCGACGACATGTACGAGCACCTGGTGTTCGACGACTTCGAGTTCACCACCATCGCCCAGGTCGTGCCCGAACTCTACGACCGCACCCTGACCATGAACGGCGTCTCCAAGGCCTACAGCATGACCGGCTGGCGCATCGGCTACGCCGGCGGCCCCGAGCCGCTGATCAAGCTGATGGGCAAGGTGATGAGCCAGTCGACCTCCAATCCCTGCTCGGTCTCGCAGTGGGCGGCGGTAGAGGCGCTGAACGGCACTCAGGACTTCATCAAGCCGAACGCCAAACTGTTCCAGGAACGCCGCGACCTCGTCGTCTCGATGCTCAACCAGGCCGCCGGCATGCATTGCCCGACCCCGGAAGGCGCATTCTACGTCTACCCCTCCGTGGCCGAGCTGATCGGCAAGACGGCCCCCACGGGCAAGGTCATCACCGACGACGAGGCCTTCGCGAGCGAACTGCTGGAATCCGAGGGCGTCGCCGTTGTCCACGGCGCCGCGTTCGGCCTCTCGCCGCACTTCCGGATCAGCTACGCCACATCGAACGTTGTTCTTGAAGACGCCTGCGCGCGAATTCAGCGTTTCTGCGGCGCTGTTCGGTAAAGAGTGCTCAACTTTTGGTAACGCGGCGCTAGATAAGCCCCCTCTTACTCATTTTCGGGAGTCGTTGCTTGTGCGAATCATCATCTGTTCGCACAGGAACGCCCCCGGATCTGACCGCAGAGGACTTTGGTCATGGCTTTCACCGCAGTTGTCTCCCTCGCGTCCCTGGATGTAACCATCGGGAGCCAGATCACCGGTGAAGGCGCCTCCAACTTGGCCGGCCAGTCGGTCGCCAATGTGGGAGACATCAACGGCGACGGCATCGATGATTTCGCCATCGGCGCGACCGGCGTCGGCGGCGCCAAGCAGGGCGCCGTCTACGTCGTCTTCGGCACGGTGTCGGGTTTCCCGGCCGACTTCAACCTGGGCGCCCTGAACGGACACAACGGCTTTCAGGTCAACGGCGGCGAATACACCCAGGACGGGGTCGGCACATCCGTGTCAGGCGGCGGCGACGTCAACAATGACGGCATTGACGACCTGATCATCGGCGCCACGGGCGCCGATCCGCAAGGCCCCGGCTCCGGCGCGGCCTACGTCCTCTACGGCAAGAATGTCGCGGTCGACGGCGCCTTCGCCAGCGACATCGCCACCAGCAGCCTGACCGGCGCGACCGGCTTCCAGATCAGCGGCACGAGCGCCGCCGCCAACGTCGGCAACTCGGTCGCCATGGGCGACTTCAACGGCGACGGCATCGAGGACATGCTGGTCGGCGGCAACGGGGCCGACACCTATCGCGGCGCCGGCTACGTCATCTTCGGCAAGGATACCGGCCTCACCGGCGCTTTCGCGGGCGAAATCGATGTCGCAGACCTGGACGGAAACAACGGCTTCAAGATCTCCGGCGTCGCCGCCTACGACCTCGCCGGCGCCTCGGTGACCAACGCCGGTGATATCAACGGCGACGGCATCGACGATATTGCGATCGGCGCCGCCGGCTCCGATTCCAATGGCGCCAATTCCGGCTCCCTCTACATCGTCTACGGCAGCAACAGTGGCTTCAGCGCCACCGTAGGCCTCAGCGGCCTCAACGGGACCAACGGGTTCCGTATCGTCGGTCTGGCCGCCGGCGACGCACTCGGCATTAGCGTTTCGGGCGGGGGCGATTTCAACGACGACGGCGTCGATGATCTCGTCATCGGCGCCAACGGCCTGACCAACAACGGCGGGGCCTTCATCGTCTTCGGCAAGAACACCGCCGTCGCCGGGAATTTCACCAGCACCCTGAACGTCTCCACCCTCGACGGGACCAACGGCGTCCGGATCGACGGCGAGGCATCGGGCGATGGCCTGGGCATCCGGGTCTCCAACCTGGACGACGTCAACGGCGACGGCATCGACGATTTCATGATCGGCGCCAGCGCCCAGGACGACGCCGGCGCCAACGCCGGGGCGGTCTACGTCGTCTTCGGCAAGACCACCTGGGGCGCCACCGCCTCGCTCGCCGCCCTCGACGGAACCAACGGTTTCCAGATCAATGGCGAGGCGGCCGGGGACAACCTGAGCCGCGTCGCGGGGATGGGCGACTGGAACAACGACGGCTTCATGGACATGCTGGTCGGCGCCACGTTGAACGATGCGGGCGGCGAAAGCGCTGGCGCGGCCTGGATCATCTGGGGCCAGGGCGGCGCGCCCGCCTTCGTCGGCACGCCCGCGGACGACGACCTCAGCGGCACGGCGGGTAATGACACCGCCGACGGCGGGGCCGGCAACGATATCCTGCGCGGCCTGGCCGGAGACGATACGATCAACGGCGGCGCCCTCTCCGACCAGCTTTTCGGCGGCGACAACAACGATATCCTGGGCGGCGACGCCGGCGGCGACCTTCTCTACGGCGAGGCCGGCACGGACACGCTCAACGGCGGCGACGGCGCCGACAAACTGTTCGGCGGAACCGGTACAGACCAACTGAACGGCGGCACGGGCAATGACCGCATGGATGGCGGGACCGAGGTCGATACGCTCTCGGGCGGGGCCGGAAACGACTACCTCGACGGCGGCGCCGGGGCCGACGCCATGTCCGGCGGCACGGAGAATGACATCTACATCGTCGATGACGCCGGCGATCAGACCAACGAGAACGTCGGCGAAGGCTACGACATCGTCCGCACCGCCCTCGACGGCTGGGTCCTGGCCGCCAACCTCGAAGGCCTGGAACTGCAAGGCTCCGCGGATATCGACGGCAGCGGCAATGGCGGCGCCAACAACCTGCAGGGCAACGCCGGGGTCAACACCCTGTCCGGCGGGGCCGGCGTCGATACCATCAATGGCAATGACGGCGATGACTTCATCATCGGCGGCGAAGGCAATGACCTGCTGCGCGGCGGACTGGGCGCGGACACCTTCGTCATCGCCCATGCCTTCGGCGGGACACTCGAAACCGACCAGATTTACGACTTCAACGCGGCCGAAGGCGACATCCTCGACCTCTCGGCAGCCTACGCCGGATCCCTCACCGAGGTCGCCAGCTTCAGCAAGACCGCCGGGGAAATGACCGTCACCTTCGCCGCCGGCATCACCACGGTTCGCCTCGACACCAACGGCGACGGCAAGACCGACTACCAGGTCAAGATCAACGGCGACGTTGTCGCCGATACCGGCGACTGGCTGCTCTGACGACAAAAAGGGCTGGCGGCGGCGCGGGCCTGCCCGGTCGATCTGTCCAAAATGGGGAATGGCGATCTCCGTTAGGGATTCATCCACAGGGCGAATCCTACTACTAACCTCTTGAATGAATTCACGGGGTCATTCGTCATGCCGTTTACCGCCACCATCTCGCTCACCAGCCTGGACGGGACCACCGGGTCCCAGATCACCGGTGAAGCCGCCTCCAACTATGCCGGCCAGTCGATCTCCAACGTCGGCGACATCAACGGCGACGGCATCGACGATTTCGCCATCGGCGCCACGGGCGTGGGCGGGGCCAGCCAGGGGGCGGTCTATATCGTCTTCGGCACGGCTTCGGGCTTCCCGGCCAACTTCAGCCTGACCAGCCTCAACGGCACCAACGGCTTCCAGGTCAACGGCGGCGAATACGCCCAGGACTTCGTCGGCGTCTCGGTCGCCGGCGGCGGCGACGTCAACAACGACGGCATCGACGACCTGATCATCGGCGCGTCCGGCGCCGACCCGGACGGCGGCGGCTCCGGCGCGGCCTATGTGCTGTACGGCAAGAACGTCGCCGTTGACGGCGCCTTCGCCAGCGACATCGCCACCAGCAGCCTGAACGGCACGACCGGCTTCCAGATCAGCGGCACCACCGGCGGCGACGGCCTCGGCTTCAATGTCGCCATGGGCGACTTCAATGGCGACGGCATCGAGGACCTGCTGGTCGGCGCCAACCAGGCCGACAACTACCGCGGCGCCGGCTACGTCATCTTCGGCAAGGACACCGGCGTCAACGGCGCCTTCGCCGGCAATATCGACGTCGCCACCCTCGACGGAACCAACGGCTTCAAGATGCCGGCCGTCAACGTCTACGACTACGCCGGCACCTCGGTCACCAACGCCGGCGACATCAACGGCGACGGCATCGACGACATCGCCATCGGCGCGATGGGCTCGGATCCCAACGGCTCCAACTCCGGCTCCGTCTACATCGTCTACGGCAAGAGCACCGGCTTCACCGCCACGGTCAGCCTCAGCGGCCTGGACGGGACCAACGGCTTCCGGATCTCCGGTCTGGCCGCGGGCGACCAGCTCGGCATCAGCGTCTCCGGCGCGGGGGACGTCAACGACGACGGCGTCGACGACCTGGTCATCGGCGCCAACGGCCTGACCAACAACGGCGGCGCCTTCATCGTCTTCGGCAAGAACACCGCCCTGAACGGCAATTTCGCCAGCAACCTCAACGTCTCCGCCCTCGACGGGACCAACGGCGTCCGCTTCGACGGCGAGCTTTCGGGGGATAACCTCGGCATCCGGGTGTCGGGCCTGGGCGATGTCAACGGCGACGGCATCGACGACGTCATCATCGGCGCCACGGGCAAGGACGACACCGGCTCCAACGCCGGCGCCGCCTACGTCGTCTTCGGCCGCACGACCTGGACCGCCAACCCGTCACTTGCGGCCCTGGACGGCACGAACGGCTTCCAGATCAACGGCGAGGCCGCCGGTGACAACCTCAGCCGCGTCGCGGGAATGGGCGACTGGAACAACGACGGCGCGATGGACATGCTGGTCAGCACGTCCTTCCATGACGCGGGCGGCAACAACAGCGGTGCGGCCTGGATCATCTGGGGTCAGGGCGGCGCGCCCGCCTTCGTCGGCACCGCCGGCGACGACGATCTCAGCGGCACGCCGGGCAATGACACCGCCGACGGCGGGGCCGGCAACGACATCCTGCGCGGCCTGGGCGGCGACGATACGATCAGCGGCGGGGCCCTCTCCGACCAGCTGTTCGGCGGCGACAACAACGATGTCCTGAACGGCGATGCCGGCGGCGATCTCCTCTACGGAGAAGCCGGCACGGACACCCTCAACGGCGGCGACGGCGCCGACAAGCTGTTCGGCGGAACCGGCGCCGATCAGCTGAACGGCGGCACGGGTAACGACCGCATGGATGGCGGTACCGATGTCGATACCCTCAACGGCGGCGCCGGCAACGACTATCTCGACGGCGGCGTGGGCGCCGACGTCATGTCGGGCGGCACCGAGAATGACATCTACATCGTCGACGACGCCGGCGACCAGACCATCGAGAACAGCGGCGAAGGCTACGACATTGTCCGCACCGCCCTTGACGGCTGGGTGCTGGCCGCCAACATCGAAGGCCTGGAACTGCAAGGCTCCTCCGACATCGACGGCAGCGGCAACAGCGGCTCCAACAACCTGCAGGGCAACGCCGGGTCCAACACCCTGTCCGGCCTCGCCGGGGTCGACACCATCAACGGCAACGACGGCGACGATTTCATCATCGGCGGTGAAGGCAACGACCTGCTGCGGGGCGGCCTCGGCGCCGACACCTTCATTGTCGCCCACGCCTTCGGCGCGACGCTGGAAACCGACCAGATCTATGATTTCAACGCCGCCGAAGGCGATATCATGGACTTCTCGGGCGCCTACGCCGGCACACTCAGCGAGGTGGCCAGCTTCGGAAAGAACGCGGGCGAGATGACCGTGACCTTCGCGGCCGGCATCACCACCGTCCGCCTGGACATCAACGGCGATGGCAAGGTCGATTACCAGGTCAAGATCAACGGCGACGTCACCGGCGACACCGGCGGCTGGCTGCTCTAGGCATTCGCCGAAATTGACAGAGGCCCGCGGCGCGAACCGCGGGCCTCCTTTTTGCGCTCGGCGAAGCCTAGTGCTTTTCGCGCCAGGCGGCCTTGGCGGCGTCGGCGGTCAGGCTGAGCTTGACCTTGTCGTCCTCGACATAATCCACCCAGCTGAGGGGGATCATGTGGTGCTTGAAACCGCCGGCGAGATCCAGCTTGGCCAGTTCGATGTCGGTCCCGACCACATGGTCCACTCGGCCGACGTGTTTGTCGTCCGAGCCGATGACTTCCATATGTTCGCGGATGGCGGAGGCGTCGGTCATTTGGGTGCTCCCGTGCACGGTTGTGGGACCACAACAACGACTGTCGGCGCGGAGGGTTTCAGGCTAGATTTTCGCCATGGCTGACCTGATCAACCTCAACAAGGCCCGCAAGGCCAAGGCCCGGGCCAGTGGCAAGCAGTCGGCGGTCGAGAACCGCGCGAAATTCGGCCGCACGGGCGTGGACCGTTCGCTGGAAACGGCGCGCAAGGCGAAAGTCGAACAGGCGCTGGACGGCGCGAAGCTGACGCCGGAGGAGTAGCGTTCCTTCTCCCGACAAGCGGGAGAAGGAACCACTTGTGGGCCTACTCCACCCCCAGCTTCGCCTTCAGGATGGCGTTCACGGCCGCCGGATTGGCCTTGCCGGCCATCTCCTTCATCACCTGGCCGACGAACCAGCCGATCGCCTGCGGCTTGTCCTTCACCGCCGCCGCTTGGCCGGGGTTGGCGTCGATCAGCTTCTGCACCACGGCCTCGATGGCCCCGGTGTCGGTCACCTGCACCAGCCCGTGTTTCTCGACGATGGCGGCCGGAGCCCCCTCACCCGCCCACATGTGCTCGAACACCTGTTTGGCGATCTTCGAGGAGATGGTTTCCTTCTCGATCAGCTCGACCAGGGCCGCGATATCAGACGGAGGGATCGGCGAGGCGTCGAACTCCAGCCCCTCGGCCGACAGCTTCGCCGCCAGCTCGTTGGTCGTCCAGTTGGCGGTCAGCTTGGCGTTGCGCCCCACCGCCGCCGTCTCGAAGAACCGGGTCTGCGCCATGTCGCTGGTCAGCACACCGGCGTCGTACGGCGACAGCCCATACTGGCTCTGCAGCCGCGCCTTCTTGGCGTCGGGCAGCTCCGGCAGGCCGGCCTTGATCTCGTCCACCCAGGCCTGCTCGATGACCAGCGGCAGCAGGTCCGGATCAGGGAAGTAGCGATAGTCCATCGCCTCCTCCTTCGACCGCATCGAGCGGGTCTCGCCCTTGCCGGGATCGAACAGGCGGGTCTCCTGGTCGATCTTGCCGCCGTCCTCGAGGATCTCGATCTGGCGCCGGGCCTCGTACTCGATGGCCTGCTGGATGAAGCGATACGAGTTGACGTTCTTGATCTCGCAGCGGGTGCCGAGATGCTTGAAATCGCCGCTGGCCCGGAAGGCGTCATAGCCGCCGACCCGGCAGACCGAGACATTGACGTCGGCCCGCAGGTTGCCCTTCTCCAGGTCCCCGTCGCAGGTGCCCAGGGTCACCACGATGGCGCGGATCTTCTTCACATAGGCCGCGGCTTCCGCCGAAGTGCGGATATGCGGCCGCGAGACGATCTCCATCAGCGCGGTGCCCGACCGGTTCAGGTCGATGAAGGTGGCGTTCGGGTCGAGGTCGTGGATCGACTTGCCGGCGTCCTGCTCCAGGTGCAGCCGCTCGATGCCGACGGTGAAGGTCGTGCCGTCGTCGCGTTCGACCAGAACCTCGCCCTCGCCGACGATCGGATGCTCGAACTGGCTGATCTGATAGCCCTGAGGCAGATCGGGATAGAAGTAGTTCTTGCGGTCGAACCGGCTCTTCAGATTGATCTGGGCGTTGAGGCCAAGACCGGTCCGCACGGCCTGCTCGACGCAGTGCCTGTTCAGCACCGGCAGCATGCCCGGGAAGGCCGCGTCGACCAGCGACACCTGCTCGTTCGGCCCGGCGCCGAAGCCCACGGCCGCGCCGCTGAACAGCTTGGAGTTCGACGCCACCTGGGCGTGGATCTCCAGCCCCATGACGATTTCCCAGTCGCCAGTGCGACCTTTGATGAGATCGGACTTCTCAGCCATTACCACCACCGTTCCGCGCGGGCCTTGAACCCGGCGGCCTTTTCAATCGCTCCAGCCACGGAGAACACCGTCCCCTCGTCCAGCGCCCGCCCGATCAGCTGCAGCCCAAGCGGCAGCCCCTGCGCGTCCAGCCCCGCCGGCACGCTGATCGACGGCAGGCCGGCCAGGTTGGTCGTCACCGTGAAGACGTCATTCAGATACATGGCGATCGGATCGGCATTCCGCTCACCCAGCGCGAAGGCCGCCGACGGCGCCGTCGGGGTCAGCAGCACGTCGCACTGTTCCCAGGCCCGGTCGAAGTCCTCGGCGATGCGGCGACGCACCCTCAGGGCCTTCAGGTAGTAGGCGTCGTAATAGCCGGCGCTCAGCACATAGGTGCCGATCAGCAGCCGCCTTTTCACTTCCGCGCCAAAGCCTTGCGCCCGGGTGTTCTCGTAGATTTCGGTGAGGTTCTTGCCCTCGGCCCGGAAGCCGTAGCGCATGCCGTCATAGCGGGCGAGGTTCGAGGACGCCTCGGCCGGGGCCACGATGTAATAGGCCGGCAGGGCGTATTTGGTGTGCGGCAGGGAGATCTCGACGATCTCGCAACCGGCCTCGCGCAGCCATGCGATGCCGTCTTCCCACAGCTTCTCGATCTCGGCCGGCATGCCGTCGACCCGGTATTCCCTCGGCACCCCGACCCGCAGGCCCTTTACCGACTTGCCGACAAAGCTCGCGAAATCAGGGGTTTCGACGTCCAGGCTGGTGCTGTCCCTGGCGTCATGACCGGCCATGCTGGTCAGCAGGATGGCCGCATCCTCGACCGTCTTGGCGATCGGCCCGGCCTGGTCGAGCGAGGACGCGAACGCCACCACGCCCCAGCGCGAGCAGCGCCCGTAGGTCGGCTTGATCCCGACCGTGCCGGTAAAGGCCGCCGGCTGGCGGATCGAACCGCCCGTGTCGGTCGCCGTGGCGCCCAGGCACAGGTCCGCCGCCACCGCCGACGCCGAACCGCCCGACGACCCTCCGGGGGTCAGCGCCTGGTTGCCGCCCTTGACCTTCCACGGGTTCACAACCGGCCCGAAGGCGCTGGTTTCGTTGGACGAGCCCATGGCGAACTCATCCATGTTCAGCTTGCCCAGCATGACCGCGCCGTCGCCGAACAGGTTGGCCGTCACCGTGCTCTCATACGGCGGCTTGAAGTCGCCGAGGATCTTCGAGCAGGCCGTGGCCCGCACGCCCTCGGTGCAGAACAGGTCCTTGATGCCCAATGGCGCGCCTTCCAGCGGCCCTGCGGTCCCGGCGGCGATCTTCGCATCCGAGGCGGCGGCCATCTCCAGCGCCTTGTCCGGCGTCTCCAGCACATAGGCATTGAGCTGCCGCGCGGCCTCGACCGCCTCGATATGGGCGCGGGTCAGCTCGACGGCCGAAAACTGTTTGCCCTTCAGGCCTTCCAGCGCGGCCTTCAGGGTCAGTGAGGTCAGGGTCGACATCTATTCCACCACTTTCGGCACGATGAAGAAGCCATCGGCCGTCTTCGGCGCATTCAGCACCACCTTGTCGACACAGGCCCCGTCGGTGACCACGTCCTCGCGCAGCGGCAGGGTCATCGCGACCGCCGAGGTCATCGGCTCGACGCCGTCGGTATCGACCTCGTTCAGCTGCTCGATCCACTGCATGATGCCGTTGATCTCCTGGGCCATCGGCTCCAGGGCGTCCTCGGGAACAGCAATCCGGGCGAGACGGGCGACTTTGCGCACCGTGGCGGCGTCAACGGCCATTGGCCAAACTCCAGTCGAAGCGAAAGGCGGTGGTTAGCCGCCGCGGGGCCGCTTTGACAAGGATAACCCGGCGTTTCGTCGCCTTCGACGCCAGATTGTGACCGTTTCGATCTATTTGATCCTGATCTTCAGCGTCCGCTTGTCCTGCACCCGGCTGAAGTCCAGCGTGACCGTCCGGTCCCGGCCGTTCTCGACGACGTCCAGCTCGGCGCCGGTGACATCGTCCTCCGGCACGATCCGCCAGCGCTCGAACGCCCCGATCTCATAGGTCAGCCAGCCGGTCATGGCCTTGGGCGAGGCGATGGTGATGAACAGCGTCCCCTGGTCCACGTACAGCCAGGTCTCGGTCGGGGCGTCAGCCACCGGATCGGCCCCGCGCGGCGGCGGCGCGCCCATCATCGTGGTCAGGGTCTTGCTCTGGATCGAGACAGACCAGTCCTGGGCCGAGACCGGCGTGGCGATCAACAGCAGGGCGAGGGCGGAGAGAAGGAGGCGCATGCCCTACCCTTGCCCGTTTCGCCCCGCCCCGCCCCCTCTGTTCGGGGGGCCGGTTTGACCCGGCCGCCGCGCGCGCCTACAGCCCGCCCATGGCCATTCTCGACATCCTCGACCTGCCGGCCGCCCTGCCGCAATACGCCCCCATCGTCGGCCTCGACCCTGGCGAGAAGACCATCGGCGTCGCGGTCTCAGACATCACCCGCACCGTCGCCAGCCCGCTCGACGTCATCCGCCGCGAGAAGTTCACCCAGGACGCCGCCGTCCTGTTCAAACTGATGGAGAGCCGTGGCGCGCTCGGCATCGTCATCGGCCTGCCGGTCAACATGGACGGCACGGAGGGCGTCCGCTGCCAGTCCAACCGCGCCCTGGCCCGCAACCTGCTCCGCCTGCGCGACCTCCCCATCGCCTTCTGGGACGAGCGCCTGTCCACGGCGGCGGTGACCCGGGTGCTGATCGACGAGCACGATGTGAACCGCAAGAAACGCGGCGAAGTCGTCGACAAACTCGCCGCCACCTGGATCTTGCAAGGGGCCCTGGAGCGCCTGAGGAACGCCCAATAACCCCTGTCATCCTCCGGGGCCGCGCAGCGGCAACCGGGGGACCCATGCCGGCTCTGGATTGACTCCCAGGCTGTCTTCACGCGGACAGTTGGGTCCCCCGATCCGCTTCGCGGTCGGAGGATGACAGCGTTGGGGTCGCTCCTACCCCGCCACCTTCACCATCCGCTTGCCGACATTCTCCCCCGCCAGCAGCCCGATCAGCGCCCCCGGCAGGCTCTCCAGCCCCTCCAGCACGTCCTCCTGCACCTTCAGCTGCCCGCTCTTCACCCAGCCCTGCAGGTCCGCCATGGCCTGGTCGTTCCGCTCCGCGAAATCGCTGACGATGAACCCCCGCATGACCAGCCGCTTGGTGACGATCAGGCCCGGCACCCCGCGCGGTCCGAACGGCGCGGCGCTGTCGTACTGCGACACCGCCCCGCAACAGGCGATCCGCCCGTGCACGTTCATCTGGAACAGGCAGGCCTCGAGGATCTCCCCGCCGGTGTTGTCGAAATAGACGTCGATGCCGCCCGGCGCCGCCTTCTTCAGGTCCTTGAACAGGTTGCCGCCCTTGTAGTCGACCGCCTCGTCGAACCCGAATTCGTCCTTCAGCATCTGGCACTTGGCCGCCCCGCCGGCGATGCCAACCACCCGGCAACCCTTGATCCTGGCGATCTGCCCGACGAACAGCCCGACCGACCCCGCCGCCGCCGACACCACCACCGTCTCCCCGGCCTTGGGCAGCCCGCATTCCAGCAGGCCGAAATAGGCCGTCAGCCCGGCCACGCCGTAGACGCTCAGGAGATTGGTCAGCGGCTCGATGCGCGGCAGCTTGGCCAGGTGTTTGGCCGGCAGCACCGCATACTCCTGCCAGCCGGTGTCGGCGAACACCAGGTCGCCGGGCTTGAGGCTGTCGGCCTTCGACTCGACCACCTCGGCCAGCGCCCCACCGGCCATCACATCGCCGGCCTGCAGCGCCGAGCGATAGGTCGCCCCCTGCATCCAGGCCCGGTTGGCCGCGTCCAGGCTGACATACAGCACCTTCAGCAGCACCTCCCCCTCGCCCGGCGAGCCGACCGTCCCTTCCGTCTGGCGGAAGTGCGTCGGCTCCAGCTTGCCCTTGGGCAGGTCGGCGAGGACGATCTGGCGGTTGGCGGTCATGGCGGGCTCTCTTTCCTCAGGATTTGGCGGGGCCCTGCGAAGATGCAGCCCCCCGGTACTCGTCGGCAAGGATGGCGTAGAGATACTCGTCCCACCATTCCCCGCCCTCACGCGGGATGCACTGGAGCAGGAGGCCCTCGCGCCGCATCCGCAGCTTTTCCATCACCCGCCAGGAGGCGGTGTTTTCCGGCTGGCAGGTGGCGATCACCCGATGGCAGCCGAGGGTCTCGAAGGCATGGGCGAGCAGCGCCGCCGCCGCCTCGGTGGCATAGCCCCACCCCTGGTGCGCCCGCCCGAACACCCAGCCGATTTCATAGGTGTGCGACCCCGCCCACGGATGGAAGACCATGTGGCCGATGAAGGCTTCCGGGTCGCGGGTCAGAACGGCCACCGCCGGCGCGTCATCCCGGGCGCTCCTGTCGACCCAAGCCCGCGCCATCTCTTCGTCCATCAGGCCCTCGGGCAGCCAGGCCGTCACCTCCGGATCGGACATGTAGCGATGGAACGCCGGCCAGTCGTCTGGCCGGATCGCCCTCAGTGTCAGCCGTTCGGTGGTCCGCGCCCGAAAGGTCACCCGATCATTCCTCCCCGGCGCTCCAGGCCGCCGCGAAAACCCCGATGAATATGTCTAGACATATCCATTTTCGACCCCATTCGGCTCGACAAATCCCGGTGTCGTCGTTTTTCCCGCAACGTAGGCATCGGCCTCACATTCACACCTACATTCCCCGCGCCTCTGTCAACGCCACGCCTACGTAGGCGCCAACATTCACAGCCTCAACGCCACCCTTAAGTCACTCAAAGAAAAAACCTTTTCCGGTCCGACGCGCCTCCCCCCGCAGCAGAGCTGGTATAATGGTCAGCCGCTTCGATAACCGCCCCGCCGGAATCCCTGTACAGCCGCCCCATGAGCGCAATCCTCCTCGGCGTCCTGCCCGTCTTCGCCATGATCGCGCTCGGCTGGGGCCTGCGCGCCAGCAAGTTCATTCCCGAGGAGCATTGGCCCGCCATCGAGCGGATCACCTATTTCGTCTTCTACCCCGGCTTCCTGGCCCCCGCCGTCTGGAAGGCCGACTTCTCGGCCCTGTCGGCCGGCGCTCTGGCCATCGGCGCCATGGGCGGCATCGCCATCGTCGCCACCGTCGTCCTGCTGGCCAAGCCGCTGCTCAAGCTGTCGGACGCCTCCTACACCTCGGTGTTCCAGGGCTCCTTGCGCTGGAACGCCTTCGTCTTCCTGCCGCTGGTGGCGGTGGTCTACGGCCCGTCCGGGGCCAGCCTGGGGGCGATGATCATGGGCGCCCTGATCCCGGCCATCAACATCATCTGCGTCCTGGTGATGAGCCGCTGGGGGGAGGGCCAGGGCGGCGGGCTCAAGGCCGCGCTCAGGGGCCTGGCCCAGAACCCCGTCCTCTGGGGCTGCGGCGTCGGGGCCCTGCTCAATGTGCTGCACACCCCCAAAGTCCCGGTGGTGATGAACACCGCCCAGCTGCTCTCCGACGCCGCCTTCGCGCTGGGCCTGCTGGTCGCCGGCGCCGGTCTCAACTTCGCCTATGTCCGCCGCCGCCAGCTGCTGATCGTCAGCGTCAGCGCCATCAAGATCCTCGTCCTGCCGGTGCTGATGTGGGGCCTGACCCGTCTGGCCGGCGGCGACGAGACGGCCCAGGGCATCGCCCTCCTGGCCGGCTCCGCCCCCGGCGCCGCCGCCTCCTACGTCCTCGCCCGCCAGATGGGCGGCGACGCCCCGCTGATGGCCGGCATCGTCGCCTTCACCACGGTCGCCAGCCTGCTGACCATTCCCGCCCTTCTCATCCTCTTCCACCTGCCGTAAGAGGCCCGCTCATGACGGCCAACGCCCCGGGAATCGACGACCTCCGAAGCAGGACCTTCCCGTTTCCGTTCCGCCACTTCCTGTCGGCGGGCGATCTCAACATCGTTCAGGTCAGCGAACTCCTCGACCTCGCCGACCACTTCGTCGATTTCAACCACCGCGCCTCCAAGAAGCTCGACCTTCTCAAGGGCCGCACGGTGATGAACCTCTTCTTCGAGCCCTCGACCCGCACCCAGTCCAGCTTCGAGATCGCCGCCAAGCGGCTCGGCGCCGACACGGTCAACATGAGCCCGCGCTCCTCGTCGATGACCAAGGGCGAGACCCTCATCGACACCGCCGTCACCCTGAACGCCATGCAGCCGGACATCCTCATTGTTCGCCACGGCTCGAGCGGCGCCGCCGCCCTGCTGGCCCAGAAGGTCGGCTGCAGCGTCGTCAACGCCGGCGACGGCCAGCATGAACACCCGACCCAGGCCCTGCTCGACGCCCTGGCCATGCGCCGCGCCTTCGGGTCCCTGGCCGGCCTCACGGTCGCCATCTGCGGCGACGTCGCCCACAGCCGCGTGGCCCGGTCCAACGTCGCCATGCTCAGCGTCCTGGGCGCCGAGGTCCGGCTGGTTGGCCCGCCGACCCTCATTCCCGCCGGGGCAGAGCACTGGGGTGTGGAGATCCATCACGACATGAAGTCGGGTCTCAGGGGCGTGGATGTGGTGATGATGCTGCGGCTGCAGCTGGAGCGGATGCAGGGCGCCCTGGTGCCCTCGACCCGTGAGTACTTCCGCTTCTACGGCCTTGATCGCGAACGGCTTTCCTATGCCGCCAGCGGCGCCAAGGTCATGCACCCCGGCCCCATGAACCGCGGCGTCGAGATCGACAGCGACGTCGCCGACGACCCGGCCGTCAGCCTGATCCAGAACCAGGTCGAGATGGGCGTCGCCGCCCGCATGGCGGTGCTGGCCAGCCTCGCCCACCGGCTGGATAACGCCTGATGGCCCGCCCGCAACCCACCGCCTTCCAGAACGCCCGCTTGGTCGATCCCGAGAGCCGCTACGATGGCCCGGGCTCCCTCATCGTCTCCGAAGGCGTCATCGTCGACGTCGCAAAGGGTCGTGAATTCAAGGACCTGTCGGGCGATGTTCGCGTCATCGACTGCAACGGCGCCATGCTGGCGCCCGGCCTCATCGACCTGCGCGTCAAGACCGGCGAGCCCGGGGCCGAGCCCAAGGAAACCCTGAAGTCCGCCGCCCAGGCTGCCGCCGCCGGCGGCGTCACCTCGATGGTGGTGCAGCCTGACACCGACCCGGCCATCGACGATCCGGCCATGGTCGACTTCATCCTGCGCCGGGCCCGCGACATCGAGCTGGTCAACGTCTACCCGGCCGGCGCCGCCACCAAGGGGCTGAAGGGCCAACACCTGGCCGAGATCGGCCTGATGCGGGACGCCGGCTGCGTCTTCATCACCGATGCCGACCATTCCATTGTTGATTCAAGGGTTTTCCGCCGAATTCTCGCCTACGCCAAGGCCTTCGGCATGCTGGTCGCCCACCGCCCGGCCGACCCCTGGCTGACCGGCGACGCCGGCGCCACCGAGGGCGACTTCGCCGCCCGCCTGGGCATCCCGGCCGCCCCGACCGCCGCCGAGACCATCATGCTCGAGCGCGACCTGGCCCTGGCCGAACTGACCGGCGCCCGCCTGCTGGTCGACCAGATCACCTGCGCCGCCAGTCTCGACGCGCTCAAACGCGCCAAGGCCAGGGGGGTAAAGGTCCACGCCTCGGTCTCGATCAACCACCTCAGCTTCAACGAACTCGACATCGGCGACTACCGCACCTTCGCCAAGCTCGACCCGCCCCTGCGCAGCGAGGACGACCGCCAGGCTCTGATCGACGCCCTGGCCGACGGCCTGATCGACGTCGTCGTCTCGGCTCACGCCCCGGCTCCCGCCGAAGACAAACGCCTCCCCTACGCCGAGGCCGCCCCCGGTTCGGTCGGGCTGGAAACCCTGCTCCCGGCCCTGCTGGCCTTCCATCATGACGACCGGATCCCGCTGGTCGACCTGATCCGCGCCGTCACCCTGGCCCCCGCCCAGCTCCTCGGCCTGCAGACCGGCCGCCTGTCCTCCGGCGCCCCGGCCGACCTCGTCCTCTGCGATCTCGGCGCCCCGGTGATCGTCGATGCCGACAAGCTGCGCTCCAAATCCAAGAATTCCGCCTTCGACGGTCGGAGGCTCCAGGGCCAGGTGCTGATGACCCTGGTCGACGGCCGCGTGGTCTACCGGACGGCTGACTGACCTCTTGCTCCCCGCCCGTTGGCGCGGCATCGTTCCCAAGGGAGGAACAAACATGGAATCCTTGGCTGGCGCCGTTTACCTGACGCTCGGGCTGGTCGTCGTGGGCGGCTATCTCCTCGGCTCGATCCCGTTCGGGCTGCTCAGCGCCCGTATCGCCGGCATCGACATCCGCACCGTCGGCTCGGGCAACATCGGCGCGACCAATGTCCTGCGCACAGGCCGCAAGGACTTGGCCCTGCTGGCCCTGATCGGCGACAGCGGCAAGGGCGCGCTTGCCGTGCTGCTGGCCGGCCTGCTCACCCACTGGACCCCGCTGGTCATGGCGCTCGCCGCCGGCGCCGCCTTCACCGGCCACCTCTTCCCGGTCTGGCTGAAGTTCAAAGGCGGCAAGGGCGTGGCCACCTTCTTCGGCACCATGCTGGCCATCGCCTGGCCGGTCGGCCTGCTGGCCGGCGCCGCCTGGCTGCTGACCGCCTTCCTGTTCCGCATGTCGTCCCTGGCCGGCCTGACCGCCGTCGCCCTGGCCCCCTTCTTCGCCCTGGCCACCGAACAGCCCTACCCGGTCGTCGTCCTGGCCGCCTTCATGGCCGTGCTGGTCTTCATCCGTCACCGCGAAAACATCGGCCGCCTGCTCAAGGGCACGGAGCCGAAGATCGGCGCCAAGAAGGACGCGCCGCCCGCCGCATGACCGACGAGGAGCGCCTCGCCTGGCTGCGCCTGGCCCGCACCGAACAGGTCGGTCCGGTCGCCTTCGAGAACCTGCTCGGCCGCTACGGCTCGGCGCGGGCCGTCATGGACGCCCTGCCGGATCTCGCCCAGCGGGCCGGCCGCTCCGGTCCCTTGCGCATCCCCAGCCTCGACGACGCCCGCCGCGAACTCGACGCCGGTACAAGGGCCGGGGCCAGGCTCTTCTGTTCCTGCGAGCCGGCCTTCCCTTATCTGCTGGCCGCCCTCGACCCGCCGCCGCCGCTGATCTGGGTGCTCGGCGACCTCGCCATTGCCAGCCGCCCGACCGCCGCCATCGTCGGGGCCCGCGTCGCCTCGGCCGGCGGCCAGAAGTTCGCCCGCGGCCTGGCCGCCCAGCTCGGCGAGGCCGGCGTCACCATCGTCTCGGGCCTGGCCCGCGGCATCGACGGCGCGGCCCACCTCGGCGCCCTGCCGACCGGCACCATTGCCGTCCTCGGCGGCGGCCCCGACGACATCTACCCGCCCGAACACGCCGACCTGCATCGCCAGATCGCCGAGCGCGGCGCCATCGTCTCCGAAAGCCCGCCCGGCTACCGGGCCCAGGCCCGCGACTTCCCCCGCCGCAACCGCATCATCTCCGGCCTGTCCCTGGCGGTGGTCATCGTCGAGGCCGAACTGCGCTCCGGCTCCCTGATCACCGCCCGGCTGGCGAACGAGCAGGGCCGTGAAGTCCTCGCCGTCCCCGGCTCACCCCTCGATCCCCGCGCCAAGGGCACCAACGACCTGATCCGCCAGGGCGCCCAGATGTGCGAGACCGCCGACGACGTCCTGACCGCCATCCGCGACATGTCCCTGCGCGAACGCGAGCCGCCCGCCTGGAAGGGCCCGGCCGTCAGCGATCGCGACATCGAGATTCTGCGCGAACGCCTCGCCGAGCTGCTGTCGCCAACCCCCGTCTCGCGCGACGAACTGGTCCGGGCCACCGGCGCGCCGGTCGCCGCCGTGCTGGCCGCCCTCACCGAACTGACCTTGGCCGGCCGCGCCGAACTGCTGCCGGGCGGCATGGTCACGCAGGGCTGAGGCCGTACCCAAGTTTCAAACTGGCGTTCAAACAGCTGTTCGGCCATGATGCCGGCAACAAACCAGAACATGCGGGAGACTTCAGGATGGACGCGCAATCGAACTGGACCGGCCTCGACGCCGACCGCCTGGAGCGCATCGGCGAGCATCTCCAGAAGCAGTATATCGACAAGGGCCGCATCGCCGGCTGCCAGATCGCCGTCACCCGTCACGGCCATCCCGCCTACAACGCCGTGTTCGGCAGCATGGACCTCGAGCGCAACAAACCCATGCAGGAAGACACTATCTTCCGCATCTATTCGATGACCAAGCCGATCACCTCGGTCGCCCTGATGACCCTGTTCGAGCGCGGCATGTTCCAGCTCGAGGATCCGGTGCAGCGCTTCTTCCCCGAGTGGAAGAACCAGCGCGTCTGGGTCAGCGGCGAAGGCGACGACATGGTCACCGCGCCGCTCGACCGCCCGGTCAGCATCCGCGACGTCCTGACCCACATGAGCGGCCTGACCTACGGCGGCGGCCTGCCCGGCGTCGGCATCCAGCATCCGGTCGACAAGGTCTATCGGGCCTTGAAGGTGCGCAGCCTCGGCTCCACCGACAGCCTCTCCGAATTCATGACCAAGCTTTCCCAGGTCCCGCTTCTGTTCCAGCCGGGCACCAAGTGGATGTACAGCCTCGCCACCGACGTCTGCGGCGCCCTGGTCGAACGCATCAGCGGCGTGCCCTTCGACAAGTACCTGCAGGACGTCATCTTCGATCCGCTGGGCATGGTCGACACCGCCTTCCACGTCGCGCCGGAGAAGGCCCACCGCTTCGCCTCCAACTACCAGCGCAATGCCGACAAGACCCTCGGCCTGATGGACGACGCCGGGACCAGCGCCTACCTCAAGCCGGCCGGCTTCCTGTCCGGCGGCGGCGGCCTGACCGGCACCTGCGCCGACTACATGCGCTTTGCCGAGATGCTGCGCCGGGGCGGCGAGCTGGACGGGGTGCGGATCATCGGCCCCCGCACCCTGGACCTGATGACCCGCAACCACCTGCCCGGCGACCAGGACCTGACCGAGATCGCCCTCGGCAGCTTCTCCGAAACCGCCAACAGCGGCGTCGGCTTCGGCCTGGGCTTCGCCAGCACCATGGACGTGGTCAGCACCGGCACGCTCGGCGAGGGCGACTTCTATTGGGGCGGCGCGGCCTCGACCATCTTCTGGGTCGATCCGCACGAGGAGCTCAGCGTTGTCTTCATGACCCAGCTGATGCCGTCGGGGACCTTCAACTTCCGCGGTCAGCTGAAGAACATCATCTACTCGGCGATGGTGGATTGAGCAGCCCTTCGCCGGGCCGCTTCGGCGGCCTTGGCGGCGCGCCGACGCAGGAGGCCGATCTCATCCCGGCGGACGTCGCGCCGCCAGACAAGCGTGCTCATCGCCCCGGCGTCGCGGTTCGCGCGCACCAGGGCGAACAGGCCCGCCTTGCCGTCGGGCCGACAATTCTTTCCATCAAGGATGGCGCCCTCGAAGGGCTCCAGAGTCAGAACCCGCCCCTCCCTGTTCGGCCACGTCGTTCCCTCAGGGGCCTCAGGGCCACAGAACAACATGCCAAATCCGACGCGGGTGGCCGCCCCTGTGGCGTCCTGCTTTTCCCGGGTGACGAAGAAGAGACCTATGTTGGACTCCGTTTCGCTGGACGTGGTCTGCAGGGCGTAGAGACCGGGATCGGCCTCAGCCAGTAACCATTCCTGGTCGTTCCCCTCGGCGGCAAAGGCTTTGGAAAGCGCCGGCTTCTCAACGAAAATGAAGTCGGCGCATTCGGGCCAGTTCCGCACGGATCTGGCGATCTCGAAGGGGCAGGCAGCATCCCGCGCCACGCCTTGCGTCCAGATGCCTGGCCTGACGGTCCACTCGGGCGCCGCGTCCGCAGACGTCAGGATCGGCTGCTCCGTCTGCACCAAGTTTTCGCACCCGCCGAGTGCAAGCACGCCAAACACAAGCAGCAGGAGATGACTCGCACGCATGACCGACTAACCTTTCGAACCGGTATTGGACTCCACCGGCTGCGCCTCGACCCAGTCGCCGGGCCGTTCTTCCCGCACCCAGCGGAAGCCGCCAGCGCCGTGGTGATTGCCCTTGGGATCGGCGCGGCTGGCGCTGGCGGCGGCGATCAGGCCGGCGCGCCCCTTGGCGGCGCATCCGCCCTCCTCGACCACGACGCCCGGATAGGGTTCGAGGGTCTGGTAGCGCGGCTTGCCGCCCTCGGTCTTCGATCCTTCCGGCGGCGGCGGGCCGCACTTCAGCCGCCAGCGGCGCAGGGCGATCATCCGGCCGCTCTCGTCGAGCCGAACGCCGTCGACGCCGTGATAGCTGTAGAAGCCATCGGCGCCGGGATCGCTGGGTCCGGTCTGGGCGACCTGGAAATCGGGTGCGACGCCGACCCGCATGGCCTCCATTAGGCCCGGATCATTCTCGACGGCCTCGTCCGGATGGGCGGCGCGGCCGCGGCGAACGATGAAGGCCTCGTCGCAATCCCAGGCGGGAAGATCGAGTGAAACATCGGCCGAACAGCCGTCCCCGACCCAGACGCCATCCCGCGCAGGCGGTAGCGCATCGCGGTCGGCGGCAAACAGCACCGGGGTCCTGGTGGTCAGCACATCGTCGTTGCAGGCGGTCAGGCCAACAGCGGCAAGCAACAAAGCAATCGATAACGTCCGCATCACGCTCTCCTCACGTCCCCGTGAACAGTGCGTGAGAGTCGCGTGATTGTCCAGCTGGCTTATTGGTCCCCGTCACGCACCCAGCGACTGTCTTCGCCGCCGGTCCCGCCGTCCTCAAAATCCTCCGAAAGGCCGGCCGCCTTGATCAGCGCCACCTTGCTCTCGGGCGCGCAGCCCGACAGTTCGTCGTCCATGATCATGCCTGGCGAGGGCTCCAGCGTGCCGTAGCGTGGATTTCCGTCCGGCTTCTTCGCGTCCTTCGGCGGCGGCGGTCCGCACTGCACCATCCAGCCGCTGTAGGCGGTGATGCGGCCCTCCTTGTCGGTCTTCAGGGCCTTGAGGCCCATGTAGAGGTAGAGGGTGGCCGCCTTGCCGTCCTCGCCCTTCTTCTCGTCCTCCAGCTGGATCTGCAGAACGCGGGGATCGCCGGCCGCCAGGATGAAGGGCAGGTTGAAGGCTTCTCCCTTGTCGCTGACCCCGGTCATGGCCGAGCCCTTGACGACGATCCAGTGGGCGCACTCAGGCCATTTGGTCGCCGGCGCCTTGATGTCGAACTTGCAGCCCTTCTCCTTATTGACCCAAAGGCCCTCGCGAAGGGTCGGCATCCCCTGGTCCTCGGCCAGAAAGGTCGGCTCGCTGGTGACCACCATATTGCAGGCCGACAGCGATGCGGCGAGCCCCGCGGCGGCCAGTCCCTTGAACGCCCAGCTCACAATCCGATGCCGCATGCTGAATCCCCCTTCGAAGCCTATTAAGCATTATCCCCCATTGCTCGGCTGCCTACGAGGAGAGTCGTCCGTGCCCATGCCCGTCGAAGAACTGGAACGCCGCCTAACCGAGGCCTTCCCGGACTCGGAAATCACCATCACCGACCTGGCGGGCGATGGCGACCACTACAAGGCCCGCATCGTCTCCCCCGCCTTCGCCGGCCTGCCCCGGGTGCGACAGCACCAGCTGGTCAACAAGGCCCTGGCGGATGTGCTCGGCACCGTGCTGCACGCCCTCGCCCTCGAAACCGCAGCCCCTTAAGGCCAGACATGCGCTACCGCCCCTTCGGCGCCACCTCCGGAATGGCCGTTTCGACGGTCTCGCTGCTGCTCGATGATTCGATCCGCAAGTCGGCGCGGGACTGGCGCGAGTTGATCGAGGCGGCGATGAGCGTCGGCATCAACGCCTTCGAACTGGCCGGCCACAGCGACCCGTTGCTGGATGGTCTGGGGCAGGCGATCGCCAACATCGAGCGCCGGCTGCTGTTCCTGGCCTGGCAGGCCCCGTCGATCGGCAACCTCGACCACACCACCGGCATGATCCTGCGCCGGTTGGGAACCGACTACATCGACCTCATCGTCGTCGAGGATCTGGGTCAGATCGAGTTCGCCCGCGCCCTGAAGCCCGGGCGGCAGGCTCGGTACGTCGGTGTCTGGGGCTCGGACGAAACCATGGACCTGGCGCTGGACAGGCCCGGCGTCGACTGCCTGATCACGCCCTACAGCCTGACCTCCGGCTGGAAGGAGCGGCATCGCCTGAAGGTGGCCTCGGAAAAGAACATCGCAGTCATCGCCCGCGAGGTCTGCCCGGCCGAACTGACCGGCGCCGACAAGCCCGGCCTGATTCCCAAGGGCTGGTTCAGGAAGAAGCCCAAGATCAGCGCCCGCAGCCCCTACGCCTTCCTGGAATCGACCCATGGCTGGACCGGCGAGGAAATCTGCCTGGCTTTCGCCCTTTTCGAACCGGCGGTGACCAGCGTCCAGGTCCAGGCCGATACGCCCGAGCGCATTACCCGGCTGGCCGCCGTCCCCGAGCGTGACCTGCCGACCGGCGTGGCGGCGCAGATCGAGATGGCCCGCTTCTCCGGCGAACCGAAGCGCTGATTGAACTGCTTGATGCCGGGGGTTCTTGACCCGAAGCCCTGCGGCGCCTAGCTGAAGGGCAAGTTTTCCTTGAGGATTTGACCCATGTCCGACGCTGCCCCCACCACTGACGCAGTGGCCGATCGCGTCCAGGCCTTCATCGCCGGCGCCGTGGCTGAAAACCCCGTCGTGGTGTTCATGAAGGGCGAGCCGGACCAGCCGCGCTGTGGCTTCTCGGCCCAGGTCGTGCAGATCCTCGACCATCTGGAAGTCGATTTTGTCGGCGTCGATGTGCTGCAGTCCGAAGAGCTGCGCCAGGGCATCAAGACCTACAGCGACTGGCCGACCATCCCCCAGCTCTATGTGAAGGGCGAGTTCGTCGGCGGCTGCGACATCATCCGCGAGATGTACCAGGCGGGTGAACTGAAGACCTTCCTGCAGGGCCAGGGCGTTCTTCCCCAAAACAGCTAAGGGCGTGAGCCGGAGCCTTAACCCACCTGAAGGCCGCCAGACCTTCAGGCTCGATTTCACGCCGACCGCGGCGGACATCGACGAGAACGGCCACGTCAACAACGTCGTCTATCTCGGCTGGATGCAGGATCTGGCCACCGGCCACTGGCGCGCCCGCCTGCCGGCCGGGGAACAGTCGAAATGGGCCTGGATCGCCCTGCGCCACGAACTCGACTACCGCCGCGAGCTGAAGCTGGGCGAGACCGCCAACGCGGTGACCTGGATCGGTGATCGGCGCGGGCCGCGCATGGACCGCTTCTACCGGATCGACGGCCCCGACGGCGAGATGTGCTCCCAGGGCCGTTCCGAATGGTGCCTGATCGACGCGGTCACCCGTCGCCCCGTCCGCGTGCCGGAGTGGATGGAAACGATGTTCAGCGCGCCGCCAGCGGATTGACGATGGCCACCGACTGGCCCGGCTTGAGGCCCAGTTCGGCGTAGCTGAAGGCGATCTCCATCGGCTGTGGCGCGGCCTTGCAGGCGTCGATCTTCTTGCGGCCGAAGGCGACCGCGACCCGATTGCCCGCCCGCTCGACGAACCAGACGATGTCGTCCTTGGCGGTGCAGCCGGTCGAGGTCACGCGGATGACCAGGGCGTCGGCCCGCACCTCGGCGCCCAGCAGCGGCTCCAATTCGACCATCCCGGCGTCCGGCGAGGAATAGACAGCCCGGGTGGCGCAGGCCGAAACCAGGAACAGGGCGGCGAGCAGGGCGTGGCGGCGGGTCATGCCGTCACCAAAGACAGCTGCGCGGTTCTTGTCTAGCCTCAGCACGATCCCGAACGGTGAGGACTCACCCCGTGCGCACGTTGACCTTCAGTCTCGTCCTGCTTTTCGGCCTCACGCCGCTGGCCGCCTCGGCGACACCACCCCCCAACCCGGTCTACGATTTCACGGCTTTCGAGGCCCGCGCCCGGCAGGCCATGGCCGACACCGGCGCCAGGGGCCTGGCCGTCGCCGTCATCGAGAACACCGACGTTGTCTATGTTAAGACTTTCGGCGAGCGAAACGCGAAGGGCGAACCGCTGACGCCCGACACGGTGATGTATGGCGCCTCCCTGACCAAGGCGGTGTTCGCCTACACCGTTCTGCAGCTGGTCGATGAGGGCGTCATCGACCTCGACGCCCCGATCTCGAAATACCTGGCCAGGCCCCTGCCCGACTACAAGGGCTTCGCCGACGACTACGCGCCCTACGAGACCCTGACCGACGAGCGCTGGCGATTGATCACCCCGCGCATGCTGCTGACCCACAGCGCCGGCTTCAGCAACTTCTATTGGGACAATCCCGGCGAGAAGCTGGTCATCCATTTCGATCCCGGCAGCCGATACGCCTACAGCGGCGATGGCATGATCCTCCTTCAGTTCGTGCTGGAGAAAGGACTCGGCCTTGATCTCGGCAAGGAGATGCAGCGGCGGGTCTTCGACCGCTTCGGCATGAAGAACACCTCGATGATGTGGCGGCCGGATTTCGCCGCCAACCTCGCGGACGGTTGGCATGAGGACGGCAAGGCGGAAGTTCATGACGAGCGCAGCCGCGTGCGCGCGGCCGGGTCGATGGACACGACGATCAGCGACTTCTCCCGGTTTGCCTCGGCCCTCATGCAGGGCGAGGGCCTGTCGCCGGCGTCACGGGCGGAGATGATCAAGGCCAGCCTGCCGATCACCACCCGCAGCCAGTTCCTCACCCTGCAGCCGGAACTTCCGCCGGCCCAGCGCCGCAAGGATCTGGCCGCCGGCCTCGGCGTGGTGGTGTTCGATGGCCCGCAAGGCCGCGGTTTCCTCAAGGGCGGCCATAACGACATGACCGCCAATACCTGGGTCTGCGTCGAGCAGCGCAAACGCTGCGTCGTCATCCTGTCCAACGACGTGCGGGCCGAGAAGGCGTTTCCCGATCTGGTCAAGGCGGCGCTCGGCGAGACCGGGGTTCCCTATGACTGGGAGTACGGCTTCACGCCTAACGCCAGATAGAAAAAGGGCCCCGGATCGCTCCGGGGCCCCTGTCTCTTGGTCTGACCCTACGCCTTAGGAGGAGTAGAATTCGACGACCAGGTTCGGCTCCATCTTCACCGGGTACGGCACTTCGGCCAGTTCCGGGGCGCGGACGAAGGTGGCCGAGAACGACCGCAGGTCCACGGTGATGTATTCGGCGAAGTCACGCTCGGACGAGCCGAGGGCTTCCAGCACCAGCGCCATGTTGCGCGACTTTTCACGCACAGTGACGACGTCGCCCGGCTTCACGCGGTAGCTGGCGATGTTCACGCGCTTGCCGTTCACCTGCACGTGGCCGTGGTTGACGAACTGGCGGGCGGCGAAGACGGTCGGCACGAACTTGGCGCGGTAGACCACCGCGTCCAGGCGGCTTTCCAGCAGCGCGATGAGGTTTTCCGAGGTGTTGCCCTTGCGGCGGTCGGCCTCTTCGTAGGTCTTGGCGAACTGCTTTTCGGTCAGGTTGCCGTAGTAGCCCTTCAGCTTCTGCTTGGCCTTCAGCTGCAGGCCGAAGTCGGAGACCTTGGACTTGCGGCGCTGGCCGTGCTGGCCGGGGCCGTAGGAACGCTTGTTGACCGGGGACTTCGGACGACCCCAGATGTTTTCGCCCATCCGGCGGTCGATTTTGTACTTGGCGCTATGGCGCTTGGACATAAGTCACTCATTCAATTGTCGATCCGGGCCGGCGACCCCGTCAGTGGGGCCACGATCTCAACGGCGGCTACGGATCACCCGTCATGTCTTCCAGCGCCAACCGGCGAGCCGGCGGCGTGGAAGGCGCGGTGTATGACGGCGCGAGGCCGTCAAGTCAAGACGCGGACGCGGCCTCGGGCGCGGGGGTCGGCGCGGCCGCCGGTGCGGGCTTCGGCAGGATGGCGTCGATGCGGGCGATGACATCGTCCATGGCCACGACCTGCACCGCCTCGATGACTTCGGCGATATCGGGATCGGCGAGTTCCTCTTCCTTGAACGTGTGCGGCCGCACCGGCTGGGCGGCGGCGCTGCTGGCGATGACCTGACCGTCGATCTTGACGGTGATCTCGACCACATAAGGAGCCGGATCGGGCTTGAAACGCTGGGTGTCGTACCAGCCCGACTTGGTGTCCTTGCGCTTGCAGTTGAGGTTGTAGGTCGTGCCCATCAGGCCGCCGATCAGACCGCCCTGCCCCTGGCCGACACTGCGGATCAGGTTGATCTGGGCGTTCTGGAAGAACTCATAGCGCTCCAGCACCACCTCATGGCCGTTCAGGCGGTCGCCGAAGTGGTCGCGCAGGCGCTTTTCCACCCGCTCGGCGCGGCCGCCGACCAGCTGGTCGCCATAGCCATAGACGCCGTATTCGCAGGAGCTGAGGAACAGGTTCACGAACCGCCACTTCTGCTTGTAGACCTTGCGGGTGTTCTTCAGCGTCCAGGCCGGCGCGGCAGGGACCACTGCCGGCGCTTCAACAGGCGCGGCCGCCTCTGCCGGAGCCGGCGGCGTTGAGGCCTCCTGGGCCTGTGCAAAGCTGGTCGTCATTGCCAGCATGAGGCCGGCGGCGGCCATCGAACGCCCGATACGCATGAAAATCCCCCCAGGATCCGGCGCGTCACGACTGCGCCCCGGCGCCGCGTTTCTACGGCGCCGGGGCCAGGTCTTCAACGTCAGCCGTCGATCAGATCGCCAGCCGACAGCGGCTTTTCGTCACTGACCTCCAGCGGCCGGCCAAGCTTCGGCGACCAGTCGATCAGCCGTTGGACGGTCGGGCCCTGGATGGCCACCACGATCCGGCTTTCGCTGATGCTGCGGAATTCGACCGCGGCCCCCTCGATGCCGCCGCCCAGGGAGGGCGCCACCGGCGAGGCCGCGTCGGCCTCAGCCAGCCACTGCGCCATCATTGCGTTCAACGCCCGCTCGCCGGGCGTCGCCGGGTCGGCCAGCTGGTCCAGCAACAGCCGCCGGCCGGTCCGCCGCAGCATCGGCCCGTCCGGCGCGGCCGAGGTGGCGTAGCGGGTCAGGGTCAGGATGGCCGGGGCCTTGGCGAAGCTGGTGTCGAGGTCGGCCGTGCGCTGGTCATAGGCCCACTCGAGGCAGACAGGGTCGTCGGCGCAGGCCGTGCGGGCATAGTTCAGGAAGGAGCGCTGTCCTTCCAGCAATCGACTTCGCTGACTGGCCGGAAACCTCTCCATCTGGGTCCTGTAGCTCTGGGCCATCCGCTGGTCCGCGACCGCCAGGGTTGGACTTTCGCAGGCCAGCCGCTCGACCGAGGCCTTGGCCTTCGCACAGTCGAAGCTGGGCTTCGGTGAGACCGGTGGGGCCTCCGCCATGATCGGCGCGGCAGCCTTCGACGCCACCGGCGCCGTCTGCCCACACGCCCCCAAAACCGCCGCGAGCGAAGTCGCGGCCGCCACAAGACAAGCCTTCCTTTTCATGGTTGTTCCGCCAGGAAGCCCGACCGGTCCATCCGGTCGCCGCTCCGGTAACGATGTTCATCGCTTCCCCTTTTGTTCCGCAAATCAACGGTCCGTGTTCGGCGCCTTGTCTTGCGCCCTTCCCTTACGCAAAGTCGCCGCGAGCACGGGAATCGCCATGGCCGACCTCAATTCGCCGACCCGCACCGTCGCCATCATCGGCGGCGGCTTCAGCGGGACCCTGCTGGCGCTGAAGCTGACGGCGGCGCGGCCCGGCTGGCGCATCCTGCTGATCGATCCGGCCGTGCGGCCCGGACGCGGCCTGGCCTACGGCGCCTGCGAGCCCTACCACCTGCTCAATGTGCCGGCCCACCGGATGGAAACGGGCCTGACCCCGCCCTTCCAGGACTGGCTGTCGGGCGCCGGCCGCCACCTCGACGAGGCGCTGGTCGAGGCCGACGGGGTGTTGGCCGACGCCTTCCTGCCGCGCGGCCTGCTCGGCGACTATCTGCAGGAGCGGCTGGAGGACGCCTGCTCCGAAACCGACGGCCCCGGCCTGGCCACCGTTCGCGGCGAGGCCGTGGCCCTGCTCGACCCGCCCCGCCGTGGCGTGCGCCTGCTCGACGGGCGGGAGATCGCCTGCGACCTGCTGGTGCTGGCCACCGGCAACCTGCCCCCGCGCGCGCCCCTGCCGCAGGACGCCTGGCTGCACGATCATCCCGCCTTCGTCCCCGACCCCTGGGCGCCGCAGGCCCTCAAAGGCGGCGATCCCGAGGCCGCCGTGCTGATGCTGGGCACCGGTCTCACCATGGTCGATGTCGCCCTCAAGCTGGCCGCCGAGGGGCAGAAGGGACCGATGGTCGCCGTCTCCCGCCGGGGCCTGGTTCCGACGCCGCACAAGGCCGGCGGGGCCTGGTCTCCGTTCGTCGCCCCGCTGCTGCCCGCCTCGCCGCTGATCCTGACTCGCGCCATTCGCGCCGCCGCCGGCCAGGCCGAGCGACAGGGCACGCCCTGGCAGCGGGTGATGGACGCCGTCCGCCCGGCCATCGCCCGCGTCTGGGAAACCTGGAGCCCCAAACAGCGGCGGCAGTTCCTGCGCCACCTGCGTCCGCGCTGGGACGTCCATCGCCACCGCATGGCGCCGCGCGTCTCCGCCCGGCTGGACGCCCTGCTGGAAAGCGCCGCCCTGACGGTGCTGGGCGGCCGCATCGTCGAATGGACCCGCCGCAAGGGCCAGGTCACCGCCCGGCTGCACCTGCGCGGCCTGAAGACCGAGCAGACCCTGACGGTCGGCCGGGTCATCAACTGCACCGGTCCGCGCAGCGATCTCGACCGCCTGGCCAACCCGCTCTTCGCAGACCTTGCCCGCCGCCGCCTGATCCGCCCGGACCCGCTGGGCCTGGGCCTGGAGAGCGACGACTGCGCCGTGCAGGACATCGACGGCCGCGCCTCCGACTGGCTCTACGCCATCGGCCCGCTGACCCGCCCGGCCCTGTGGGAAGTCACCGCCGTGCCGGAAATCACCGCCCAGATCGACCGCCTGACCCACGAACTGGCCCAGGACGCGGAGCGGCCGAAAGTTGCCCTGGCCGAGACCTTTATCGACATGGGCGCGGGGATCTAGCCTTCAACGCGCCCTTTGAGTGAACACCGGTCTGCCGCAACCTGGCCGCAATGAGCGGCTGTGATGCGGGCAGTCACTCGGGGAGATCGCTCATGCGCAAGCTGCTGACGGCCATCGCCGCAACCCTGGTCGTCGCCGGCTCGACGGCCGCCCAGACGCCGCCACCCAACATGAACTTCGATCAGGGCGTCGCCGGCGCCGCGCCGGCCGGGTGGCGGGCGGCGACGAACGGCTATGAGTCTGCGCTTGATGCCTCGGATCCGCACGCCGGGCCGCTGTCGGTCAGGCTGCAGCGCAAGGCGGACGCCACCGCCGAACAGGCCTTCGGAACCGTCAGTCGCACGCTCGACGCCGCGCCCTATCGCGGCCAGCGCGTCCGCTTTCGCGCCGCCGCCCGCGTCAAGCCGGTCAACGGTCAGCGCGCCGGCCTGTGGCTGCGGATCGATCGCCCCGACGGCCAGACGGGCTTCTTCGACAACATGGCCGACCGGCCGATCACCTCCGAGATCTGGCAGGTCTATGAGATCGTCGGCGTTGTCGCCCCGGACGCCGAGCGCATCGTCTTCGGCGCTCTCGAAGGCGGCCCCGGAACTCTGTGGATGGACAGCGCCTCCATCGAGATCCTGGGTCCGGCCGTGAACGCCAACGAACCTGCCCGCGCCCTTACGGCCCAGGGACAGAGCAATCTGCAGGCCTTCGCCCGCCTGTATGGCTATGTCCGCTGGTTCCATCCCAGCGACGAGTCCGCCAAGGCAGACTGGGACGCCCTGGCCGTGGCCGGTGTCCAGCGGGTGGAGACGGCGCGCAACGGCAGGGAACTGGCCAAGGCGCTGCGTGAGGTCTTCCTGCCCGTCGCCCCGACCCTGATCATCGAGCCGGGCGCGCCGACGCCGCCGGGCCTCCTGCCGAACACGAGCCCGCTGGCCTGGACCCACAAGGGTGTCCAGTTCAGCAAGGAGAACGTCTACAGCAGCGTGCGCGGCGCCCCGCCCAGCGGCATGGCGCCGGACGCGGCGGTCAGCCTCGACCTCGGCCAGGGCGTCACCGCCCGTATGCGGCTGGTGCTGCCGGCCGGCGCCCCGGGCGCTGCCGCGCCGGTGATCAAGCCCGACAAGCCCGAGGGCTTCCAGTACAGCGGCGACGACCGGGCCACGCGTCTGGCCGACGTGGTCATTGCCTGGAATGTGTTCCAGCACTTCTATCCCTACTTCGACGTGGTGAAGACCGACTGGTCGGCCGAACTGCCCAAAGCGCTGACGGCGGCCGCGACGGACAGGGACGCGGCCGCCTTTCAGGACACGCTCAAGCGGCTGGTCGCGGCTTTGAAGGACGGGCACGGCAACGCCACCCGTCCACATCGCATGGGCCTGCTGCCGGTCTTCTGGACCTGGGCCGAGGATCGCCTTGTGGTCACCGAGGTCGTTGGCGGGACCGACGTGAGGGTCGGTGACGTGGTGCTGGCCATCGACGGCAAGCCCGTCGCGGACCGCATCGCCGAGGAGGAGGCGCTGATCTCCAGCGCCACGCCGCAATGGCGCCGCTGGCGCGCGCTGCGGGAGATGACCCTGGCCGAACAGGGGACCACGAGCGTTCTCAAGATCCAGCACGCGGACGGCACGACCGCCGACGTCACCCTGACCCATCAGCTCTACGAGAAAGAGGCTGCCGCCCAGCACACCGAGGTGAGGCCGGCGCCCATCGCCGAACTCAAGCCGGGCCTGCTGTACGTCGACCTGGAGCGCACATCGGTGGACGATATGAAGGCCGCCCAGGACCGGCTGGCCAACGCCAGGGCGGTGATCTTCGACATGCGCGGCTATCCGGGCCAGAGCGCCTATTGGCTGATGTCCCACCTCAGCGACAAGACCCTCAACTCCGCCAACTGGAACGTGCCCGTGGTCACGCTACCGGATCGGCAGGGCTGGACCTGGGACACCCGCAAATGGACGCTCGAGCCGGAAACGCCGCGGGTGACGGCAAAGCGGGTGTTCATGACCGACGGCCGGGCGATCAGCTACGCCGAGTCGATCATGGGTATCGTCGAGGCCTACCGGCTGGGCGAGATCGTCGGATCAACGACGGCCGGGACCAACGGCAACATCAATCCGTTCGTCCTGCCGGGCGGCTATCGCCTGGTCTGGACCGGGATGAAGGTGACCAAGCACGACGGCTCGACCCACCATGGCGTCGGCATCCAGCCGACCATCCCGGTCGAGCGGACGGTCGCCGGCATCCGGGCCGGGCGCGACGAATACCTGGAAGCCGCGATCAAGGCGGCCGGCTTCTAGAGCCCGGCCGCGTGCCAGGCGATGTGCTCGGCGATGAAGCTGGTCATGAAGAAGTAGCTGTGGTCGTAGCCGGGCTGGCGGCGAAGGGTCAGCGTCTGGCCGGCGGCAGCGCAGGCCGCTTCCAGCAGTTCGGGTTTGAGCTGGCCTTCCAGGAATTGGTCGCCGAGGCCCTGGTCGACGAGAATGTCGTCGAACCTCGCGGCGCCGGCCTCGATCAGCAGGCAGGCGTCGTGCGCCGCCCAGGCCGCGCGGTCCTCGCCAAGGTAGGCGGTAAACGCCTTCTCGCCCCAGGGACAGCGGGTCGGCGAGACGATCGGGGCGAAGGCTGACACCGATCTGAACAGGTCCGGATGGCGCAGGGCCAGGGTCAGGGCGCCGTGGCCGCCCATGCTGTGGCCGAAGACGCCGCGCCGGGCCGGGTCGGTCGGGAAGGCCCCGTCCACCGCCGCCAGCAGGTCGCGGGTGATGTAGGTTTCCATGTTGAAGTGCGGCGTCCAGGGTGCCTGCGTGGCGTCGAGGTAGAAGCCTGCCCCCTGCCCCAGGTCATAGGCCGGGTCGTCGGCCACGCCCTCGCCGCGCGGGCTGGTGTCGGGGGCGACGATGATGACGCCATGCTGCGCGGCCGCGCCGTAGGCGCCGGCCTTGGTGGTGAAGTTGTCTTCCGTGCAGGTCAGGCCCGACAGCCAGACCAGCACCGGGAACGGCCCCTCGCCCGGCGGCGTGAAGACGCTGAACTTCATCGGCGTGCCGGTGGCGGCGCTGTCGTGCCGGCAGTAGCGCAACGTGCCGCCGTGGACAGTGTGGGTGGCGGTGATTTCCAGCATGACGGCTCCTGGGGCGTTGCGTCTTCCTAGACGATCCAACCGGGAAAAAGCCATGCCGCACACAAACGAAAGACAAATGTATACAAACGTCTGACATATGTTAACGTCGCTGCATGGTCGGTTTGAACAAACCTCTCAGCGTGCGGTTGGCGGATGACGACGCGGTCTTTCTGGCCGCCCTGCGCATCGACGACGCCATCACGGCCAGCGACAAGGTGAGGGCCCTGATCCGTCAGGCGCGCCAGCGGGCCGAGGCGCCGGAAGGCTACGGCGGCGCCCTCGCCGTCAGCCGCGACCTGCTGGCCGAGCCGGCCCAGGCGGTGCGCGAGGCCGAGGATCGGGCCGGCGTCCATTCTGGCGTCGTCCGCACCCTGCTCAGCGAGGCCGAGGAACTGCTGGCCGTCGGCCTGGCCGCCCCGGCCGAGGTCCGCTCGGGCGAGCCGCACGACCTGGCCCGCTACGAGGCCCGGCTGGTGGATCGCGCCGCCCGGATCGCCGAACAGCTGCTGCGCTGGTCGGTCACCCCGACCGCCCCCGCCTACGACCCGGCCGTGGTCTCGCGACGCATTGCGGCTTTGGCTGACCTCATCGCCCTTCATGCCAACCGTAAGGAGTCCTCCCATGGCTGACAGTCTTGGTGTCCGCGTCGGGCGAATCATCAGCGCCAGCGCTCATGCGCTGATCGACCAGGTCGAAGGCGCCCTGCCCGACGCGGTCATGCAGCAGACCCTGCGCGAGATCGACGCCGCCATCGACGAGGTGCGCACGGAACTCGGCAAGGCCATCGCCTCGCGTCATCTGGCCAGCAAGCGCCTGACCGAACAGAGCAGCCGCCATGAGGACCTGTCCGAACAGGTCGAGATCGCGCTGGGCCAGGGCCGCGAGGACCTCGCCAAGGCCGCCATCGAAAGCCAGCTCGACATCGAGGCCCAGGTCCCGGTGCTGGAAAGCACCGTCGCCGACACCGCCAGCCGCGAACGCGAGCTGGAAGGCTATGTCGCCGCCCTGCAGGCCAAGCGCCGCGAGATGGAAGACGGCTTCCAGTCGCTGCTCGCCGCCCGCAAATATGCGGCCGAGAAGGTCGGAGCCGCCCCCCTCGGCGGCAACGGCCCCGGCGTCGCCCGCCGCATCGATGACGCCACCACCGCCTTCAACCGGGTCATGGCCCGCGAGGGCGGCTCCGGCGTCGGCCGGGTCGATCGTGGGCTGGACAGCCGCCTCGCCGAACTGGACAGACTGTCGAGGCAGAACCGGGTCGAGGAGCGGCTGGCGACTCTGCGTGCTAAGGTAGCGAAAGACTGAGGGGGACCGCGTCGATGTGGGGGTTTCTGACGGCCGGGGGCAATGTGCCCTTCGTCGCCGCCTTGTTGCTGATGATCCTGGTCGGGGCGGTCGAACTGCTCGGGCTGGGCGGCGGCCTGTCCAGTGATGGCGACGGCGACCTCATCGATGGCGAAAGTCCCTCCCTCCTGTCCTGGCTCAACATCGGCCGCCTGCCGCTGCTGATGCTGATCGTCGTCTTCCTGTTCAGCTTCGGCATGATCGGGGTGATCGGCCAGCGGCTGCTGCACGCCATCGCCGGCATCTACGCCCCGGTCTGGATCTCCACCCCGCTCGGCCTGCTGGCCGCCCTGCCCCTCACCCGCACCTTCGGCCGCTGGGTCTCCCGCATCATGCCCAAGGACGAGACCACCGCCATCTCCCGCGACAGCCTGGTCGGCCGCGTCGCCGCCATCGTCACCGGCGAGGCGCGGGTCGGCAGCGCCGCCCAGGCGCGGGTCCGCGACGAGCACGGCCAGGTCCACTACGTCATGGTCGAGCCCGACGACGAGGGCGAGACCTTTCAGCAGGGGGACAGCGTCATCCTCGTCCGCATGGCCGGGGCCAAGTTCTTCGCAATCGCCAATACCAGTCCGTCGCTGCGCGACGCCATTGTCTAACCAGGAACAGTCATGACCGGCTTGCCCGCTATCTTCGAAATCCTCATCCTGGCGGGCCTCGGCCTCGTCGGCCTGCTGATCCTCGGCCTCATCGTGGCGCGGCTGTACAAGCGCGCCTCAAAGGAGACCTCCTTCGTCCGCACCGGCTTTGGCGGCGAGAAGGTGGTGATGAACGGCGGGGCGCTGATCATCCCGATCCTGCATGAGACCATCCCGGTCAACATGAACACCCTGCGCCTGGCCGTGGAGCGCAAGAATGAACAGGCCCTGATCACCAAGGACCGCATGCGCGTCGACGTGCTGGCCGAGTTCTACGTGCGGGTGCAGCCGAGCAGCGACGCGATCGCCTTCGCCGCCCAGACGCTTGGCCAGCGGACCATGCATCCCGAGCAGCTGAAGGACCTGATCGAGGGCAAGTTCGTCGACGCCCTGCGCTCGGTCGCCGCCGAGATGACCATGACCGACCTGCATGAGCAGCGCACCCATTTCGTCCAGAAGGTGCAGCAGGTCTCCAGCGAGGACCTGCTGAAGAACGGCCTGGAGCTGGAAACCGTGTCGCTGACCGGCCTCGACCAGACAGCGATGGAATACTTCAACCCGTCCAACGCCTTCGACGCCGAAGGCCTGACGCGGCTGACCGAGGAGATCGAGCGGCGCAAGAAGATGCGCAACGACATCGAGCAGGACACCCAGGTCCAGATCAAGAACAAGAACCTGGAAGCCCAGCGCCAGACCCTGACCATCACCCGCGACGAGGAGTACGCCAAGCTCGAGCAGCAGCGGGAGATCGAGATCCGCCGGGCCGAACAGTCCGCCGACGTCGCCCGCCAGCAGGCCGAAAAGGCCCGCGAGGCCGAGGGCGCCAAGATCACCGCCGAGCAGGAGATCGAGCAGGCCAAGATCGAGGCCGAGCGCAACGTCGGCCAGCAGCGCATCGCCATGGAGCAGGAACTCAAGGAACGCGAGATCTCCAAGGAACGCGCCGTCGAGACCCAGAACATCGAGAAGGCCAAGGCCATCGAGCTGTCCGAACAGGACCGCGCCATCGCCGTGGCCGAGAAGTCGAAGGAGCAGTCCAACGCCCAGGCCCTGGCCGACAAGGCCCTGGCCCTGGCCGTCCAGGCCGAGGAACAGGTCAAGACTGTGCGGGATCGCGAGGCCGCCGACCGCCAGAAGATCATCGAGCTGATCGAGGCCTCGAAGGAGGCTGAACGCGCCGCCATCGGCATCAAGGTGGCCGCCGAAGCCGAGAAGATGGCCGCCATCGACAAGGCCGAGGCCTCGCGCGAGACCGCCCGCGGCGCCGCCGACAAGACCAAGATCGAGGCCGAGGCCGCCGCCGAGGCTGTCCGCGCCGCCGCCGAGGCCTCGCGGGTCCGCTACGCGGTCGACGCCGCCGGCGCCAAGGCGATCAACGAGGCCGCCAACCTGCTGAGCGCCGAACAGGTGGCCATGCAGATCCGCATCAAGCTGATCGAGAACCTCGACCGGATCATTGCCGAGTCGGTGAAGCCGCTGGAGAACATCGACAGCATCCGTATCGTCCAGATGGACGGCATGAACGGGGCCGGCGGCGCCTCGAGCGCCGAGGGCGGCTCGTCAGGCGGCGGCAACCTCGCCGACCAGGTGGTCTCCGGCGCCTTGCGCTACCGCGCCCAGGCCCCGCTGATGGATCAGCTGATGGCCGAGGTGGGCCTCAGCGGCGGGACGCTCGACGGCCTGACCAGCGCCCTGCGTACGCCCGCCCCGGTTCTGCTGGAGCCGGAAGCCGAGGCCGCCCCGGCCAAACGCCGCCGCAAGAAGGCCGAGCCGGTCGTCGTCGAGGAAGAGGACGTCGAGGAAGCCGAAGTCGAGGACGACACCGAGGCGTAAGCAGCACAGCCTTTTTGGGGCGAATGGAGGGGTCGGCGAGGTCGCCGGCCCCTTTCTCTTTGCCTCTGCCCCAAGGAAACAACTCTATCTCCGTCATCCCGGCCGGAGCGCGAAGCGCGGAGAGCCGGGACCCAGGGGGTGCGTGAACTCCGCTATATCAACCGCCCGCGCACGTCGCCCCCTGGGTCCCGGATAGCCCCTGCGGGGCTTCCGGGATGACGGTTTGGTGGGGTCCTAGAACACCACCACCGACCGGATGCTCTCGCCCGCATGCATCAGGTCGAAAGCCTTGTTGATGTCTTCCAAAGGCATGGTGTGGGTGATCATCGGGTCGATCTCGATCTTGCCGTCCATGTACCACTCGACGATCTTCGGCGTGTCGGTGCGGCCGCGCGCGCCGCCGAAGGCGGTGCCCTTCCAGACCCGGCCGGTGACCAGCTGGAACGGGCGGGTGGCGATCTCCTTGCCGGCCTCGGCGACGCCGATGATGATGCTCTCGCCCCAGCCGCGATGGCAGGCTTCCAGCGCCTGGCGCATGACGGTGACGTTGCCGGTGGCGTCGAAGGTGTAGTCGGCGCCGCCGTCGGTCAGGGCGACGAGGTGGGCGACGATGTCGCCGTCGATGTCCTTGGGGTTGACGAAATGGGTCATGCCGAAGCGGCGGCCCCACTCCTCGCGGTCGGGGTTGATGTCGACGCCGATGATCATGCCGGCCCCGACCATGCGCAGGCCCTGGATGACATTGAGACCGATGCCGCCCAGACCGAAGACGATGCAGTTGGCGCCGGCCTCGACCTTGGCCGTGTTGACCACGGCGCCGACGCCGGTGGTGACGCCGCAGCCGATGTAGCAGGCCTTGTCGAAGGGGGCGTCCTTGCGGATCTTGGCGAGCGCGATCTCGGGCAGGACGGTATGGTTGGCGAAGGTCGAGCAGCCCATGTAGTGGGCGATTTGCTGACCCTTGTAGGAGAAGCGGCTGCTGCCGTCCGGCATCAGGCCCTTGCCTTGCGTGCCACGAATGGCGGTGCAGAGGTTGGTCTTGCGCGACAGGCAGCTTTTGCACTGCCGGCATTCGGGTGTGTAGAGCGGGATGACGTGGTCGCCGGGAACGACACTGGTCACGCCCGCGCCGACTTCCAGCACCACCCCGGCCCCTTCGTGGCCGAGGATCGAGGGGAAGATGCCCTCGGAGTCGAGGCCGTCCAGCGTGTAGGCGTCGGTGTGGCAGATGCCGGTGGCCTTGATCTCGACCAGCACCTCGCCGGCGCGGGGCCCCTCCAGGTCGACCTCGACGATCTCCAGCGGCTTCCTGGCTTCGAAGGCGACGGCGGCGCGGGTCTTCATGGGTAGAATCTCCTCTGATCGGCGGACAACCTAGCTGTTGTCGGGGTCCGGTCCATGGGTTCGATAGTGGAGCAAGGCAGAAACCTCGCAGGCTTCGTGCCACCAGGCCCGGACCAGATCGGCCGCCCTGCCCTTGCGGGTCAGCGACACCCCCTGCCCGGCCCACAGCGACAGCGTCTCGCTGTCGCCCAGCCGGCCGGCAACGACGCGCAGCTCCCGGGTCAGGCGGTTCTGCACGGGATAGGCCGGGACCTCACCTTCGACGGCCCGAAAGGTCTGCATGAACTCGTTCTCGATGCCCCGCGCGTTGCGGCCGGTGAAGGCGCGGGTGACGGCGGTGGCGTCATCGGGAACGGTCTCGATCCGGCGGCGCCAGGGTTCGCTGATCGTCGCCTCTTCAGCCAGTAGGAAGGCGGTGCCCATCTGCGCCGCCGCCGCGCCGAGACTCAAGGCCGCCGCCACGCCTCGCCCGTCCATGATGCCGCCGGCGGCGATGACCGGCGCCGCGACCACCGGCCGGATGGTGGCGACCAGGGCCATGGTCCCGATCAGGCTCTCGGGGCCGGGCCTGAGAAACTCGCCGCGATGACCGCCGGCCTCGGACCCCTGCGCGCAGATCGCGTCCACGCCGATTGCCGCCCAGGCGTGGGCCTCGGCGACAGTGGTGGCCGTGCCGACGACCAGGGTTCCGGCCGCCTGCAGGGCCACCACCTGATCGCGGGTCAGGACATCGAAGGTGAAGCTGGCCAGGGGCGGGGCGGCGGCCAGCAGGGCGGCGAACTGGGCGTCGAAATCCGGGGCGTAGTCGTTGGGCGATTCCGGCAGGCCGATGCCCAGGCGATCGTACCAGGGGGCGAGGCGTTCGAGCGCCTCGCTGACCATGGCGGGGTCGGGCGTCGCCGGGCGGGTGATCAGCAGGTTGACGCCGAAGGGCCGGTCGGTGGCGGCCTTCAGCGCCGCGATCTGCTGGGCGATTTCCTCGGGCGCCAGGGCGCCGGCTGCCAGCGAGCCCATGCCGCCGGCCTGGGTGACGGCCAGGGCCATGGCAGGGCCGGACGCGCCGAGCATCGGGGCCTGGATGATGGGGATGGCGAGGTTGGCGAGCAGGGCGGCGGCGGTCATGGCAGGAAGATGGGGCATGGGCTGGCGGAACGAAAGACGGCTGGCTGTCGGCCCTAATCGAAGCGGACCTACCATTATACCCCGCTCATCGGGGCAAGGCCGGGGATGGCGCCGCCGCCCTTTGAAATCCTTGAGGAACCGTGGGGCGGGGTGTTGGGTCGAGCGCTGGCAATGTAGCCCGGCCTGTAGCGGCGGCGTGGGTCGCTCGTCAGGGAATGTGGGGTGAGTCCTGGGGCGGGCAGCCTACATATCCGCCGAAATGTGTCGCATCGTCGATCAGGGGTGAAAACGGCCGAAAATGGATATGTCTAGACATATTCATCAAGTTTCGAGGCCCTCTAGTCCTGCGGATTGGCGACCAAGCGGCGGCTGAGCCACTCTTTCTCGGGGGTCTTCATGTAGACGTCCTCGATGACCCAGCGGCCATCCTCGACGACCATGTCGATCAGGCGCTCGCGGGCCTCGCTGTAGTTTCTGAAGGTCACCCGGACCTGGGCGGTTTCGGCGGTCTGTTTGAGGACCACGATCTTCAGGTTCCGGTAGTCGGCCAGGTCCTGGCCGCCCGAGACCCAGTCGAAATCGAGGTAGTTCATGTCGCGCTGGGCGTCGATGGCCAGCAGGGCCCGCAGGCCGGCGGCGTAGAGCGACGGCTCGTCGGGGGCTTCCTCGATCGGCTCGGCGTCGGGGTCGGGATCGGGGACGGGCTTGTAGAGGTCGGCGATGACCTCGGCGGGGCCCGGCGTCTGGGCGAGCGCGGGGGCGCCGAGGGCAAGGGTCAGGCACAGGGCCAGGATCAGTCGTCCGCGCATGGGGGTCTCCGTTGTCCGGTGACCTTTGCGCCGGGCGGCGGGCGCCGTCTTCCCCCGTTGGGGTGGGGTCAGGCGCGGGTGATCGGCGACAGGCGCCATTCGCCGTTGATCAGGGCGGGCCTGGGCAGATAGGCGCGCCAGGTGACCATCCAGGGGCCGGCCTTGGGGGCGGGCAACCAGTTGGCGGTGCGCTCGCCGCCCGGATCGGTGCGGCCGATCCAGACATCGACGCCGCCGTCCTTGCGGCGCTTGAGGCCCTTGCTGCGGTCGCCGATGGCGTAGCGCTTCAACGGATTGTCGGTGAAGAAGAACTGGCCGTCGGGCGTGGCCTCATACATCGACAGCGACCAGAAGCCGTCCAGCGGGACATCGGCGGGCAGGCTGAAGCGGTAGAGGCCATCGCCGTGGAAGACGCCGTCCTTCTCCCCGTCGGGCCGCATATACATGGCCTCGGCGGTGGGCAGGGCGCCGAGGCCAGCCAGGGCGACGGCGGCGCGATAGACGTAGTCCTGGCCATAGTCGCCGAGGTTGGCGCGCGGATAGCGCCAGCCCTTGATCGACTCCTGGCCGCCGAAGCCGACCTTGATCAGGCTCTTCGCCTCGGCGACGCCGGCGGCGACGGCCGCCATGTCGGCCGGCGCGATCTGCCCTTCGCCGAGCAGGCCGGCGGTGCGGCGCAGCAGGCGCAGGTCGAGGGCGGTGGCCGGGTCGCTGGCCATCAGGTCGCGGACGCTGGCGAAATAGGCGACGGGGTCGGCGCCGCGCTCGGCGTAGGCGCCCGGCGGCTTGCCGGCCTTGCCCGAGACCTTGAAGCCGCGCAGCAGCTGCTGGACCTGGGGGACCTCTTCAGGACCATCGACGAGCACCCGGGCCAGGGCCCAGGCGTGAGGCGTGGCGACGCGCACCGGGTTGGGACCGGTCGAGGGCTGGCCCGGGCCGCAGAGGGTGAAGGTCCCGCCGGCCCCGCCGATCGTGCGGCTGCCGAGGACGGCATTGTTGTTGGTGAACATGTCCATGATGGCCACCGACCAGTAGCGGTCGCCGGTCTCGGGGACGGTCAGGGTCACGGGGCCGTTGGTCAGGTCGAGCCAGGCCGACAGGTAGAGGGTGTCGTTGTTCGGGGTGGTGACGACGCGGGCGGTGTGGTCGGACAGGGCGCGGCCGCCGGCGAAAAAGTTGGGCGGCAGGCCCTGCTTCATCTGGCGGGCCCGGGTGGTGGCCATCTCGATCAGCGGCAGGCCGAAGATCCAGGCGTCGCGGGCGGCGGACTTGAGGTCAGTTTGGGCGAAGGCGGTGGGGGCGAGGCCGGACAGGCCGAGGGCGCCGAAGGTCAGCATGAGTTCGCGGCGATTCATGGCGGGCTCCCGTGGTTGAGCGGAATGTAACCGGGCGGTTTCATTTTGCCAAGACTTCGTGTTCGGCGGGGAATCTGGCTCTCCGCGTTGGCGTGGGCGGAGGACCGCTTTCGAGCCTCCAAGCGAGAAAGCAGGAGGCGGGCACTCCGGCGTTTGAAGGTTGGCTTATAGCCTTATGAGCCGGCGTCCGCGGACACAGCGCACGACCGCCGGTGGACGTCCCGCCTCCTGGTTTGTCGCTGACGCTCCAAACCTGTCCTCCGCCCCAAGGGCGGAGAGCAAAACTCGCGCGCCGTCTGCGCTCAGTCGCCGGCCTTTTCCGCCGCCGCCTTCTGGGCCGCCAGTTTGGCGAGGACGCGGCCCCTGCCTTTCGACAGCGCGGTCACAACGCCGCGGAAGGTGCGGACTTCCTGGTCGGTCATCTGGGCCTTGCCGAGGGCGACGCGCAGGTTGCGGACCATAGAGGGGCGTTTGGCGGGCGGGTGGAAGAAGCCGGCCTCGTCGAGTTCGGCCTCGAGCTGTTCGTAGAGGCCCATCATCGCCTTCTGGTCGGCCGGCGGCAGGGCGTTGTGGGCGAAGGCCTGGCGGGGGCCCTCGTCGATGGTCAGGCGCCATTCGTAGGCGTTGAGGGCCACGGCCTGGGCCAGGTTCAGCGAGCGGAAGCGCTCGTCGACCGGGATGGTGACGATGGCCTGGCAAAGGGCGATGTCGTGGGTCTCCAGCCCCGCCCGCTCGCCGCCGAACAACATGCCCACGGCCTGGCCGGCGGCGACACGCTCGTGCAGGTCGGCCGCTGCCTGGCGCGGGGTGATGACGGGCAGCTGGGTCTCGCGCGGGCGGGCGGTGGTGGCGAAGGTCAGGGAAAGGTCGCCAATGGCCTCGGCCAGGGTGTCGAACACCTGAGCGTTGTCGAGCGGCCAGCTGGCGCCCGAGGCGCTGGCCCAGGCGCGGTCCTGCGGCCAGCCATCGCGGGGACGCACCAGGCGTAGTTCGGACAGGCCGAAATTGGCCATCACCCGGGCGACGGCGCCGATGTTCTCGGCCAGCTGGGGTTCGTTGAGGATGACGACGGGGGGGCGGGTGGACATATTCGGAAGGGAAGACATGGGGCGGCTTCCTACTCCACACGGGTGGCGGATGTCGAACGGCCCGCTCGCGCGTTAGGGTGCGATGATGCGCCCTCTCCTCCTCTGCCTCGCCCTGCTGCTCGCCGCCTGCGGAGGCGAAACCGAAACGGTCGCCAAGACGCCGGTCATGCGGATCAAGGTGCTCGACGAGGGCATCACCCGGCTGGCCGACGGCGTCGATGGGCGGCTCGAGGTGGCGGTGCAGAACATCGACGGCGGTGAGGTCTGGGCCCGCAATTCGCAGCAGACCTTCCCATTGCAGAGCGTCTTCAAGGCGCCGTTGGGAGCGGCTGTGCTGGCCGAGGTCGATGGCGGCAGGCTGTCGCTGGACGAGGTTCTGACCATCAGCGACATGGAGCTTTCGCCGCCCCTCAGCCCCATCTCCCTGGCCTGGCCCGGACGAACGACCTACAGCGTGCGCGAGCTGCTGGTCGCCGCCGTGCGCGACAGTGACAACACCGCCGCCGACGTGCTGATGCGCAAGATCGGCGGGCCGGGGGCGTTGAAGAGCTGGCTGGTCGAGCACGGCATCATCGGGCTGCGGATCGACCGCTATGAGCGCGAGCTGCAGGTGGAGGCGATCGGCATGCACTCTTTCCGCCCGGCCTGGCGGACGCCGCAGGCCTTCGAGGCGGCGAAGCTGGCCGTGCCGGAGGCCCAGCGCCGGGCGGCGTGGGAGGCCTATGCCGCCGATCCGCGCGACACCACGGTCGCGTCAGGGTCGCTGAATTTCCTGCGGCAGCTGTCGACCGGGCAGCTGTTGTCGCCGGCCTCGACCAAGCTGTTGCTGGGGTTGATGACGGAGACCAAGACGGGGGCCAACCGGTTGAAGGCCGGTCTGCCGGAGGGGGCGACGCTGGCCCACAAGACCGGGACGTCGGCGACGAATTTCGGGGTGACGGTGGCGACCAACGACATCGGCATCCTGACGCTGAAGGATGGGCGGAAATATGCGGTGGTGGTCTTGCTGGCCGACTCGACGGCCGATCTGAAGACGCGCGAGGGGGTGATCGCCGAGGCGATGAGGGTGATCGCGAAGGCGGTGGCGTAAAATCCTCCTTCGGGACGCGCAGCGTCACGGGGGAGGGGGACCGCGACCGAAGGTCGTGGTGGAGGGGGCGGCGCCGGCGGAGGGTATTATTCCCGTTCTGGCGCCGTCATCGCCTCATGCGCCAGAACGAGGCTAGCCGGCTGGAGCCGGTGCTGCCCCCTCCACCACCGGCCCTGAAGTCGGGCCGGCGGTCCCCCTCCCCCGTCGCTTCGCGCCGGAGGAGGATTTGCTGCGTTTGCCGCCTACGCCGAAGCCCGCGACACCACCTCTTCGGCCTTGCGGCCGGTCAGTTCGACGCGGTGGTCGAAGGCCGCTTCGAAGGCGCCGAGGCCCTGGGTCATCGAGCGCAGGTCGATGATGAAGTCCTGGCGTTCGGCGTGCGGCATGCAGACCTCGATGCGGTCCCAGCCGGGCCAGCCGTCGCGGGCGTCGAAGCCGAGGATCTGGCCGCGCTTGTTGGACAGGGTCGAGGTGATGCGGGCGGTCGCCGTGTTGGGGGCGTAGATGGTCAGCTTCTCGATCGGCTCCAGCAGGATGGGTGAGGCGGCGGCGAGGCCTTCGCTCATGCCGATGCGGCCGGCCGTGCGGAAGGCCATTTCGCTGCTGTCGACCGGATGCCAGCTGCCATCGACAAGCGTCACGGCGACATCGACCACGGGGAAGCCCAGGGGCCCCTTCTCCAGCGCATCGCGCACCCCGGCCTCGACGGCGGGAATCCATTGCTTGGGCACCACGCCGCCGGTGATGCGGTCGCTGAACTGGAAGCCCTCGCCGCGGGCCAGCGGGCGGATCTCCAACAGCACGTCGCCGAACTGGCCATGGCCGCCGGTCTGTTTCTTGTGGCGACCGCGCTGGGTGACGGCCTTGCGGATGGTCTCCTTGTAGGGGGTGGTCGGGGCGTGCTGGGTGACCTCGAGGCCGTAGCGGCGTTTGAGGCGATCGAGGGCGATGCGCAGGTGGGCCTCGCCCTGCCCGGCCAGCCGCATCTCATGCAGTTCGCCGTCGTGGACGAGCTTCAGGCCAGGGTCCTCTTCCAGCAGCTTGCTCAGGGCCCCGGACAGCCGCACGTCGTCCTTGCGGTCGCGGGTTTCGATGGCGATCTCGTAGACCGGGAAGCGGGCCGTGGCCGACACCGCCGCCTTCACGCCTGTCTTGCCGATGCTGAGCAGATCGCCGGCATGGGCGCCCTCGACCTTGCCGAGGGCCACGACGTCGCCGCAACGGGCCGAGGCGACCTTCTTCGTCGCCTGGCCCAGGACCTGGAACAGGCCGCTGATTCGGCCCTTCCCCTCATCCGGCAGGGTGACGTCCGAGCCGTCGGCGAGATCGGCGCCGAACACCCGGGCATAGGTCATCTTGCCCGCCTGGCCGGCATGGCTGGTCTTGACCACATAGGCGGACGGGCCATCAGCCCCGAGCCGACGGGCCGCCGCATCCGGTTCCGGCGCATCGTGGCGCAGGGCCTTCAGCAGCCGGCGCACGCCGCTGCCCTGCTGGGCCACGCCGAGGAAGACCGGGACGATCTGGGCGGCGCGGGTCTCGGCGATGATGTCGGCGAAGACGGCGCCGAGGTCCGGCGTCTCGTCGGACAGCAGCTGTTCCATCAGCGTGTCGTCGAAATCGGCCATCTGTTCGAGCATGTGGAAGCGGGCGCCCTCCTCCTCGGCCTTCAGGTCGCCGGGAATGTCCACCTGCTCGGAGGCCTTGCCGGGGCGGTAGACGAAGGCCCGTTCGAGGGCGAGATCGATAAAGCCGGTGACGTGCTCGTCCTTCCAGATCGGCAGCTGGCGCGCCACCACGGGCGCGGCCGAGACCGGCTGCAGGGCGGCCAGCAGGTCGCCGACGTTGCCGCGCGCCTGGTCGATGCGATTGACGAAGATGGCGCGGGGAATGCCCAGCCGCTCGATCTCCTTCAGCCAGGGCTGGGCGAGGATGGCCTTGTCGGGCTCGGGATCGATGACCAGCAGGGCGAGATCAGCGCAGGCCAGGGCGTGGTCGGCCTCAGCGCGGAATTCCACCGATCCCGGGCAGTCGATGAGGGCGTAGCGGTCGTCCATGAAGTCGAAGCTGGCGATGTTGAGCTCGACCGACTGCCCGGCCGCCCGGGCCTCGGGGCTGCCGTCGCCCACCGAGCCCTGGCCGACCGGGACCTGGCGATCGGTGGCGCCCGCCGCATGCAGCAGGGCTTCGAAGAGAGTGGTTTTTCCCGCGCCGTTCGGACCGACAAGGACGATGGTCCGGACGGCGCCTGCTTTTCTACCCATGAGGAGACCTCCCACTGTCAGGCGGACGGCCTCGCGGCCATGCCGCGGTTTAGGGTCAGGGAAGGACCAGACCGGCCCTTCACGGCGCCACTTCACGCCTGTGTGCGGCGCAGCAGCAAGCGCGGTGACGTGAGGTCACGCTTTCGGGAACGGCGGGGTTGGGTCATCCTTTGGGAAAACAAGGGGAGCGACGCGTGTCTGACGGTCTCGACGCCATCATCATCGGGGCGGGCTTCGGCGGCCTGTGCGCGGCCATCAAGCTGAAGGAAGCCGGGTTCAAACGGCTGCTCGTGCTGGAAAAGGCCGACCGCCTCGGCGGCACCTGGCGGGACAACACCTATCCCGGGGCCTGCTGCGACGTGCCCTCGCGGCTCTATTCCTACAGCTTCGCGCTCAATCCGAACTGGAGCCGCGCCTACAGCGGCCATGCCGAGATTCGTCAGTACATGGAGGACGTCGCGGTCCGCTTCGGGGTGCGCGACCGGTTCCGCTTCAACGCCGAGGTCGAGCGGGCCGACTGGGACGGCGAGGCCTGGACGGTCACCTTGAAGGGCGGCGAGACCTTGAGCGCGCCGGTGCTGGTGTCCGGGCTGGGGCAACTGAACCGGCCGAGCTTCGCCGGCATTCCCGGCCGCGAGAATTTCAAGGGCGACAGCTGGCATAGCGCCCGCTGGAACCACGATGTCGATCTGGCCGGCAAGACGGTCGGCTGCATCGGGGCCGGGGCCAGCGCCATCCAGTACATCCCCGAACTGGTCAAGACGGCCGGCAAGGTCGTGGTCTTCCAGCGCACCCCCAACTATGTCGTGCCGCGCCTCGACAAGGCGATGAGCCCGGGGCGGCAGGCGCTGTATGCGGCCTTCCCCTTCATCGACCGGGCCCAGCGGTGGCTGACCTGGAAGCTGATGGACGCCAGGTTCCAGGCCTTCAAACAGGGGACCAAGGCGGCGGCGGACTTCCGCAAGGTGGCGATGGACTATCTCGACGCCACCATCACCGACCCGGTGCTGAAGGCCAAGCTGACGCCGGACTATCCGATCGGCTGCAAGCGCATCCTGGTGTCGGACGACTACTACCAGGCCCTGGCCCAACCCAACGTCGAGCTGGTCACCGAGGATGTGAAGGCGATCACCGGGGCCGGCGTGCGGACCGGCGACGGGGCCGAGCATGCCTGTGACGTGCTGGTCTTCGGCACCGGCTTCGAGACCACCGACTTCCTGGCCCCCCTGGCCATCCACGGCGAGAACGGCCGCTCGCTCGACGAGGCCTGGAAGGACGGGGCGGAGGCCTATTACGGGGTGACAGTGGCGGGTTTCCCCAACCTCTTCCTGCTCTATGGCCCCAACACCAACCTCGGCCACAACAGCATCATCCTGATGATCGAGGCCCAGGTCGGCTACATGGTCGAGGCGATGCGGGTGCTGAAGGCCCGGGGGGCGAAGGCGCTGAAGCTGAAGCCGGACGCGCAGGCGCGGTTCAATACCCAGCTGCAGCACGACCTGCAGGACACGGCCTGGGCCGGGTCGTGTTCAAGCTGGTACAAGACGGCGTCGGGGAAGATTACCAACAACTGGAGCGGCGATACCGCGACCTACATGAAGGTGATGCGGGAACCGGTGCTCAGCGATTACGAGGTGGCTTAAGGGTTGGCTCCGCCCTCCCCCACGGGATTGGTGGGGCTGGCAGCGACGCGCGGCCTCCTCACCCACCCCCGATGAACGTCACGATCTCGATGCGGTCCCCGTCCATCACCGGCGTATCGGCATAGGTCGAACGCGGCACGATCTCAAGGTTTCGCTCGACCGCGACCTTCCTCGGATCGAGCTCCAGCGCCGCCACCAGGGCGGCCACCGTCGCCACGTCTTCAAACGTCTGTTCTTCGCCGTTCAGCTGTATCCGCATGCCTGCGCTTGTTACCCCGGCCTTGCGGCGATACAAGGCCCGTCTTGAATCGACGGCGGGGCCGGATGCCGAAACCGATCTTTGTTTTGAGCGGGCCCAATCTCAACCTGCTTGGGACGCGTGAACCCGACATCTATGGATACGACACCCTGTCGGATATCCACGACCGCTGCGCCGCCCGCGCGGAGGCCTTCGGCTTGACCGTCGACTGCCGACAATCCAACCACGAAGGCCAGCTGATCGACTGGGTCCAGGAGGCCCGGGAGGCCGCCAGCGCCCTGATCATCAACCCGGCCGGCTACGGTCACACTTCCGTGGCCCTGCTGGACGCGCTGAAGACTCTCGCTATTCCGGTGGTGGAGTGTCACCTGTCGAACCCTGCGGCGCGCGAGGCGTTTCGCAAGACGACCTATGTTTCGCTCGCGGCGACCGGCATCGTGTCCGGATTCGGCGCGGCAAGTTACGAACTGGCGATCGAAGCCGCCGCCGGCCTTGTCGGCGCGGCCCGGTCGTAGGCTTAAAGACCAAGAACAAGGTATCCCTGATGTCCAATACCCCGGCCGACGACTCCGCCGAGAACAGCGCCGCCATCGACACCCGGACGGTCCGCAAGCTCGCCGACATCCTCAAGAGCACCGGCCTGACTGAGATCGAAGTGGAGCGCGGCGACCTGCGCATCCGCGTCGCCCGCGAGATCACCGTCAGCGCCGCGCCGCAGCAGGCCTATGCCGCTGCCCCGGCCCCGGCTCCGATGGCCGCCCCGGCGCCTGTCGCCGTCGCCGCGCCGGTCGAGGCCGCGCCCGCCGCCCGCAAGGGCGACGAGGTCAAGTCGCCGATGGTCGGCACCGTCTACCTGCAGCCGCAGCCGGGCAGCCCCGCCTTCATCAAGGTCGGCGACAAGGTCGGCGAGGGCCAGACCCTGCTGATCGTCGAGGCCATGAAGACGATGAACCCGATCCCCGCGCCCCGCGCCGGCGTCGTGGTCGAAATCCTGGTCGGCGACGCCCAGCCGGTCGAGTTTGGCCAGCCGCTCGTGATCCTCGAGTAGCCGCTGTGTTCGACAAGATCCTGATCGCCAACCGGGGCGAGATCGCCCTTCGCATCCACCGCGCCTGCAAGGAGATGGGCATCGCCACCGTGGCGGTCCACTCCGAGCCCGACGCCAGCGGCATGTGGGCCCGGCTGTGCGACGAAAGCGTCTGCATCGGTCCGGCCCCGGCGGCCAAGAGCTACCTCAACATCCCCTCGATCATCGCGGCGGCCGAGATCACCGGCGCACAGGCGATCCACCCCGGCTACGGCTTCCTGTCTGAAAACGCCCGCTTCGCCGAGATCGTCAACACCCACGGCATGACCTTCATCGGGCCGCGTCCCGAGCACATCCGCATGATGGGCGACAAGATCAGCGCCAAACAGGCGGTCAAGGACGCCGGCATCCCCGTAGTCCCCGGCTCCGACGGCGCCGTGACCACGGAAGAAGAGGCCTTCGCGGCGGCCAAGGAGATCGGCTTCCCGGTCCTCATCAAGGCGGCGGCCGGCGGCGGCGGTCGCGGCATGAAGGTCGCGGCGACCCAGGAAGACCTCTACGAAGCGGTCTCGACGGCCCGTTCCGAGGCCCGCGCGGCCTTCGGCGACGACGCCGTCTACATGGAGCGCTACCTCCAGACCCCGCGCCACATCGAGATCCAGGTCGTCGCAGACAGCCACGGCAACGTCGTGCACCTGGGCGAACGGGACTGTTCGCTGCAGCGCCGCCACCAGAAGGTGCTGGAAGAAGCCCCTTCGCCGGCCCTCAATTCAGAGGCCCGCAAGAAGATCGGCGCGGTCGTCGTCGAGGCCATCCGCGCCATCGGCTATCTCGGCGTCGGCACCATCGAGTTCCTGTGGGAGAACGACGAGTTCTTCTTCATCGAGATGAACACCCGCCTGCAGGTCGAACACCCGGTCACCGAGGCCATCACCGGCATCGACCTGGTCCGCGAACAGATCCGCATCGCCGCCGGCCTGCCGCTCAGCTTCACCCAGGCCGACGTGACTTTCGAAGGCCACGCCATCGAATGCCGCATCAACGCCGAGAACCCGCGCACCTTCACCCCCTCGCCGGGCAAGGTGACGGACTTCCATGCGCCGGGCGGCCTGGGCGTGCGGCTCGATAGCGGCCTCTACGCCGGCTATTCGATCCCGCCCTACTACGACAGCCTGGTCGGCAAGCTGATCGTCCACGGCCGCGACCGCGCCGAATGCATCGCCCGCACCCAGCGGTGCCTGGGCGAAATGGTCGTCAGCGGCATCGAGACGACGATCCCGCTATTCCAGGACCTGCTGCAGAACGAGGACATCCGGGCCGGCGACTACAACATCCACTGGCTGGAAAACTGGCTCAAAGCACAGGGCTAGGACTTCGTCTCGGATGAAGGACACGGACGACGCCTTCACCCCCGAAGACCTGATCGCCTGCTACCAGCGCGGCGTCTTCCCGATGGCCGATTCGCGGGACGATGAGGGGGTCTTCCTCATCGACCCGCAGCGGCGCGGGGTATTGCCGCTTGACGGGTTCCAGTTGTCATCCCGCCTAGCCCGTACGGTCAGATCGGACCGCTTCGAGGTCCGCACGGACACCGCCTTCAACCGCGTCGTCGGCCTCTGCGCCCAGTCCGCCCCGGGCCGTGAGGACACCTGGATCAATCCGGTGATCGAGCACCTCTATGGCGAGCTTCACCGGCGCGGCCAGGCCCACAGTGTCGAGACCTGGCGCGACGGCGAACTGATCGGCGGCCTCTACGGCGTCTCGCTCGGCGGGGCCTTCTTCGGCGAGAGCATGTTCAGCCGCGCCACCGACGCCAGCAAGGTCGCTCTCGTCCACCTGGTGGCCCGCCTGCGGGTCGGCGGCTACCGCCTGCTCGACTGCCAGTTCGTCACCGATCACCTGACCCAGTTCGGCGTCGTCGAGATTCCGCGCGCCGAATACCACAGAAGGCTGGCGCAAGCGCTTGAGGTCAAAGGCGATTTCGGCCGTTTCGAAGGCGGCGGTCAGGCCGCCTTGCAGGCGATCAGCCAGGCGTCATAGACCGGGTGCTGCAGGGGGTTCAGCCCCGGCGACGAGGCGAACATCCAGCCCTTGAACACCTGACGGGTCGGCGGCGTCGGCCGGCCGGGCTGCGGCTTGGGCGATGAGTCCACCGTCATATAGGCGGCCGATTCCGGAGCCGTCTCGTCCGGCGCGGCGCTCTCGCAGGCCCGCACCGTGAAGACCAGCGACTTGTAGCGCACCGACCCGCCGACCGGCACCTCGAAGCGCAGGGTCTCGGCGGTCACCTTGTCCAGAGCCTGGACGATGGCCGAGCCGGCCCGCACCCGCTTCAGCGGCTCGACCGGCTTGGCTTCGGCGGCCTTGGCCTTGGGGGCCGGTTTGGGATCGGGCAGCGGCACGATCGGCACGGGCGACGCCGGCGCTGAGACCACCGGCGGCGGGGCGGTGACATTGGCCGGCGGCGGCTCCTCGGCGGCCGGTGCGGTCGGCGCCGGCTTGGGCTGCGGCGCGGCCCTGGGCGTCGGCGCGCCGGGCTGGGCGCTGGCCACGCCTGCCAGGGCCAGGCTCATCGCCGCCAGGATGCGGACCGTGATCTTCATGCCGGTTCCGGCGTCCCTATTCCGGGGTCCAGGGCAGGTAGTCGCCCGTCGCCTTGTCGCGCTGGCCGTCACCCGAGATCGAGCCCTTGGGTCGCCAGGCATGGACGGTGCCGGTCAGGTTTGGCCGGTGCTCCTTTTCCCAGCTGCGCCGCGGCAGCGGGGCGATGGTCGGCGGTTCGTCGAAGGTGTAGCGCAGCCAGCCGTGCCAGTCCGGCGGCACCTTCGAGGCCTCGGCATAGCCGTTGTAGATCACCCAGCGGCGCTTGCGACCGACGTCGTAGCTGTCCTTGTCGTCGCGGGCTTCATAGTAGGTGTTACCGAACTCATCCTGGCCGATCTTCACGCCGCGGCGCTTGATGTGGAAGGTCTGCCCCAACGTGGCGCCGTTCCACCAGGTAAAGATCGCTTTCAGCACAGGAGAATCCGTCTGTCGGGGGAGGTCGAATTTCAGGCGGAACATAGAGGGCGGGGCCGGAAAAACAAAGCGTTCCTTCTCCCGCTTGTCGGGAGAAGGTGGCCCCCGAAGGGGGTCGGATGAGGGCAGAGCGGAAGAGGAAGACTGGCGACAGCGCCGAAGGCGCCAGAACACGCGCAATCGCTTGCCGCAGGCGCTGCCCTCATCCGACCGCTACGCGGCCACCTTCTCCCGACAAGCGGGAGAAGGGATCAGCAATTGCACCATATCTTGTGGATGACCCCTTGCCGCACCCCATCATCTATTGCTCCCGCCGCGCGCGCGCCCTACCCTGCCCGCCTAAGCGTGGGAGCGGCGGACGGATGCGTTTCGAGCGGCGGCGAGCCAAGGCCGCGGGGCCGGAAGTCGAGCTTCGCACCCTGGAGGGGACCAGCGCCCTGACCGGCGTGCTGGCGCCCGTCAGCTGGCCCGGCGCCCGCGTCCAGGCCTGGGCCGACTGGGCCGCGACCCTGCCCGAGCCCGCCGCCGGCGACCTGCCCAATGTCCTCAGCCAGCCCCTGACACCGATTGGCCTGCTCGGGGCCGGCCCGGCCCGCAAGGCGCAGGATCTGGCCAGCAAGGGCTGGACCCTCGGCCTGTTCGCCCGGCCGACCGACGCCGGCGCCTTCCGCGACGAGCTGTTCGCCCTGATGAGCCACGGCATCGTCGCCTTCGCCGAGCCCCGGCGGGCCACAGCCCTGCCCGTCATCGACCTCGCCGGCCCCGACGCCGACCGCGCCCTGGCCGCCTTCGCCGCCGAGGTCGCCGCCCACGACCTGACCGCCCCCGCCCTGCGCACCCTGACCGACCGGCTGACCGCCGTCAGCGACGCCGTGCGCCGCTGCGAGGGCGACGCCAGCGCCTGCGCCGATCCGGCCGCCAACCCGGCCCTGGCCCGCATGGCCCGGGCCGCCCGCGCCGCCGGGGCCAGCGACGCCGCCATCAGCGACGCCATCGGGGCCGGTCTGTGCGGCCTGTCCATCGCCCCGCCGGCCACCCCGGCTCCCTCGCGCCCGGCCGTCGTCCTGCAGGCCGCCGACGACGCCCACACCGGCCGCGAGCGCGAGCTGGCCGGCCTCGGCTGGCGCACCGGCGCGGCCACCCTGGCCCTGACCGCGCAGGACGCCGCCGCCCTGTCGGGCCGCGCCGCCGGCCCCGTCGCCGCCCTCGACCTGATCGCCTTCCAGGACGGCCAGGCCTTCGACATGCCCGGCTTCGAGGCCTCTGCCCGCCTGCTGGCTGCCGCCGTCCGCCTCGACGCCGGCCCAGACGCCCCGGCCACCCTGACCCTGGCCAATACCGCCGCCCTGATCGTCTCCCGGGGGCTGGCTTATGACAGCGACGAGGCCCGCGACCTCGCCGCCGACCTGTGGAGCCGCGCCGCCTCCGCCTCCCGCGGCCTGGCCGACGTCGCCCCGCACGAGGATGCCGAGCTGCAGATTCGCCTTGGCGCCGCCTGCATGGCCGCCGCTCCCTGGTCCGGCCCGCTGACCCTCGCCGAGACCGAGGACGGCGAAACCCTGCGTGTCATCGCCGAGCCGGCCCTCGACGCTCTGGCCTACCTGGGCGAGGACCCCGACGCCCTGCGCCTGGCCATGCTCGGCCACCGCGACTTCGCCGAGGCGCCGCACATCAACACCGCCTCGCTGTCGGCGCTGGGTTTCACCGTCCTCGAGACCGAGTCGATCCAGGCCGTGCTGCCGCTGGTCACCGACCTGCGCGACGCTTTCAGCCCGCTGGTCGTCGGCGAGGGCTTCCTGCGCGACATCCTCGGCGCCGATCCCGAGGCGCTTCGCCAGCCCGGTTTCGACACCCTCGGCCTGGCCGGCTTCACCGACCGCCAGATCGCCGAGGCCAATGCCTATGTCCTCGGCTCGGCCTCGCTCGACCAGGCGACCGACCTCTCCCCGGCCGCCCGCGCCATCCTCGACCCCGACCCGTCCTTCGCCGCCCGGCTGGCCCTGCATGCCGCCATCGAGGACGCCTGCGGCCACGCCGGGACCCTGCGCCTGCCGCTGGCCTTCACCGCCCTGCCGTCGGAGGCCGCCCTGCTGCAGGCCCAGGCGCTGGCCGCCGGGGTCCGCGCCCTGCGCCTCGACCGCGCCGGCCCGCCGCTGGCCTTCAGCCTCGGCATCCCCGAGGAAGCCGCCCCCGAGGCGCCCCGCGCCGCCCCGGCCCAGGAGCGCATCATCGAGCGGGTGGTCGAGCGCGAGCGCACCCGCCGCAAGCTGCCCGACCGCCGCAAGGGCTACATCCAGAAGGCGGCCGTCGGCGGCCACAAGGTCTACCTGCACACCGGCGAGTACGACGACGGCGAGCTGGGCGAGATCTTCATCGACATGCACAAGGAAGGCGCAGCCTTCCGCAGCGTGATGAACAACTTCGCCATCGCCATCTCCATCGGCCTGCAATACGGCGTGCCGCTCGACGAATTCGTCGACGCCTTCGTCTTCACCCGGTTCGAACCGGCCGGCCCGGTGACCGGCAACGACACCATACGCTCGGCCACCTCGATCCTCGACTACGTCTTCCGCGAGCTTGGCGTCAGCTACCTGGGGCGCAACGACCTCTCCAACGCCGATGGCGAGGAACTCAATGCCGACGGCCTCGGCCGCGGCAAGGCCGACGCCGCCCCGGCGCTTGCCGGGGGCGGCTACGAGGCCGAACCGCAACCGGCCAGCCGCTTCATCTCCAAGGGCTTCTCGAGAGGCGCGGCGCCCGACAACCTGGTCTTCCTGCCCTTCGGCAAGCGGCCGGGCGAGGTGATGATGGACAACCCCCGCGCCGCCAGCGTCTGCCCGTCCTGCGGCGACCAGTCGGTGTTCAGCGGGGTCTGCGATACCTGCGGCGTTGTGGTGGAGCAGAACGTCAGCTCCTGACCGCCGTTAACCGAACGAAGACCCCTGCCATGCAAGGGTTTGCGCCATGAAGCGCCTCATCGCCCTCACGCTCGCCGTGGCCTCCCTCGCAGGTCCAGCCTCGGCCCAGAACGCCGGCCAGATCGCGCGGGTGCGCGCCGGGGCCAGCTGTCCCGGCTGCAACCTGTTCCAGGCCGACCTGATGGGCATGGAGCGCAGCGGCCTCAACTTCCGCAAGGCGCGCCTGCGTCAGGCCACCCTGACCGCCGTGGTCATGAACCGGGCCAGCTTCGCCGGAGCCGACCTGCGCGACGTCGATGCCTCGGCCGCCGTCTTCGGCGGAGCCAGCTTCGCCGGCGCCAACCTGACCAACGCCAACTTCGTCGGCAGCTACCTGCAAGGCGCCAACTTCAGCGGCGCCGTCCTGACCGGGGCGGTGTTCTCCGGCGCCGAGATGGATCGGGCTGTCGGCCTGACCCAGCGCCAGCTCGACCAGGCCTGCGGCGACGAGACGACCCAGCTGCCGCGTGGCCTCAGAATTCCGAAGTGCTGACCCAGTTTCGGGAAAACCCAATCCTTACCGCGAATTAAGTGGCGTCCTTGCGGGGCGTGGGCCACATCTGATGGCGATGAACAAGTTCGCAATCGCCCTTGCCGCCTTCACCGTCCTGGCCGCCGCCGCAGGCGTCGCCGAGGCCCGGGTCGTTCGGGACGAGAGGGACATACCGCGCCAGCTGTTGTTCGGCGGGACCTGCCGCCAGTGCGATCTGTCGGGCAAGAAACTGGTCAACGCCCGCTTCACCGGCGCCGATTTCGGCGGCGCCACCCTGATCCGGGCCGACCTGCGCGGGGCCAGCTTCGTCGGCTCCAACTTCCAGGGCGCCCACCTGGCCGACTCCGATCTCTCGGGCGCCGAGATGATGGGCTCCAACTTCTCCTACGCCGACTTTACCGGGGCCGAACTCGACGGGGTCGAGGGGGCCGGAGCGGTGTTCCAGAAGGCCAACTTCACCCGCGCCAGCCTGCAGGACGCCGAACTGCCGGCCGTCAACTTCAACGGCGCCAACCTGAGCAACGCCAACTTTCGCGACGCCGAGCTGCCGCACGCGGTCATCACCAACGTCCAGGCCTCCGGCGCCAGCTTCCGCGACGCCGAACTGGTCGGCGCCAGCCTGATCAGCTCGACCTTCACCGGCGCCAACTTCCGCGACGCCGACCTGTCCGGCGCCGTTCTGGTTCGCTCGACCTTCCACAACGCCGACTTCCGCGACGCCGACCTGTCGCGCGCGACCCTGTTCGGCGCCGATCTCAGCCGGGCCCGCAACCTGACCCAGCACCAGGTCAGCGAGGCCTGCTCCGACAGCTCTACACGGCTGCCGGCCGGCCTGACCCCCCGCCTCTGCAAGGGCCGCAAGATCATGATCTTCAACGCCCCGGCGCCGCCCAAGCCTCCCGAAGCGCCCAGGCCGCCGAAGTCTCCGCGCAACTAACGCGGCCGCTCGGCGCCGAACCAGCGACGGCATGACCGGCTGAAGCTGGTGGGATCGGCATAGCCCAACATCTCGGCGATCCGCGCCTGGCTCAGGCTGCTGTCCCGCAGCATCCGCATCGCCCGCGTACGCAGTTCGGCGTCCAGCAGCTCCCGATAGCCGACCCCGGTCTCGGCCAGCTTGCGCACCAGAGTCCGCCGCGACACCCCCATCAGCCGCGCCGTCTCCTCGGCTGTCAGCCGACCCGCCGGCAGGGTGCGCAGCAACCGCTCGACCCGCCCCCGCAGGCCGACCGGCTCCGACACCCGTTTGAGCGCCGCCTGCAGCTCCGCCACCGCCGCCGCGTGCAGGGCCGGATCGGCGAACGGCGAGGCCACCTCCAGCCAGGCCGCGGGAACCCGCACCGAATTGACCGGCGCGCCATAGACAACCTGGTCGCCCAGCACGGCCCGGGCCTGGTCGGCATGGCCCGGTTCCGGACAGGCGAAGTGGAAGACCGCCCCCCGGGTCGGCGCCGTCAGCACGGTGGCCAGGATGCGCTGCACCCCGATCAGGGCGATCTCCATCATCGGCCGCCACAGCCGCTCATCGATGGAGACCGTCAGCGCATAGTCCATCTGCAGCCAGGCCGGCCCCTTGGCCACCGTCATCTGATAGAAGGGCGCCCGCACGAAGCTGAAGCGCTGCAGCACATCGATCAGCCCGGCGACGTTCGGCGCCGTCACCCCGGCCACGCCCAGCGGCCCGTGCGAGGCCGGATTCCACAGGTCCGGATGGTCCAGGGCCCAGCCGTCGCCGAACAGGGCGACCATGTTCCCGATCTGCCGGACCTGCTGGAACAGGCTGATGTCAGCGGCTCCGTCGGCCGCCATGGCCTCGGTGACCCCCGTGCCCTCAAGGATCGCCGCCCGGCGCTCAGGGGTGTCGCCATAGCCGCGCAGGATCAGCCGGAAGTATCCCGGCGTCATCGGCAGTCGGGCGAGCGTGCTCTCCATCTGGCGCAAAATGCCATGAGATTGGCATTCTGCGCCATCCCCCTGTCGCTACGTCACGCCTAGGCTGCTTGCATAGACCCGTCCCAAGGCGGGCGCCCTGGAGGAAATCCGATGGCCGACGGTTCCGTGCACCAGTCCGCGAGAGATCGCGCCTATTCCTCGACAGATCGCGTCGGACGATGTCGCGATCAGCGGACGAGCGTGCGGACGACAGCACTGGCCTATTTCGAGCGCCTGCGGGCCGAGGACCCGGTCCATTATTGCGCCAACAGCGTCTTCGGACCCTACTGGTCGATCACCCGCTACAACGACATCATGGCGGTGGACATCAACCACCAGGTCTTCTCGTCGGAAGCGGCGCTGGGCGGCATCGCCATCCTCGACCAGGGCGCCGACCTTCGCCTGCCGATGTTCATCGCCATGGACCCGCCCAAGCATGATCAACAGCGAAAGGTGGTCAGCCCCGCCGTATCCCCGGCCAACCTCGAACGGCTGGAACCGCTGATCCGCGAGCGGGCCTGCGCCATTCTCGACGCCCTGCCGCGCGGCGAGACCTTCGACTGGGTCGACCGGGTGTCGATCGAGCTGACGACCCAGATGCTGGCCACCCTGTTCGACTTCCCCTTCGAACAGCGCCGCAAGCTGACCTGGTGGTCGGACGTCGGCTCCTGCATTCCCGGACCCGGCCAGGTGGTCGAGACCGAGGAGCAGAAGCTGGCCGAGCTGATGGAGTGCTTGGTCGCCTTCACCGAGCTGTGGAACCAGCGGGTCAACGCCCCGCCGACCGGCGATCTGATCTCCATGCTGGCGCACGGCGAGGCGACCCGGAACATGAGCCCCGAGGAGTATCTGGGGAACCTGATCCTGCTGATCGTCGGCGGCAACGACACCACCCGCAACAGCATCTCCGGCTCGCTCTACGCCCTGAGCAAGAACCCCGACCAGTTCGCCAAGCTGCGGGCCAACCCGGAGCTGATCCCCTCGATGGTCTCCGAGACCATCCGCTGGCAGACGCCCCTGGCCCATATGCGGCGCACGGCACTGGAGGACATCGAGTTCCAGGGCAAGACCATCAGGAAGGGCGACAAGGTCGTCATGTGGTACGTCTCGGGCAACCGCGACGACGCCGTCATCGACAATCCCAACGCCTTCATCATCGACCGCGAACGGCCCCGCACCCACATGTCGTTCGGATATGGCATCCACCGCTGCGTCGGCAACCGGCTGGCCGAGATGCAGCTGCGGGTGATCTGGGAAGAGATCCTCAAGCGCTTCCCGGTCATAGAGGTGATGGGCGAGCCCGACCGCGTCCCCTCGCCCTTCGTCAAGGGCTACCTCAACCTGCCCGTCCGCATCCCCGCCTGAGAGCCTCCATGCCCGTCATCACCTACGTCCAGCACGACGGCGCGGAGCATCGCGTCACCCTCCCGGTCGGGGTCAGCCTGATGCAGGGGGCGATCAGCAACAACGTCCCGGGCATCGACGCCGACTGCGGCGGGGCCTGCGCCTGCGCCACATGCCACGTCTATGTCGATCCGGCCTGGATGGGCCGCGTGGGCGAGCGCGGGGCCATGGAGGCCTCGATGCTCGACTTCGCCGAGGGCGTGCGGGAAACCTCCCGCCTCGCCTGCCAGATCAAGATCGCGGACGAGCACGACGGACTGATCGTCCGCCTGCCGGAAGCGCAGCACTAGCGATAGATCAGGCCTTGATCGGCGGGTTCAGCCGGATGTGCAGTTCTTTCAACTGCTTCTCCGACACTTCCGACGGCGCGCTCATCAACAGATCCTGCCCCTGCTGGTTCAGCGGGAAGGCGATGACTTCGCGGATGGCCGTCTGGCCGGCCAGCAGCATGACGATGCGGTCGATGCCGGGGGCCAGACCACCGTGCGGCGGGGCGCCATAGCGGAAGGCGTTCAGCATGCCGCCGAACTGCTCCTCGACCACGTCGGCGCCATAGCCGGCGATTTCGAAGGCCTTGAGCATGATCTCGGGCTTGTGGTTCCGGATCGCGCCCGAGCACAGCTCGTAGCCGTTGCAGACGATGTCGTACTGGTAGGCGAGAATATCGAGCGGGCTCTTGGTTTCGAGCGCCTCGAGTTCGCCCTGCGGCATCGAGAAGGGGTTGTGGCTGAAGTCGACCTTCTTCTCTTCGTCCGACCATTCGAACATCGGGAAGTCGACGATCCAGCAGAACTCGAACGTCCCCTCGTCGATCAGCTTCAGCTCCGTGCCCACGCGGGTGCGGGCCGAGCCGGCGAACTTGTAGAAGACGCCCGGATCGCCGGCCACGAAGAAGGCGGCGTCGCCTTCGCCGAGACCGAGGCTGGTCATCAGGGCCTGGGTCTTCTCTTCACCCAGGTTCTTGGCGATCGGGCCGCCCCAGGCGTTCTGGTCGGCGCTCCAGAAGATGTAGCCGAGACCCGGCTGGCCTTCGCCCTGGGCCCAGCTGTTCATGCGGTCGCAGAAGGCGCGCGAACCGCCGCCGGGGGCCGGCACGGCCCAGACGGCGTTCTTCTCGGTTTCAAGAATGCGGGCGAAGAGGCCGAAGCCGCCGCCGCGGAAGCTCTCCGAGACGTCCGACATCTTGATCGGGTTGCGGGTGTCGGGCTTGTCGCTGCCGTACCAGGCGATGGCGTCGCGGTAGGGGATGCGCGGGAACGGATAGGGCGTCACCGACTTGCCGTCGGCGAACTCCTCGAACACGCCGTGCATCACCGGCTCGATGGCCGCGAACACGTCCTCTTGCGTGACGAAGCTCATCTCGACGTCGAGCTGGTAGAATTCCAGGCTGCGGTCGGCGCGCAGGTCCTCGTCGCGGAAACAGGGGGCGATCTGGAAGTAGCGGTCGAAGCCCGAGACCATCAGCAGCTGCTTGAACTGCTGCGGGGCCTGCGGCAGCGCGTAGAACTTGCTGGGGTGCAGACGCGACGGCACCAGGAAGTCGCGCGCGCCTTCCGGCGACGAGGCGGTCAGGATCGGCGTCTGGTACTCGAGGAAGCCCTGGGCGACCATCCGCTTGCGGATGCTGTCGATGACCCTGGAGCGCAGGATGATGTTCTTGTGCAGGGTCTCGCGGCGCAGGTCGAGGTACCTGTGCTTGAGGCGGATCTCCTCGGGGTAGTCGGGCTCGCCGAACACCGGCAGCGGCAGCTCGGCCGCTTCCGACAGCACCTCGACCGAAGTGACCCGCACTTCGACTTCGCCAGTGCCGAGGTTGGCGTTGATGGTCTCGGCCGAGCGGGCGACAACTTCACCGTCCACGCGGATGACGCTCTCGGCCCGCAGCCGCTCGACGGCGTCGAAGCCGGGCGTGCCCGGATGCAGGACCAGCTGGGTCAGGCCGTAGTGGTCGCGCAGGTCGATGAACAGCAGGCCGCCGTGGTCACGCTTGCGATGGATCCAGCCGGACAGGCGCACCGTGGCGCCGGTGTCGGTGGCGCGCAGGGCGCCGCAGGTATGGGTGCGATAGGCGTGCATGAATCTGTGCTTTGGAGTCGGATTTCGAGAGGCGCGGAAGGGCGCATGAGGGCCTTGGAAAGTCAAGGCAAACGGCGCTTCAGTCGGTGCTTTCGACCAGCGCCCAGACGATGTTCGGAACCGCGAAGGAGGCCCCCTCCCCCTGGTTCCAGTGGGCCTCCGGATTCCAGATCCAGTCGCCGCCGCCCTCGACCCAATCGGCCGCCAGCCGCGCCTTCACGGCCTCCAGGTCGAAGTCGCTGAAGGTCGGCGTCACCTCGATCCAGCCCTCTTCCTTGTAGTAGGGCTCGACCAGCAGGCTCTTCACCGTCGCAACGCCTTCGAGCGCGGCCAGCAGGTCGTGGGCGACGTCCAGCGCCTCGGCCATCGTGGCGACCTTGGCGAAGCTGCGCAGGAATCCTTGTGGCATGTTTCCCCCGTTGCGCCGGGCGGCGAAGCCGGATCATCTGGCCGCATGTCCGAAGACCTCTATGACCCCCGGTTCGTCAAGGCCGTCTTCGACCGTTGTTCGGACCGCTACATCGCTTTCAGTTACATCTGCTCGATGGGTTTCACCGAGCGGTGGCGGCGTCAGTGCGTGGCGCTGATGCCGGCGCCGGCCGTGGCGGCGCCCAGCGGCTACGACTTCATGGCCGGCACCGGCGAGGTCTGGCCGCATCTGCTGAAGCGGTTCCCTGACCTTGGCGCCATCACCGCCGTCGACATTTCCTCGGGCATGCACCGGCGGGCGCTGGAGCGGCTGCACGCGATGCGGGCTCACAAGATCGCCTTCATCGAGGACGACCTGCTGGCCAGCGACCTGGCCTCCGAAAGCGCCGACTTCGTGGTGGCGACCTTCGGGCTGAAGACCTTCAATCCCGAGCAGCATGGACGCCTGGCGAAGCTGACGGCGCGGGTGCTGAAGCCGGGCGGGGTGTTTTCGATGGTCGAGGCCTCCGATCCGAAGGGGTGGTGGCTGCGGCCGGTGTATCGGCTGCATCTGTTGGTCGTGTTGCCGCTGATCGAGCGGCTGTTCCTGCGGGGCGCGCAGGATTTTGCGATGATCGGTACCTACAGCAGCAAATTCGGGGACGCGTCCGGGCTGGCGGAGATGATGCGGGCCGAGGGGCTGGAGGTCACCTACCACCGGCTGTTCTTCGGCTGCGCCACAGCGGTGACCGGTCGAAAGCGTTAGCGAAGCGGCGGGCCCAGTATAGCACGGCGGCGCTGTTGGCCAGAGGTTTCAGGTCATAGAAAGCCAATAAAATACAACGTCATAAGACCCACTATCTGACCGCAATTGCCGACTGAAATGACCACACAAGACCACCCGCGAGACCACACAAACCAGCCCGAAACCCACCCGGCCGCGTGCCGATTGGCGTCGGTGACCGAACGACGGTTCGCTCGGCGGTCCAAAACGCGATGAATATGTCTAGACATATTCATCAGGGGCGCCGTTAAGCCTGTTGTCCACAGGCCGGGAGCGGTTCTCCCCGCCCCCGCGGCGCGCCCGCCGTGACCGCCGCGCGGGCGCTTGCTACAACCCCTGCCGTGACCGCCGCCCAGTTCCGACTGCCGTTCGAGCCCGCGACCAGCTGGACGCGCGACGCCTTCGTGCTGTCCGACGCCAATCGCTCGGCGGTGTTGTCGCTCGACGACTGGGCCAGCCTCGGGCGCGGCGCCCTGGCCCTAATCGGACCGGCCGGCAGCGGCAAAACCCATCTGGCCCAGAGCTGGGCCGACGCCAACGGGGCGCAGCTGGTGTTTCCGGGACGTGGCCTGAGCCTGGAGGGCTCAGGACCCGTGTTGGTCGAGGACGCCGACCTGCTCGGCCAGGACGAGGCGGTTTTCCACCTGCTCAACCAGGCCCAGGCTGGCCGCGCGGTCCTGCTGACCGGCCGCGAGCGGCCGCTGGCCTGGCCGACCACCCTGCCCGACCTGCGTTCGCGCTACAACGCCCTGGCGGTGGCCGAGATCGATCCGCCCGACGACGCCCAATTGCGCGCTGTGCTGGAAGCCCTGTTCAAGGCCCGGCACATCAAGCCGGATGACGACCTCTATCCCTACCTGCTGAGCCGCATGGAGCGGTCGGTGTCGGCGGCCCGCATCCTGGCGGCCCGGATGGATGAGGCGGCGGGCTCGCGAGGCCGGGCGATCAACCGGGCGCTGGCCCGCGAACTGCTGGACGAGACCTCGGATCTGTTCGAGGAGGTCTAGGACCTCCCGCTCAGCATGGCCGTGCAGGCCTGCTGCCGCGCCGGGGACATGGCGGGGGTCAGAACGAAGCGCTGGAAGCGGACCTCGCCCTCGCCGACCGGCAGATAGGTCACGGTCCGAAGCGGCCTCTTCGCCTCGTCCACCACGCGGTAGGTCAGCGGGGTCTGGCTGTCGCGTGAGGGGATTTCGCTGATCCGGAGGCGGTCGCCGTCACGCAGGCCGGCCCGCTCGGCCGGGCCGCCGGGGACCAGACCGACGAGCCGACCCTTGTTGCGCAGGGTCGCGAGGAGGTCGAAGCCGCGCTCGAAAGCCGGCTGGCGGACCTCGACCAGGCGGCCGCAGTCGCCGAACAGGTCGGCGGGCAGTTCGATGCGCTCGCCGTTGTCCACCCGCCGCCGGATATCCTGCTCCAGGTTGAGGCCGGTGACCTTGAGGGCGGCCCATGGGAAGAGTTCGTTGGCCGGCACGCGGTGGTCGCCGCCCTCGTCGGCGGCGGCGAGACGGCGCTGTTCGGCCAGCACGGCGTCGAGCCCGAGTTTGCCGCCCGTCTCCTGGCGAAAGCGGCGGTCCCAGAGGATGGCGAGCAGCCGCCCCCGGTCGTAGGGCATCTTACCGACGTCGAAGTCCGTCATGCGTTCATCCGCCAGCCGGCGGTTGCTGGCCTCGACGGCCGGCGAGAGGCCGTAGCGCAGCAGCGACTCGTTGAGGTCGGTCACGAAATCCTCCAGCGACCACTGGCCAGAGCGCAGCAGGGAGCGGCCCGCCACCGCCTCTGTGAAACCCTCGTTGAACCAGGCCGAGAGGTTGTCGTCCCGCATCGGGAAGCCGCCGACCTGGCGGGAGATCCAGCTGTGGGTATGCTCGTGGGCCACGATCCGGCGCAGGGTGCGCAGATCAAGATCCGGACCCGCGAACAGGGCGAAGCCGCCGGCCAGGCCCCGTCCGCCGAAGTCGCCGCCGGAAACCTGGATGACGGGCACGGTCATGTCGCGGGGCCGATCGCCCCAGTAGTCGAAGTCGGCTTTCAGGGTCGAAGCCAGCATGTCGGCCGCCAGAGCCGGCGAAACCTGCCAGCCGGGTTCGCGGAAATAGAGGGACAGGCGGGCCGGGCCCAGCGGCCGGATTTCGCGCCGCCAACCGGCGCCGCCGAACAGCATGCTGTCGGACAGGGTGTCCGCCGTATCAGCTGGGCCGAGGCTCGATTGGGCCAGCCATCCCCTGGGCATCCCGGACCAGGTCAGGCGGACAGGCGTGCCCGGCCGCTCCCGGATGAGGATGAAGGCCGCCTCGCCGTGGACGACGAACCAGTCGGGCCGGACCACCGGGCGGAAAGGCTGGCCGGGCGGATCGCCGTCGTAGCCGGTCATCAGGCGGTAGCGTATTGTCAGGCGCGCGCCCGGGTCGTGGGTGACGACGATGGCCGACGGGCTCTCCCGCCGGGCCTCGCCGCCCGTGACATCGACAGCGCCCAGATAGGGGGCGGGCTCATCATCGGCGACGCCGCTGGAGGGCAGAGTCAGGCGTGTCTCGCCGTCTTCGTCGCCGTCTGCCTGCATGACGACCACCAGGGCCGTCAGGCGGCCGTCCTCCAGCACCGGCGAGATGGTATATCGGATGGGCTCGATCGCCGGCGCGGCCCCCAGGCAGGCGACGACGGCCAGCATCAGCACAGCTCTGAGAAACACGTCAGCCCCCGGATCATAAGACAAGCGCCCGCCGTTAAGCCGGCAATCACCGCGCCTGCCTATATCGTTGAAACTGTCACGACCATGGGCCAAAGGTCGGCGAAACCGCCTATAGAGTCCCGATGCCCCGAACCGCGACTGCCAGCGCCTCCAGGAAAAGCCCCACGGCCCTCAGGGACCTCACGTTGGACGAGACCCTGCTGGCCTCGCCGGAGCGGTTCTTCAACCGCGAAATCTCCTGGCTGGCCTTCAACAAGCGGGTGCTGGAAGAGGCCGAGAACCAGCGCCATCCGCTGCTGGAGCGCCTGCGCTTCCTGTCGATCAGCGCCAACAACCTCGACGAATTCTACATGGTCCGCGTCGCCGGCCTGAAGGGCCAGGTCCGGGAGGGCGTGCGCAAGGTCAGCCTCGATGGCCTGACGCCCATCGAACAGCTGGACCGCCTCAACGCCGCCGCCTCGGTGCTGATGGACGACCAGCAGCGCATCTGGCGCAGTCTGCGGGCCGAACTCGGGCATGAGGGCCTGCGCCTGCTCGACGCCCGCGACGTCACGGCGGTCGATCTGCCGGCGGCGCTGGAGGTCTTCCAGAACAAGCTGTTCCCGGTGCTGACCCCCCTGGCCATCGACCCTGCCCACCCCTTCCCCTTCATCCCCAACCTCGGCTTCTGCCTGGGACTGAAGATGAAGCGGGCCGACGGCAAGCTCTTGTTCGCCCTGGTGCCGGTGCCCCAGCAGGTGAAGCGGTTCTGGGAGCTTCCCGGCCCGGCGCGGCGCAAGGAGCGGCGGTTCATTGCCCTGGAAAGCCTGATCATCCTGTTCCTCGACCAGCTGTTCCCCGGCTACACGGTCGAGGGCCGGGGCCTGTTCCGGGTGATCCGCGACAGCGACATCGAGATCGAGGAAGAGGCCGAGGACCTGGTCCTGGAGTTCGAGACCCAGCTGAAGCGTCGCCGCATGGGCGAGGTGGTGCGGGTCAAGGTCCAGACCACCATGCCCGACGACCTGCGCGAGTTCATCCTCGACGGCCTCGACGCCCGGCCCGACGACGTGGTGCTCATCGACGGCAAGCTGGGCCTGGCCGCGATGTCGGAGATGATCCCCAAGGATCGCGCCGACCTGAAATTCCCGCCCTTCGTCGCCCGCTTCCCCGAGCGTATCCGCGACCATGCCGGCGACTGCTTCGCCGCCATCCGCGAGAAGGACATCCTGGTCCACCACCCGTTCGAAAGCTTCGACGTGGTCGTCCAGTTCCTGCGCCAGGCGGCCCGCGACCCGCAGGTGCTGGCCATCAAGCAGACCCTGTACCGCACCAGCCAGGACAGCCCGATCATCGCCGCCCTGATCGAGGCGGCCGAGAACGGCAAGAACGTCACCGCCCTGGTCGAGATCAAGGCGCGGTTCGACGAGGAGAACAACCTGCGCTGGGCCAAGGACCTGGAGAAGGTCGGGGTCCACGTCGTCTTCGGCTTCGTGGAGTACAAGACCCACGCCAAGCTGAGCCTGGTGGTGCGCCGCGAGGGCGAGACCCTGCGCACCTACTGCCACTTCGGGACCGGCAACTATCACCCGGTGACAGCCAAGGTTTACACTGACCTCAGCCTGTTCACCACCGACCCGGCGCTGGGCCGCGACAGCGCACGGCTGTTCAACTACATCACCGGCTATGCCCGCCCCGAGCGGCTGGAGAAGCTGAGCTTCTCGCCCGAGACCATGAAGCCGGACCTGCTGGCCATGATCGCCGCCGAGGCCGATAACGCCAGGGCCGGCAAGCCCTGCGGCATATGGGCCAAGCTCAACGCCCTGGTCGATCCGGAGATCATCGACGCCCTCTACCGCGCCAGCCAGGCGGGCGTGCCCATCGACCTGGTCATCCGCGGCATCTGCTGCCTGAAGCCCGGCGTCGCCGGCCTGTCGGAGAACATCCGGGTCAAGTCGATCGTCGGACGCTTCCTGGAGCATTCGCGCATCGCCGCCTTCGCCAACGGCGAGCCGCTGCCCAGCAAGGCGGCCAAGGTGTTCATCTCCTCGGCAGACTGGATGCCGCGCAACCTCGACCGCCGCGTCGAGGCCATGACGCCCATCGACAACCCGACGGTGCACGAACAGGTGCTCAGCCAGATCATGGTCGCCAACCTCAACGACGAGGCGCAAAGCTGGACGCTGGACAGCCAGGGCGGCTACACGCGCGACCCGGCCTGGAACAAGCGAATGGCCTTCTCCGCCCACGACTACTTCATGACCAACCCCAGTCTGTCGGGCCGGGGTCACCATGTCCGCGACCTGCCCGGCGTCCTGGCCCTGGACCTCGACCAATGACCAGCCATGACGCCGCCGTCGTCGACGTCGGCTCCAACTCGGTCCGCCTGGTGCTGTACCGGGTCGAGGGCCGGTCGATGTGGACGGTGTTCAACGAGAAGGTGCTGGCCGGCCTTGGCCGCGACCTGAAGAAGACCGGCCGCTTGAGCGAAGACGGCGCGGTCAGCGCCCTCGCCGCCCTCAAGCGCTTTCGCATGGTGGTCGAACGGCTACCGCCCGAGCGGGTGTTCACCGCCGCCACCGCCGCCATCCGCGACGCCGAGGACGGCCCTATGTTCGCTGAACGCGTTCAGGCCGAGACCGGCCTGACTCTGCGGGTGCTCAGCGGGGCCGAGGAAGCCCGTTATGCAGCGCTGGGCGTGCTGGCCGGCGCTCCGGCCGGCGACGGCGTGGTCGGCGACCTGGGCGGCGCCAGCCTGGAACTGACGGCCATCGGGCCCAAGGGCGCCGGCGAAGGCGTCACCCTGCCGCTCGGGCCCTTCTCCTTCGGAGCCTTTCCGGACGACGACCCAGAGATCCGCCGCGCCGAGGTCGACGAGCGGATCCACGATCTGGGCCAGTTCCACACCCCGACCTTTCACGCCGTCGGCGGCGCCTGGCGCAACCTGGCGCTCATCCACATGCATATGACCGGCTATCCGCTCAGGGTCGTGCACCAGTACGAGCTGACCCGGGCGGAGGCCCTGAACGCCTGCCGCTTCGTGGCCAGCCAGTCGCGCCGCTCGCTCGAAGCCGTCGAAGGCGTCTCCAAGAAGCGGGCCGAGACCCTGCCCCATGCCGCCGTGGTGCTGGAGCGGCTGATCGTGGCGCTGGGGATCGAGACGGTGGTGCTGTCGGCCTATGGCGTGCGCGAAGGCATGCTGTTCGAGGCCATGGACGCGCGGACGCAGGCCCTGGACCCGCTGGTCGAGGGCTGTGACGCCCTGACCATCCGCACCGGCGCCGACGCCACCCTGGGGCCGACCCTGGAGGCCTGGCTGACGCCGGTATTCGGCTCGCTCGATCCGATCTTCCCCGGCCGCGACGCCATCCTGCTGGCCGCCGCCTGCCGCCTGGCCGACCTCGGGGCCCGGCTGCACCCCGACCACCGCGCCGACCTGGTCTTCGAGCAGGTTCTGCGGGCCCCCGTCGCCGGCCAGAGCCATGCCGAACGCGCCTTCCTGGCCATGGCCGCCTTCAGCCGCCACACCAGTTCCAACAGCACGCCGGAACAGGGCACAATCACCCGCCTGCTCCCCGACGTGGCGAGGAAACGCGCCCGGGCCCTGGGCGCCGCCATCCGCCTCGGTTGCGACCTGACAGCCCGCGACAGCGCCCTGCTGGCGCATACGCGCCTGAGCCTGAAGGACGGCCGGCTGCTGCTGACCACCGACGCCGACCGCGCCGACCTGCTGCTTGGGGAGCAGACGGGGCGGCGGGCGAACACCCTGGCCGGGCACCTGGATGCGAAGGCGGAAATCCGGGCGGATTGACGTAGCGTAAACGAACAGGTGACAGACGCCGAAGTCGGCGTAGTCTCTCAATCCGGGGAAACGATTGGGAGGCTTACCATGAAACGCTGGATGATTTCCGTCGGGCTGAGCGCGCTGCTCGCCGCTACCGCCGCGCTGCCGGCCTTCGCCCAGGATGACGACGACAGCAACAACGATGTCGGCGAACTGATCATCACCGCCCAGGTGCGACAGGGCGGGGCCCAGGACATCAGCTTCTTCCGTAACGAAGCGGCCGCGATGCGGGTGCCGATGCCGGGCAGCCTGACGCCGGAAGGCCTGATGGGCGGCTACAATCTGATGCTGGGGCCGCAGACGGCCTGTCCGCAGCTGTTCTGCCTGACCGGCGAGGCGATGAACGCCGACCTGCTGTTGCGGCCGAAGGACGAGGTATTCGTCGGGCTGGGCTTCGCCAGCAATATCGACGCTGAAAAATGGACGCGTGAGCCGCTGAACCTGGTGGCGGTGGTAGACAAGTCCGGCTCCATGAGCGGCGAGCCGTTGGCGCTGGTGCGGCGCAGCCTGAAGACCATCGTGCGCCAGATGCGGCCCGGCGATCAGATCACCATCGTGCTGTATGGCAATGAATCGCACCGCTATCTCGCGCCCACCGCGATCACCCGGACCAACGTCCCCGACATTCTGGGCAAGATCGACCGGATCGAGAGCAACGGCTCGACCAACATGGAAGAGGGCCTGAGGGTCGGTTACGACGCCGCCTTCGAGACACAGACCAGCTTCAAGGGCGCGACCCGGGTGATGCTGTTCACCGACGAGCAGCCCAACGTCGGGGCGACAGACGCCGAGAGCTTCATGGGCATGGCGAAGGAAGCCTCGGCCCGGAGCGTGGGCCTGACCACCATTGGCGTCGGGGTGCAGTTCGATGCCGCCCTGGCCACCGACATCTCCAGCGTGCGCGGCGGCAACCTCTTCTTCATGGCCAACGAGGCGGAGGTGGACAGCGTCTTCGCCGCCAAGCTGGACTACATGGCCGCCGAGGTGGCGCACGACATCCGTCTCAACGTCGCCCCGGCGCCCGGATACCGGATCACCGCCGTCTACGGCGTGCCCGGCGAAATGCTGGCCTGGCGTGGCGAGGACGAGGTGTCCTTCACCATCCCGACCGTCTTCCTCAGCCGGGAAGGCGGCGGGGTCTTCGTCACCCTGGCCCGCAGCGAACCCAACCTGCCGGCGCCGCGGCTGGCGCCGGGTCAGGCGCTGGCGAAGGTCGATCTGACCTATGTCGACGCCAAGGACGGCAAGGCGGGGAGCCACAGCCTGAGCATCGCGGGCGTCTCCGGGCGGCCCGGACAGGACCTGGTGCTGGGCCAGACGCTGATGGACGAGTTCCTGTTGCTGCGGGAAGGGGCCACCCTGTTTCACGGCGGCGACGACGAGGGCGCCTACAACCTGTTCCGCCAACTCAACGCGCGGCTGGACCAGGCCAACGACCCCCGTCTCAAGCCCGAGCGGGAACTGGCCCAACGGCTGTATGGCCAGACCGCCTTCCTCTCAGGCCACAGCGCCGAGCCGCCCAAGGCCATGTCGGCCCTGGAGCTGTTCGGCGACTGGCGGGTGACCGGGGTGCGCGGCGACGTCGGCATGAAGGCCGGCGACCGGCTGCAACTGGGCACGGACAACCGGGCGACGGTCAGTCGCCTCGCGGGCGGCTATGAGCAGTCGGAGGAGCCGGAACCCTTCAAGGCGCGCGGCAACCGTTTGAGCCTGCCGCAGTCCCAGGTCAGCTTCCGCTATTCGCTCAACGGCGAGACCCTGACGCTGAACCACCGCGAGACCGGCGCCACCGTCACGCTGGCGCGCGAGAGCGCCCCGCCGATCGAGGAGATCCGCAACATCGGCAACGACGACTGACGCCCGGCCTAGAGTCTTTGTGGTCGCGCGTTTGATCCGATAACCGGTTCCCGCTTATCGGTACGCGCTCTAGTCCCGCTGATCGGCCGGCATCGTCCCCTCATGGATGGCGATACGGCCGAGGATGCCCTTGACGATCAGGTCCAGCGCGCTGCCGTCGGTGTAGTTGGCGGCGGCGACGAAGTTGACCCGGTCCTCGGCGATCAGGCGGTGAAGCTTGGTCTGGTCGTTGGGCTCGGTGCGCGGGTCATAGACGGCGATCGAGTGGCCGCCCTTGGTGTGCATCATCTTCATGGTCGGCACGTCGGTGTCGCCGTCGCCGACGAAGATCATCCGCTCGAACGGCACCGGACGCTCGTCGTCGGGCATGAAGCGGTTGATCTTCTCGTGCTCCCAGTTGTTGTGCACACCCTTGTTGATGCGGAAAAGGTACTGGGTCTTGGTGGTGTAGTTTATGCCCACCGCCGGCCACTCGGCCTCGCCGTCGTCATTGTAGACATAGTGGCTGGCGAAGACGTGCTCGAAGGCCGGATAGATGGGACAGCCCTCGACCATCTCCTGCAGGCCGGACGAGAGGATGTAGTGCTGGATCTTCAGGCCATAGTTGGCCCCGAAGGCGTTGATGCGGTCGAACCAGCTCATGTCGCGCAGGCCGTCGAACAGCAGGACGCCCTCGCCGTGCTTCTGCAGCATCTCCTTGGTGACGGTCAGCCCGGCCTTGCGGGCCGTCTGCAGCATCAGCTGCATGTACATCAGGATGTCGTCGCCGTCGGACTTGATGGTCTGCGGCCGGACCGTGTCGTTCCAGAACTCCTTGGGCGTCAGGCCGAGCGCCGGGATGAAGCTGGTTTCCTGCATGTTGCCGCGGGCGAGCGTACCGTCGAAGTCGTAGATGATGGCGGTCTGGAGGAGTTTGGACATCGAGCGCTCTAATGGCGGTTGCTTGGAGGGACTGTGAATCACCTTTCCGGGTCGGTTGGCAAGGTTTGCGGGAAATCGGGATCGGGATTAGGCTCGGGACATGGCTGATGGCGAGATCACTCTGAAGCTCAACGAGACGCTGGAGCGGCGGTTACGCGAGATGGCCGCCGACGAAGGCGTGACGCTGGAAGAACTCGGCCTGCAACTCATCGAAAATCAGATCGCAGGCTTTGGCGAACTCGACACTGAAGGCTGGACCGGCCCGTATATCGCGGAAGATCTTGCACGACTGGAAGAGTTTGAGCGGACGCGAATGGGTGTCCCACTAGAGGATGTCGAACGCTGGGTGCGTTCCTTGTCTACCGACAATCCCCTCTCACCGCCGTTGGCTCGCAAAGTTTGAGGGTCACCTTCACCTCTGCGGCGAACGCAGATCTGGTCCGACTATGGCAGTGGCTGGATGAGAAAAATCCCAAGGCAGCAAGCCGCGCCATGGAAGCTATCATCGCTTCCGCCCGCTCCCTGAGCCAGTTTCCGGGTCGCGGCTATGGGGGCGTTGGCGGCCAGCGACAGCTACGCGTGCCCTTTGGCAAGCGTGGCTATGTGATCCGCTATCTGGTCCTGCAGACCGAAGTCCGGATCGTCCGCATCTTTCACGGCCTCGAAGACCGCTGAGGCGGCGGATTACTCCGCCGCCGCCTGCTTCGGCGCCCGCCGCACCTCGACCACCCGCACCCGGGTGCCGTCCAGCACCAGGGCCAGTTCGCCGCGCTTGAGCTTCAGGGCGTCCGTCCCGAAGGCGTCCTTGCGCCAGCCGGTCAGGGCGCCGACGTCGGCGTTGTCGTCGTTTGCGATCTTTTCGAGGTCGGAGACGGTGGCGATCAGCTTCGACGCCACGCCCGCATCCTCGGCCCGGGCCTTGAGCAGGACCTTGAGCAGCTCGACCACCGCGCCGGCGGCCGGGTTGTGGTTGGTCTTCTCGCGCTCGACGACGGGGGCGTAGGCCTCCGGATCGCGCAGGGCTTCCTTGATGGCGGCCATCAGGTCGGGGCCGAATTTGGAGCCCGAGAAACCCTTCGGCACGCCGCGCAGCCGGTCCATGGCCGCCGCATCGGTCGGGGCCTGGGCGGCCAGTTCGTCGATAGCGTCATCCTTGAGGATGCGGCCCCGCGGCTGATCGCGGGTCTGGGCGGTGCGTTCGCGCCAGGCGGCGACGGCCTTGAACACGGCCATGTACTTGGCCGAGTGCTTGCGCGGGCGCAGGCGCTTCCAGGCGTTCTCCGGATTGACGTCGTAGAGCTCGGGATCGATGAGCGCTTCCATCTCCTCCTCGACCCAGGCCAGGCGGCCGGCCTTCTCCAGGCTGCCGCGCAGCACCGGATAGAGGCGCGCCAGGTGGGTGACGTCGGCGATGGCGTAGGTCAGCTGGTTGTCGCTCAGCGGCCGGCGGCTCCAGTCGGTGAAGCGGCTGGACTTGTCGAGGTCGATCTTCAGCATCTGGCGGACCAGGGCGTCATAGGCGATCTGCTCGCCGAAGCCCGCGGCCATGCCGGCGATCTGGGTGTCGAACAACGGCCTCGGCATGGCGCCCAGGTTGTTGAAGATTTCGACGTCCTGGCGGGCGGCGTGGAACACCTTCTGGATCGAGGTGTCGCGCAGGACATCGAGGAAGGGACTCAGGTCGATGCCGGGGGCCAGCGGGTCGATGCAGGCTTCGGCCCCATTCGGCGCGGCGGCCTGGATCAGGCAAAGCATCGGCCAGTAGGTCGTTTCGCGCATGAACTCGGTGTCCACGGCGACGAAAGGCTGGCCCTTCAGTTGATTGCAGAACGCCGCCAGGTCGGCGGTGGTTGTAATAGGCGTCATGCGGCAGCTATAGCCCCGCGCGCGGGCGAGTCTGCAAGTTTTTGAATGCCGCCCGTTTCGATTCTCGCCCCTTCGTGACACGGATGCCGCCATGACCGACCTCAAGAACGGGCTGACTTACGCACAGGCAGGCGTCGACATCGACGCCGGCGCCGCCCTGGTGGAAGCCATCAAGCCACTGGCCAAGGCCACCAACCGCCCCGGCGTCTCGGGAGGCCTGGGCGGATTCGGGGCCTTGTTCGATCTGAAGGCGGCCGGCTACGACGACCCGCTGCTGGTCAGCACCACCGACGGGGTCGGCACCAAGCTGAAGATCGCCATCGACACCGGGCTGCACGGCCAGGTCGGCATCGATCTGGTGGCCATGTGCGTCAACGACCTCCTGGCCCAGGGCGCCGAGCCGCTGCTGTTCCTCGACTACTATGCGACCGGGAAGCTGGACGTGGCGACGGCGACCAGCGTGGTGGCCGGTATCGCCGAGGGCTGCAAACTGGCCGGCTGCGCCCTGGTCGGCGGCGAGACGGCCGAGATGCCCGGCATGTATTCCGAAGGTGACTACGACCTGGCCGGCTTCACGGTCGGGGCGGTGAACCGCGACGGCGTCCTGCCGCGGCTGGACGAGCAACGGCCCGGCGACGTGCTGATCGGCCTCGGCTCCAGCGGCCCGCACAGCAACGGCTATTCCCTGGTCCGCAAGGTGGTCGAGCGTTCGGGCCTCAGCTGGGACGCCCCCTGCCCGTTCGGCGACGGCACGCTGGCCGAGGCGCTGATGGCCCCCACGCGCATCTATGTGAAGAGCGTCCATCCGCTGCTCAAGGCCGGCAAGGTCAAGGGCGTCGCCCACATCACCGGCGGCGGCCTTATCGAGAACCCGCCCCGCGCCATCGCCGAGGGCCTGGAGCCCCGGTTCGACTGGAATGCCTGGCCCCTGCCGCCGGTGTTCGACTGGCTGCAACGCGAGGGCGGCATCGACGACCACGAACTGCGCCGGACCTTCAACTGCGGCATCGGTCTTCTCCTGATCGTCGCCAGGGACCAGGCGCCGGAGGTGCTGATGGCCCTCCTCGACGCCGGCGAGGACGCTTTCGTCTGCGGCGAGCTCGCCAAGGCATGACAAAGGCCCGTGTTGGCATCCTGATCTCCGGAACAGGCTCCAACATGGAAGCCCTGATCCGGGCGGCGGAGGCGGATGACTGCCCCTATGCGGTGGCCGTGGTGATCTCCAACCGGCCGGATGCGGCGGGACTGGAACGGGCCAGGGCGCTCGGGGTGACGGCGTTGGCTGTCGATCATGCCCCGTTCGGCAAGGACCGCGAGGCGCACGAGCATGCCCTCGACGCCGCCCTGAGGCGGTTCAACTGCCATGTCGTCGCCCTGGCCGGCTATATGCGGATCATGACGCCCTTCCTGGTCGGGGCCTGGGAGGGACGGATGCTGAACATCCACCCCTCGCTGTTGCCCCGCCATCCGGGCCTCGACACCCATCGCCGCGCCATCGAGGCGGGAGACGCCGAGGCCGGCTGTTCGGTGCATCTGGTGACGGCGGGGGTCGATGAAGGCCCGGTGCTGGCGCAGGCCCGGACGCCGATCACCGAGACTGATTCGGTCGAGTCGCTGACCGCCCGCGTGCTGGCCGCCGAGCATGCCCTCTACCCCCGGGCCCTGGCGGAATTTGTGCGGTCGCGGGCCGTGTAGGGCCGATTGGAATCGACAGCGGCGGCCGGGACCTTCAGTTTGAACCTTGAACGGGCGACGTCGCCGCACCTGCCCAGACCATCCGCTGGACGACCATGACAGGCACCCTGCCCCTCTCGGCCTTTGACGCCGCCGCGATCCTCGTCGTGCTGGCAGCGGCGCTTGGATGGCTCAACCATCGGCACCTCAAGCTCCCGGCCACGGTCGCCCTCACCTTGATGGGGGCGCTGGCCTCGCTTGCCGTCATCGTGCTCGACAGGCTGATGCCATCCATCAGCCTGTCGGCGGCCGTGGCCGGATTCCTGGAAGGCATCGACTTCGAAAAGACCCTGATGGAAGGCATGCTGTCCTTCCTGCTGTTCGCCGGCGCGCTCCATGTCGATCTCAAACATCTTAAGCGGGGCGCGTTGCAGATCGGCATCCTGAGCACCGTCGGCGTTGTCGCCTCGACGATCATGGTCGGTCTTGGTCTCTTCGGCATCGTTCAGCTGCTGGGCATGCAGTTGCCCCTGATGTGGTGCTTCGTCTTCGGGGCGTTGATCAGTCCAACCGACCCGGTCGCCGTGCTCGGGGTCATGAAGACCGCAAGGGTGCCGCCGACCCTTCAGGCGACCATCGTCGGCGAGAGCCTGTTCAACGATGGCGTCGGGGTGGTGATCTTCTCCATCCTGCTGGCCGCGGCGACCGCGGCCGGCAGTCACTTCTCGCTTCTTCATGCGGGAGAGATGTTCGTGGTCGAGGCGCTGGGCGGGGCCGCGCTCGGGCTGGTCGTCGGCTGGATCGGGTATCGCGCCATGAAGGCGATCGATGATTATGCGGTCGAGGTGATGATCAGCCTGGCGGTCGTCATGGGCGGTTATGCGCTGGCCTCGGCCCTGCATATCAGTGGTCCCGTCGCCATGGCCGTTGCCGGCCTGCTGATCGGCAACCAGGGGGTCAGCTACGCCATGAGCGAGATCACCCGCGACCACCTGCTCAAATTCTGGGAACTCATCGACGAGATCCTCAATGCGGTCCTGTTCCTGCTCATTGGCCTCGAGGGGATCGTTCTCGCCGACCGCCTGGGCCTGCTGTGGCTGGGCGCGCTGACCATTCCGCTGGTGCTGCTGGCCCGGATGATATCGGTTGGCGTGCCGCTCGCCTTCTGGCGCGACCTGCTGCCCTTCAAGCTGGCGTTCCGGGTGATGAGCTGGGGCGGCCTGCGGGGCGGCATATCCATCGCGCTGGCCCTGTCCCTGCCGCCCGGCCCGGCCAAGGACATCCTGGTGGCCGCGACCTACGTCGTGGTTCTCTTCTCGGTGCTGGTGCAGGGCGGCAGCATCGGTCCGGCCATGAAGCGCTGGGCGCCTGCCGACCCGGATTCACCGCCATCCAAGGCCGAGCACTAGGCCATGAAAAAGGCCGGCCAGGTTGCCCTGGCCGGCCCAAATCTCAGCGATGTCGCCAGACTTACCCGACGATCTCGTCGTCGGTGAAGAACTGGGCGATCTCGATCCTGGCGTTGTCCAGGCTGTCCGAACCGTGCACCGAGTTCTCGCCGACGCTGTCGGCGTAGAGCTTGCGGATGGTGCCTTCGGCGGCCTGGGCCGGGTTGGTGGCGCCCATGACTTCGCGGTAGCGGGCCACGGCGTTCTCGCCTTCGAGAACCTGCACGACCACCGGAGCGCGGGTCATGAACTCGACCAGCTCGCCGAAGAACGGGCGCTCGTTGTGGATCTCGTAGAACTTCTCGGCCTGAGCCTGGCTCAGCTTGATGCGCTTCTGCGCGACGATGCGCAGGCCGGCGGCCTCGATGACGGCGTTGACGGCGCCGGTCAGGTTCTTCTCGGTGGCGTCCGGCTTGATGATGGAAAAGGTGCGTTCGGTCATGGCCTAGTTTCTTTCAGCCCTACAAAGAGGTGGGATTTGGGAGGTCGCGAGCTTATAGCGGCGGGCCCTCCCCGCGCCAACACCTCAAAGCGTTTCATGCTCCAGATCAACGAACTGACATTCAACGCCTGGGGCAGACGCTTCTTCGACAAGGCGAGCGTCACCTTGCCGACCGGGGGGAAGATCGGCCTGGTCGGCCGCAACGGCATCGGCAAGTCGACGCTGTTCAAGCTGATCCTCGGCGAGCTGCACGGCGGCGAGGACGAGATCAAGATCCCGAAGGCCGCCCGCATCGGCACCGTCGCCCAGGAGCACCCGGCCACCCCGGTCTCCTTGCTCGACACGGTGCTTGAGGCTGACGAGGAACGCCACAGCCTGATGACCCGGCTGGAAACCGCCGATCCCGAGGAGATGGGCGACATCTGGACCCGGTTGATCGAGATCGATGCCGACTCGGCCCCGTCGCGGGCGTCCGAAATCCTCGCCGGCCTCGGCTTCAGCAATGAAGACCTGACCCGGCCGATGGCGGAGTTCTCCGGCGGCTGGCGGATGCGGGTGGCGCTGGCCGCCGCCCTGTTCAGCCAGCCAGACCTCCTGCTGCTCGACGAGCCGACCAACTACCTCGACCTCGAAGGCGCCCTCTGGCTCGAGGCGCGGCTGAAGAAGTATCCGCACACCGCCCTGATCATCAGCCACGACCGGGAATTGCTCAATAATTCCTGCGGTTACATCCTGCATGTTCGTGAGGGAAAGCTCGACCTCTACACCGGCGGCTACGACAGCTTCGAGGAGCAGCACGCCGAAAAGGCCCGCCTGGCCGAGGCCATGCGCGGCAAGATCGAAGCCAAGCGGGCCCATATGCAGGCCTTCGTCGATCGCTTCCGCGCCACCGCGTCAAAGGCCACCCAGGCCCAGTCGCGCCTGAAGATGCTGCAGAAGCTGCCGCCGGTGACGATGACCCTGGAGGAGCGCACCGCCCCCTTCACCATCCCCTCCCCGACCCGGCCCCTGGCGCCGCCGCTGGTGCGGCTGGACAACGCCACGGTCGGCTATGGCGGCCCGCCGATCCTCAAGAACCTCAACCTGCGCATGGACGTCGACGACCGTATCGGCCTCCTGGGCGTCAACGGGGCCGGCAAGTCGACCTTCGCCAAGATGATCGCCGGCGCCCTGCCCATCCAGTCGGGCGACCTGCACCGCGACCGCCGTATCAAGGTCGGCTGGTTCCACCAGCACCAGATCGAGGCCCTCGACCCGGTTGATACCCCGATGGACATCATCCGCCGCGCGTTGCCCGAGTCCAGCGAGTCGCAGCGTCGGTCGAAACTGGCGCAGTGGGGCATCAGCTACGAAAAGGCGGAGACCAACGTCGCCAACCTGTCCGGCGGCGAGCGCGCGCGGCTGCTGCTCAACATGGTCGCTATGGAAGCGCCCCACCTGCTGATCCTCGATGAGCCGACCAACCACCTCGACATCGACAGCCGCCGGGCCCTGCTTGACGCCCTCAACGACTACCGGGGCGCCGTCATCCTGATCACCCACGACCGTTCGCTGATGGAGCTGGTCGCCGACCGGCTGTGGCTGGCGGCGGATGGCGGCGTGAAGACCTTCGACGGCGACATGGACGACTATGCCAAGTTCGTCCTCGACCGCGCCCGCGTCGCCGCCCGCGCCCCGACCCAGGTCAAGGGCGAGGCGCCCAACCCGACCGTCAACACCAAGGCCCCCCTTGCGTCCAACCGCGACCCGGCGGCGGCGGCCGGCCCCCTGAAGCGCAAACTGACGGCGGCCGAAGAGACCCTCGCCCGGGTCACCAGGCAGCTGGCGGAGATCGACGAGAAGCTCGGCGATCCCAACCTCTACGTCCGCGACCCCACCGTCGCCGCCGACCTCGGCAAGCGGCGCGAGAAGGTTCAGGCGCAGGTCGATGAGGCGGAAGCGGCCTGGATGGCGGCGGCCGAAGCGCTGGAAGCGGTGGCCGGCTGACCTGCGTCCTTTTTGACGAGCTCGATGATTCTTTTCCGAGGCCCGCAACGATCTGCCCGGCCGTACGTAACTGCCTCCAGTAACCACAGCTTTTCAGGCAGTTCCCACATATGCGTACGACCAATTCCCTCACGGGCCAGGGGCTCGTGAGCTCCGCCCTGCGCGCCAAATCCGGCGCTCGCAGCCGCACTCTCCTCCTTTCGACCGCTTCGACCGCCATCGGCGGCTTCCTGGCCTTGGCCGCCATCGGCGCGCCGGGTGTCGCCCTGGCCCAGGACGAATGCGGCGTCGCCGCGCCGGGCGGTGACACGGTCACCTGCACCTCGGCCGGCAACCCCTACCCGAACGGCATCACCTACTTCACGCCGGCCGGCGACCTGACCATCAACCTCGACGGCGATGTTGTCATCGACACCAGCGGCGGCCTCAACGCCGGCATCCTGGGACTCGGTCTCGGCACGGACGCCCTGACCATCAACGGCCTGACCGGCGCCTCGATCACCACCGACGCCGACGGCGGCTTCGGCATCCTCGGCGCCACCACCGACGGCGACCTGGCGATCAACATCAGCTCGATCAACACCAGCGGTGTGAACGCCTTCGGCATCGTCGGCGGTTCGGCGACCGGCAATGTGACGGTCAACGCCGGCACGATCACGACCACCGGCCTCGGCGCCAACGCCGTCGATATCCTGACCAACAGCGGCGATATCGCCATCTCCGGCCTCAACGTCAGCACCACCGGCGACAACGCCTTCGCGGTTAACGCCAGCAGCGACGCCGGCGGCGACGTCTCGGTCACGGGCGGGACCTTCAGCACCACCGGCGCCGGTTCGGTCGGCATCCGGGCCAACGCCGACCTCGGCTCCGTCTCGGTCACCCCGACCACGGTGACCACCACGAGCGCCGGCGCCACCGGCATCCTCGTCACCTCGAACGGCGTCGCCACCATCGGGGTCAGCCGAGTCGCCGTTACCGGCGCCGGCGCGTCGGGCATCGTCGCCACCAGCGCCACGGAAGCGGTCAACGTCAACGTCAACGGCGCCGGGGTCACCTCGACCCAGGCCGACGCCATGACCCTGACCGGCCTCACCGTCTCGGTGAACACCCAGGCGGGCTCGGTCATCAACGGCCAGACCGCGGGCATCCGCGCCACCTCGATCAACGGCACGGGCGTCACCAATCGCGGGACCATCGGTTCCTCGGCCGGCTACGCCATCGATGTCACCGGCGGCCTCGCCAGCATCACCAACACCGCCGGCGCGGTCATCAACGGCCGCGTGCGGCTCAGCGACAGCGCGGACGTCATCAATAACGCCGGCACGGTCAACGCCGCGGGCGTCAGCCTGTTCGGCGCGGGCGCCGACACGGTGACCAACACCGGGACCTGGAACGCCAACGCCGGAGCCGACTTCGGCGCGGACGCGGACGTCTTCAACAACTCGGGCAATTTCAACGTCCTGAACGGCGTCTTCCCGGTCGGCAACGTCACCTTCGCCAACCTGGAGACCTTCAACAACACCGGCCGCGTCTCGCTGCAGAACGGCCGCGCCGGCGACAGCTTCACCCTGCCGGGCGTCTTCAACGGCGGCGCGGGTAGCCGCCTGGCGCTGGACGTCAACTTCACCGGCGCCACGCCGGTGGCCGACCGCCTGATCATCGGCTCGGCGACCGGCTCGACCGGCGTGCAGGTCAACAATGTCGGCGGCGGGGTCCTGACCCCCGGTGTCGTCATCGTCGATGGCGTCACGGCCTCGCCGACGACCGCCTTCGTGCTCGATCCGTCGAACGTCAATCTCGACCTGGTGCAGTACCAGATCGTCTATGACGCCCCGACCGCCAACTTCCTCCTGATCGGCACGCCGCAAAGCGTCGTCTTCCAGCAGGCCCTGGCCGGCGAAGCGGCCGGCAACCTCTGGCGCAAGACCAGCGACAGCTGGTCGAACCACATGTCCAGCGTCCGCGACGGCGCCTGGGCCGGCGACCAGATGGCGATGAGCGAAGGCGCCCATGTCTGGGGCGAATTCCTCGCCGGCTCCGACCGCCGCGACACCGACGGCGGCTTCACCACCTTCGGCGTCAACCAGACCGTCGATCTCGGCTACGACCAGGACTACGTCGGCTATCAGGGCGGCATCGACTGGTACCGGCCGATGGGCTCGGGAACCTTGGCGATGGGCGTCACCGGCGGCTACGCCGGCTCCTACCTCAACTTCAACGATGACGGCGGCAGCATCGACTTCACCGGCTTCAACGTCGGCGCCTCGGTCGGCTACAGCCAGGGCGGCCTGTTCGTGAACGGCCTGCTCAAGGCCGACTTCCTGAAGGGCGACACCACCTTCGCCAATGTCGCCCAGCGCGCCGAATTCGACGCCCAGGCCTACGGCGCGGCCCTGGAAGGCGGCTACCGCTTCGGCGGCTCGGCCTTCTTCGTCGAGCCGGTGGTCAGCCTGTCGTACGTTCGCACCGAAATGGACGACTTCGACGTGATGAACTCCAGCATCAGCTACGACGACAACGACAGTCTTCGCGGCAAGCTGGGCCTTCGCGGCGGCGGCGTCTGGAACATGAGCAGCGGCGGCCGGGTCATCCCCTACGGCGCGGTCTATGCGGTCGAAGAGTTCGAAGGCGAAGACGGCCTGACCTTCACCAACGGCGGCATCGATCTGGCGATCGCCAACCTGGCGCCGGAGACCTACGGCCAGGCGCAGCTGGGCCTGGGCTTCTCGCCCTGGACCGGTCCGCTGTCGGGCTTCACCGGCTACGTCCAGGCCGACGGCAACTTCGGCAACGACATGAGCGGCGGCGGCGTGCGCCTCGGCTTCCGCTTCAAGTGGTAGGCTGAAAGTCGTCAGACCAAAAGAGAACCCCCGGTCGCTCACGCGGCCGGGGGTTTTTCTTTGCGAATACGGTACGCGCTGACGGTCGGTCAGCCGCACTTCACCTGCGTGATGATGCCCGTGTCGACGTCGAACACAATGTTCAGCCGGTCTTCGCGGTAGTCCATCGTCACCGCGCAGGTCGAACAGGTGACCCGCCGCTTGCTCGGATCGACCGGCACCGGGATTTCGCTCTTTGGCTTGCCGACCAGGGACTGCAAGGCGCTGGCCCCGCAGCTGTCCTTCGGCTCCTGCACGGGCATGGGTCGGGGTTCCTCGACCTTCGGCGGCGCAGGCGGCGGGGTGGGAGCCGGCGCGGGCTCCGGCGTCGCACAGGCGAACAGGGCCATCAAGCCGAGAACCGAAACCGCCACGCGAACCGTCTTCATGCCTGCTTCTCCCAACCTTTGCGCTCGCCTTGCCGCCAGTAGGACGCGGGCAAGCCTTGCGCCTTGACAGATTTCCACAGCCCCCGCGCCCCGGCCAGCGCCTCCTCGTCGCGACCGTCGAACAGCACGATGCAGCGCTCGAAAGGCTTCAGGTCGCCGGGTTGGGCGCCATCGATGAGGAACAACGCCTGGGCGCCGTTCGGGTTGTCCTCGCCGGTGGTCAGCAACACCGGCTGGTGGTCGGCGAACGGCTCGTTGCTGACCCCGTGCGGCAGGAAGCCGTCCTCCTGGAAGGTCCAGAGGAAACTATCCATCTGCTCCAGGCGCTCGGGCTCCGTGCTGCGCACCAGGGCCCGCCAACCGCGCTGCAGGGTCTTGGTCAACAGTTCAGGCAGCACCTGATCGAGCGTCGAGCGCTCCAGGTGGTAGAACCAGACCTCGCAGGCGTTGGCGGACAGGGGATCAGCCCTCGTACTTGTCCGCGACCATCTGGTTCAGCAGACGCACGCCGAAGCCGGTGGCGCCGTCCGGGATGGTCGGCTCGCTCGACGGCTTCTTCCAGGCGGTGCCGGCGATGTCGAGGTGGGCCCAGGGGACCTTGTTGACGAAGCGCTGCAGGAACAGGCCGGCGGTGATCGAGCCGCCGGCGCGGCCGCCGGTGTTCTTCACATCGGCGATCATGCTGTCGATCTGCTTTTCGTAGGCCGGCGGCAGCGGCATGCGCCACAGCTGCTCACCCGTCGCCTTGGAGGCGGCCAGCAGGTTTTCCGACAGCTCGTCGTTGTTGCTGAACAGGCCGCTGACGTCGTTGCCCAGCGAGATGATGATCGCCCCGGTCAGGGTGGCGAGATCGACCATGAACTTCGGCTTGAAGCGGTCCTGGCAGTACCAGAGGGCGTCAGCCAGCACGAGACGGCCCTCGGCGTCGGTGTTGATGATCTCGATGGTCTGGCCCGACATCGAGGTGACCACGTCGCCCGGACGCTGGGCATTGCCGTCGGGCATGTTCTCGACGAGGCCGAGGATGCCGACGACGTTCGCTTTCGCCTTGCGGCCGGCGATGACGTGCATCAGGCCGGCCACGGCGGCCGAGCCGCCCATGTCCCACTTCATGTCTTCCATGCCGTCGGCCGGCTTGATCGAGATGCCGCCGGTGTCGAAGGTCACGCCCTTGCCGACGAAGGCGATGGGCTGGGCGTCGCCGCCGCCCTTCCACTGGATGACGACCAGTTGGCTGTCGCGGATCGAGCCCTGGCCGACGCCGAGCAAGGACCCCATGCCCAGCTTGGCCATCTCGGCCTCGCCGAGGATCTCGACCTCCAGACCCATCGATTCCAGCGCCTTGATCCGCTGGGCATAGCTTTCCGGATAGAGGACGTTCGGCGGCTCGGACACCAGATCGCGGCTGAAGAAGATGGCGTCCGCCAGCGCCTTGAGATCGCCCCAGGCGGCCTCGGCGGCGGCCGGATCATCGACGGCGACCTTCACCGTCTCGACCGACGGCTTCTTGTCGGCCTTCTCGGTGGTCCGGTACTTGTCGAAGCGGTAGCTGGCCAGGGTGGCGCCGAAGGCGGCGCGAGCCCCCTCTTCGCCGCTGACGCCCGGCAGCAGCAGGGTCAGGGTCGTGGCGCCGCTGGTCTTGGTCGACGCATAGGCCGAGGCGCCGAAGGTCTCGGCCGACTCACCGTTCCACTGGCCATCGCCGACGCCCAGCAGGGTGATGCGGGCGCTCTCGCGGCCGGCGGGAGCCACCAGCTCCAGGCTGGCGCCCTTGGCGCCCTTGAAGCGGCCGGCGGCCACGGCGCGGGCCAGGGCGCCGCTGGTAGCCTTGTCCAGGTCCTGCGCGCCCTCCGACAGCTTGCCGCCGTCGATGATGGCGGTGGCGATGGCGCCTTCGGCCGGCGGATTGGCGCGGTCGGCCTGTACGAACTCGATACGCATGAAGCGCTCCTCACAATGTCTTGGGCTGCGAGATAGGCCTTTCCGGCCGATTGGGGAAGCGGCAGGAATTCGCCCGTCGGAGCAAGGAATCACGACCGCCCGGGTTCCGTTCGCCGCCAACGCGCACTACTAACAACCCTTCCGCGGCCCGACAGAGGCCGAGCTTCCAAGTCTGCATGCGCCTGATCGAACGCTACCTCTTTGGCCAGCTGCTATGGCCCACGCTGCTGGCGACGGCGGCGCTCGCCGCCGTGGGCCTGCTCAGCCAGAGCCTGGGCCAGCTGGACATCATCATCGAGCAGCGCCAGAGCGCCTGGATTTATCTGCAGATCATCATCCTGGCCATGCCGCAGCTGGCCAACCTGATCATCCCTATCGCGGTGCTGGTCGCCGCCTTCGTGGCGCTGAACAAGCTGCAGGGCGATCAGGAGCTGGTGGTCTGTTACGCCGGGGGCATGAGCCGCTGGCGGGTGATCAGCCCGGCCGTCAAGCTGGCGGTGCTGGCCACCCTCACCTGCCTGGTCATCAACCTGTGGGTCCAGCCGGCCGCCTACCGCGAGTATCGCAAGCTGATCTTCCAGGCCAAGACGGATCTGGCCGCCATGCTGGTGGTCGAGGGCCAGTTCACCGACCCGGCGCCGCGCCTGACCGTCTATGGCCAGACCGTCGACAGCAACGGCGCCATCCACAACCTCTTCATCCACCAGATGACCGAGGAGGGCCAGGCGACCACCTACACCGCCAAGGAAGGCCAGGTTCTGTTCAAGAACGGCGCGCCGCTGCTGCTCATGCGCCACGGCTCGACCCAGGAATTCTCAGAGCGCGGCGTGCTCAACTACCTGACCTTCGACGAGTACGCCCTCGACCTGAAGCCCTACCTCAATTCCAACGACACCATTCGCTTCAAGGCCTCCGACCGCTACCTGCACGAGCTCTTCTATCCGGACCTCAGCCTCGACTACGAGAAGAAGAACCGCAAACGCATGCTGGCCGAGGGCAACTCGCGTCTGGCCTCGCCGCTCTATGCGCTGGCCTTCATGGCCATGGCCCTGGCGGCCGTGGTCGGGGCCGGGTTCAACCGCATGGGCTACGCCAAGCGCATCGCCCTGATTGGCGCCGCCGCCGCTCTGGTGCGGATCATCGGCTTCGCGGTCCAGGCCGCCTGCGAGGACACCGTCGCCTTCAACGTGCTGCAGTACTCCATTCCCATCGGCGCGATGATCTGGGGCTTTGACCAGGTGTTCCGTCCGGTCGAGAGCCGTGTCGGCTGGCAGGCCTGGATTCCCTTCATGCGCATGCCCAGGGCGCCGCGGGGGCCGCAGCTGGTCGGAGCCGCCGCATGAGACTGCTGCCGGGCCGCCTCGAGCTCTATGTCCTCAACCGCACCATGGTGTCGGTGGCCGGCGCCCTGGCCATCATCGCAGCCGTCATCCTGCTGATCGACTTCGTCGATGTGTCGCGCAACGTCGGCGGCCGGGCCGACGCCGGCTTCGTCGTCCTGCTCTGGCTGACCCTGCTCAAGGCGCCCTCGACCATCCTCACCCTGCTGCCGTTCGCCTTCCTGTTCGGCACCCTGGCGGCCTTCGTAGGCCTGAACAGGCGCAGCGAGCTGATCGCCATGCGGGCGGCCGGCGTCTCGGCCTGGCGTTTCATCCTGCCGGCCGCCGCCGCCGCCTTCATGGTCGGGGCCCTGACCGTGGCGGTGCTCAATCCGATGGCCGCCTGGATGAACGTCAAGTTCGAGCAGGCCCGCACGGCGGTGATGGACGACTACCTGGCCAATGCGCCCAAGGAAACCTGGCTGCGCCAGACCGACGACAAGAGTCAGGTCGTCATCCGCGCCCGCGGCCATGACCAGGTCGACGGCGTGGTGCGGCTGAAGACCGTGTCGATGTTCATCTACAGGGTCGAGGCCGACGGCGGCCTGGCCTTCTCCCGCCGGGTCGAGGCGGCCGAGGCGCGGCTGTTCCCCGGCTACTGGAAGCTGACGGACGTGCGCGAGGCGACGCCCGGGGCCGGCTCGGTGCGCTCCGAGACCCTGACCATCCCCTCGACCCTCGACGACCAGGCGGCCATCGAGCGGTTTACGACGCCCGAGGCCATCGCCTTCTGGCGCCTGCCGGCCACCATCGCCGGCACCGAGAAGGCCGGCTTCTCGGCCCTGGCCTACCGGTTGCGGCTGCAGCAGTTGTTGGCCACACCCATCCTGTTTTCGGCCATGTCGGTCCTCGCCGCCGCCTTTTCGTTGCGGCTGATGCGGCTCGGCGGGCTGCCGGCGCTGGCCGGATCCGGGGTGGTCCTTGGTTTTGCCTTCTTCTTCTTCAACCAAATGTGCATAGCGCTCGGCAGGGCGGAGATCATACCGGCCATGCTGGCAGCCTGGGCTCCGCCGCTGTTGGCGCTTTTGTCGGGTCTGACCCTGCTTTGCTATACGGAAGACGGGTGACTCGCGGCCCCAGTGCATCGCGAGAGGGAACAGGGGTTTCATGAGGCTGGACAGCACCGATCCGCGCAACACACGCGCCCGCCTGCTGGCCGGCGCGACGGTGCTCGCGTTCACGGCCCTCGCCCTGCCCGCCTTCGCGGACGAGGACCAGGCGATCACCACCGCCCTGCCTGCGCTGGCCGCCGCGCCCGGGTCCGCCGCCCCCGTCGCCGATGACGGACTGGGAGACGGCGGCTACCTGCTGGAGGCCGACACCGTCATCCAGGACGATCAGGCCGGCACGATCACCGCCGAAGGCCAGGTGCAGGTCCGCAACCAGGGCCGCACCCTGCGGGCCGGGAAAGTGGTCTACAACCGCGCCACGGGCGTCGTCGTCGCCAGCGGCGACGTCGTCATCGTCGAGCGCGACGGCACGACCGCCTTCGCCAACGAGATCGTGCTCGACGACCAGCTGCGGGCCGGCGTCGCCAAGGGCTTCTCGGCCCGGCTGAAGGACAACATCAAGATCGCCGGCGACACCCTGGTCCGCCGCGACGACAACACCGCTGAACTGAACAAGGGCATCTACACCCCCTGCGAGCTGTGCGCCGAGGACAAGACCAAGGACCCGACCTGGTCGATCAAGGCAGACAAGGTGGTTCAGGATGGTGAAAACCACCTGATCTATTACGAGAACGCCGTCATCGAAATGTTCGGTGTTCCAGTGTTTTACACGCCGATCCTGTGGCACGCCGACCCGAACGCCGACCGCATGTCGGGCCTGCTGCCGCCGACCATCCTCGGCTCGCAACGACGCGGCCTCAGCTACGAACAGCCCTACCTCTGGGTGATCAATCCCTACTCCGACCTGACCGTCAGTCCACAGATCAACACGAAGGTGACGCCGTTCGTGAACCTCGACTACCGCCAGCGCTTCTACAGCGGCGAGATCGAGGCCCGATTCGGCTACACCTACGAAAAGGACCTCGACAGCAACGGCAGCAAGATCGGGGACATGACCCACCGGTCCTACGTGCTGGCCAACGGCGCCTTCGACATCGACGAGAACTGGAAGTGGGGCTTCGCCGCCGAACGGGCCAGCGATGACCTGATCTTCGACAAGTACGACATCAGCAACGTCTCCCGCCAACGCGGTCTGGTCGCCAGCGACAACCGCCGCCTGACCAGCCAGCTGTTCGCCACCCGCCAGGACAACCTCTCCTGGTTCTCGGTCAACGCTATCAGCGTCCAGGGCCTGCGGCCCACAGACAACGACCGCACCTTCCCGACGATCGCCCCGCTGATCGAGGGGCGGTTCGAGCTGCCGGTTCCCGTGCTGGGCGGCCGTTTCCGCGTGCAAGGCTCGGCCGTGGTGCTGACCCGCCAGCAATCCCAGACGGTCGGCAGCGCCGACGGCGCCGATTCGCGTCGCGCCACCGTCCAGGCCGACTGGCGGACCAACTTCACCTTCAGCAACGGCCTGCGGGTGTCGCCCTTCCTGGAAGCGCGCGGTGACTATTATTCCGTCGAGGACTATCCGATCGGCGACGATGGTTCGAGCTTTGGCCGCGGTCTGGGCGTGGTCGGGGTCGACCTGACCTATCCGCTGTTCCGACGCGACGGCGACCGCACCATCGTCGTGGAGCCCATCGCCCAGATCGCCCTGTCGCCCGACAGCGATCTGGACCCCCGCATCCCCAATTCCGCGAACGGGGGCGAGGATTCGGTGGTCCTGGAGTTCGACGAGACCAACCTCTTCCGGGCCAACAAGTCGCCGGGCTTCGACCTCTACGAGGGCGGTCTGCGGGCCAATCTCGGGGCGCGGGCGACGGTCTCCTTCGACGACGGCCGCTCGTTCAGCCTGCTGGTCGGCCGCAGCTTCCGCGACAGCGACGATACGACGCTGCCGGCCCGAAGCGGCCTGCAGCGCAAGGCCAGCGACTGGATCGTGGCCGGTGACGCCAAGCCATTCCAGAACCTGACCCTGTACGGCCGGGCCCGCTTCGATTCGGAGACGCTGGACCTGCGCCGCCTCGAGATCGGCGCCAACGCCACCTTCGGGCGGGCCAGCGGCTATGTCCGCTACCTGCACGACAACCAGGACATCACCGGCGTCGAACGCCAGGACATCGACTTCGCCGCCGACGTCATGGTCACCAAGACCTTCGGGGTCACCACGACCGGGGTCTGGGATATCGAGAACGATGTCTGGCGCCGCCAGGAGCTCGGCGCCTTCTATCGCGACGACTGCCTCGATCTGGCCGTCGTCTGGATCCATGAGGAGACGTTCAACCGCTCGCTGGGACCATCGGACACGGTGGTCCTGCGCCTAACGCTCGCCACATTGGGCGATAAAGGCTACAGGCGGTGACCTTCCCCGCCGAGCGCGCCAATGCGCCGGCGGACTTGCACTATGGGAACGACGAATTTGCTCTCGACGCTTAAGGTAACGGGCAGGATCCTGGCCACGGTATCGGTCATCGCCCTGGCCACGGCCGGCATGCCCACGGCCGCTTTCGCGCAAGAGGCTCCCGCCGCGGTGCAGCCCGACATCGCCGAAGGCGTCTCGGCGGTGGTCAACGACGACATCATCTCCAGCTACGACCTGGTGCAGCGCATGAAGCTGCTGATCCTGACCACCGGCTTCCAGCCGACCCAGGAAAACCTGCCGCAGCTGCAGGCCGAGGCCCAGCGCCAGCTGATCGACGAACGCCTGAAGAAGCAGGAGCTTCGCCGCGTCGAGAAGGAAAACAAGACCACCATCCTGGCCACCGACCCCGAGATCGACGAGGTCATCGCCGAACAGGTGCAGGGTCAGTTCAAGGTCACCCCCGACCAGTTCTACGCCCAGCTGGCCCAGCAGGGCGTCGGCCGCGACACCTATCGCGAGCAGATCCGCATCGAGTACAGCTGGGAAGGCTACATGCGGGGCCGCTACGGCAGTCGCCTGCGCATCGGCCAGGACCAGATCAAGGCCGTCCAGAAACGCCTCAGCGACGCGGCCAGCAAGCCGCAGTACCAGGTCAGCGAGATCTTCATCGACAACGCCCGCGTCGGCGGCCCGGACATCGCCTTCAACGGCGCCCAGTCGCTGATCGCCCAGATGCAGCAGGGCGCGCCCTTCCCGCAGGTGGCCCGCCAGTTCTCGGCCGCCCCGACCGCCGCCAGCGGAGGCGACGCCGGCTGGGTCTCGCCGGGCGAAATGCCGCCCGAGGTCGATGCCGTGCTCGATTCCGTGCGCCCCGGCCAGCTCTCCGCGCCGATCGCCACCCAGGACGGCGTCTACATCATCTTCGTGCGGGAAAAGCGCGCCGGCGGCACGACCAGCCTGGTGACCCTCAAGCAGGCCGCCGTCACCGTAGACGCCAGCGCCGATCAGGCCGCCGTCGACGCGGCCTCCGCCTCGCTGGAGAAGCTGCGCGCCCTCAAGCCGACCTGCGCCGACCTGGAAACCAAGGCCGGCCAGATTCCGGACATCGTCGCCGGCGACATGGGCGAGATGGAAGTCTCCGGCCTGACCGGCGGATTCGCCGAGGCCGCCGCCAACACCCCCGACAACCAGCTTTCGGCGACGCCGATCCGCACCGACGTCGGCGTCCACCTCGTCATGGTCTGCGGCAAGCGCAACGCCGGCGGCAACCTGCCGACCCCCGAACAGATAGAGCGCCGTCTGCAGAGCCAGGCCCTGGATCTGATCGGCAAACGCGTGCTTCGTGACCTGAGGATGCAGGCCACGATCGAGAACCGGTGACCGCCCGGCCTCTCGCCGTCACCCTGGGCGATCCGGCCGGCATCGGCGCGGAGATCATCGTCAAGGCCTGGAACGCTCTGCGCGCCGAGGGACACCCCTTTCTGGTGGTCGGCGACGCCGGCGCCCTGCGCTCGGCCCCCGGCGGCCTCGGCACGCCGGTGCAGGCCATCGGCAGCCCCGCCGAGGCCGCCAAGGTCTTCGCCACGGCCATCCCCGTGCTGCACCAGCCGCTGTCGGCCCCGGTGGTCTGCGGCCAGCCCTCGAGCGCCTACGCCCGGTCGGTGATCGGCTGGATCGAGACCGCCGTCGGCCTGGCCCTGACCGGCGACGTCAAGGGCATGGTCACCGCCCCCATCGCCAAGGCGCCGCTCTACGCCGCCGGCTTCGGCTTTCCCGGCCATACCGAGTTCCTCGCCGAGCTGACCGCCGCCGAGAGCCAGGCCGGCGCCCGGGGCCCGGTGATGATGCTGGCCGCGCCCGAGCAACCGGGAACCCATGGCGGCCTGCGCGTCTGCCTGGCCACCATCCATACCCCGCTTTCAAAAGTGGCCGGCAGCCTGACCATCGAGGGCCTGGTCAACGCCGGACTGGTCACCGCCCAGGCCCTGCGCCGCGACTTCGGCATCGCCCAGCCGCGGCTGGCGGTCGCGGGCTTGAACCCCCATGCCGGCGAGGACGGCGGCATCGGTCGCGAAGAGATCGACATCATCGCCCCCGCCGTGCGGGCCCTGAACGATCTCGGCGTCCTGGCCACCGGCCCCTCCCCGGCCGACACCCTGTTCCATCCGGAGGCCCGCCGACGCTATGACGCGGCGCTTTGCATGTATCATGATCAGGGCCTCATCCCCTTGAAGATGCTCGATTTCTGGGGCGGCGTTAATGTGACGCTCGGCCTGCCCATCGTCCGCACATCGCCCGACCACGGCACGGGCTTCGACATCGCCGGCCGCGGCCTGGCCCGCGCCGACAGCCTGATCAACGCCCTCAAGATGGCGGGCCAGATCGCCGACCGCCGGCTGGCCGCATGACCCTGGACCAACTTCCGCCCCTGCGCGAAAGCCTCGAACAGCACGGCCTGCTGGCCAAGAAGGCGTTCGGCCAGCACTTCCTGCTCGACCTCAACATCACCCGCAAGATCGCCCGCCTGGCCGGTCCGCTGGAGGGCCGGACGGTCATCGAGGTCGGCCCCGGCCCCGGCGGCCTGACCCGCGCCCTGCTGGAAGCCGGCGCCCGGGTGGTGGCGGTCGAGAAGGATCCCCGCTTCGTCCCCCTGCTCGAAGAACTGGCCGAAGCGTCCGGCGGCGCCCTGACCATCGTCCAGGCCGACGCCCTCAAAGTCGATGAGGCCCAGCTGGCGGGCGGCGACGGCCTGGTCGTCGCCAACCTGCCCTACAACGTCGGCACCCCCCTGCTGATCAAGTGGCTGACCGGCCCCTGGCGGCCCACCTCCATGAGCCTGATGTTCCAGAAGGAAGTCGCCGACCGCATCGCCGCGCCCGTGGGCGCCGACGCCTACGGTCGCCTGGGCGTCATCAGTCAGGCTATCTGCCGCTGCCGCGTGGTCATGGACCTGCCGGCCAAGGCCTTCACCCCGCCGCCGAAGGTGGCTTCCGCCGTGGTCCGCCTCGACCCGCTGGAAACCCCTCCGTCCGCTGAAGTGATCACGGCGCTGGAAAAGGTCACCGCCGCCGCCTTCGGGCAACGCCGCAAGATGCTGCGCTCGAGCCTGAAGCAGCTCGGCGGCGCGGCGCTGTGTGAGACGGCCGCCATCGACCCCGACGCCCGCGCCGAAACCATCGACGTCGCAGGGTTCCTGCGGCTCGCCGAGGCGCTATAGCGAGATACGGGGACACTATACCTATCTCTGTCGCCGTCCGTTGGGCTGCCAGCCGGGTTTGCGAGATAGGTATAGTGTCCCCGTATCTCTCCGCCGGCGCTAGACGTCTTCCTTCAGCAGCTCATCGACGAACGGCGCGATCCACAGGTTGCGGGCCCGCTTCATTCGCTCGGCATGATAGATGTGCGCCAGGTCCGAGTAGGCCTTGTCGAAATCCTCGTTGAGCAGCACGTAATCGAAGGTCTTCCACTGCTCGACCTCGTCCTTCGAGCGGGCGATGCGCTGGGCGATCACCGCCTCGCTGTCCTGCGAGCGCGCATGCAGCCGGCGGCTCATCTCGGCCAGCGACGGCGGCAGGATGTAGACCAGCACCGAATCCTCCGGCGCCTGGTCGTGGATCGACATGGCCCCCTGGTAGTCGATGTCGAACAGCACGCTCTCGCCGCGCTCCAGCGCGTCCATGATCGGCTTGCGCGGGCTGCCGTAACGGTTGCCGTAGACCTCGGCCCATTCGAGGAATGCGTTGTCGTCGATCATGGCGTCGAACTCGGCCCGGTCGACGAAGTGGTAGTCGCGGCCCTCGTGCTCGCCGGGGCGCGGATCGCGGGTCGTCGCCGAGATGCTGAGCAGCAGGTCCGAATGGTCGGCCACCAGGCGGCGGGTCAGGCTGGTCTTGCCGACGCCGGACGGCGCCACGACCATCATCAGCAGGCCACGGGTCGGGAGCTTCTCACTCAACATTCTGCACCTGCTCCCGGAACTGCTCGATGGTGGCTTTCAACTCCAGCCCGGTCGCCGTCAAGGCGGGCGTCGCCGATTTCGAGCAAAGCGTGTTGGCCTCACGCATGAATTCCTGGGTCAGGAAGTCCAGCCGCCGTCCCGCCGGCCCCTCGCCGGTCAGCAGCAGCCGGGCGGCGGTGACATGGCCGCCCAGCCGGTCCAGTTCCTCGCGCACATCGGCCTTCACGGCCATGGCGGCGGCTTCCTGCAGGATACGCTCCTCGCTGGCCGCCTCGCCGGCCAGTTCGGTCAGCCGCTTGCGGAAGCGGTCGCGAATCATCGGCGGCTGCTCGCCGGCCTGCGTGCCCGCTGCAGCGGTCAGCGCCTCGATGCGATCGACGAGGCTGGACAGCACCGGCAGCAGCGCCGCCCCCTCCTCCAGCCGCGCGCTCTTCAACGCATCCAGCGCCACGGCCACCGAGGCCGCCATGGCCGCCTCCAGGCTCACCCGGTCCTCCTCGGCATCCTCGCTGTCGGCGGTCTCGATCACCCCCCGCAAGGCCAGCAATCCGTCAGCGCTGGGCGCGCTGGCCTGGCCCGAGGCGACATAGGGCGCCACCGCCGCCAGATAGCGCTCCAGCTGGGCCAGGTTGACGCTGACCGCCGAGGCGCCGCCCTCGGACCGCTTGGCCTGCAGGGTCAGCGACACCTGGCCGCGCTGGAACCGCGCCTGCCCCGCCTCGCGGGTCCCGCGCTCCAGCCCGTCGAAGCCCGGCGGGCCCTTGAAGCGGATCTCCAGGTTGCGGCCGTTGACGCTCCGCGCCTCGACCGCCCAGCTCCAGGCGCCTTGCGCGCCCTCGGCCCGCCCGAAGCCCGTCATGCCGGAAAGCGCCATCAGTTCCCCTTGGCCGCCTTTGCGGCGGCCTTCTGCTGCTCGACAATCCGCCAGCGGGCGACGTTGGCGTTATGCTCTTCCAGGGTCGAGGCGAACACATGCCCGCCCGTGCCATCGGCCACGAAGAACAGCTCCGTGGTGTCCGGCGGATCCAGCACGGCGGCCAGGCTGGCGCGGCCGGGATTGGCGATCGGTCCCGGCGGCAGGCCGTCGATCTGATAGGTGTTGTAGGGGTTGGGCGCGTCCAGCTCGGACCGCCGGATGCCCCGGCCCAGCGGCCGTCCGCCGTTCAGGCCGTAGATGATGGTCGGGTCGCTCTGCAGCCGGATGCCCTGGTTCAGGCGGTTCATGAACACCGCCGCCACGCGCGGCCGCTCCGAGGCGACGCCGGTCTCCTTCTCGACGATGGAGGCCAGGGTCACCGCCTCCTCCGGCGTGCGGATCGGCAGGCCGCTCTTGCGCTTGTCCCACAGGGCGGCCAGCAGCCGGTCGCGGTCGTCCATCATCCGCTGCAGCACCGCGGCCCGTTCCTCGCCGCGCTCGTAGTCATAGGTCTCCGGCAGGATGGTGCCCTCGGCCGGGGTCGCCACGTCGCCGGTCAGGGCGGATTCCTTCATCAGGGCCTCGACGACCATCTCGCTGGTCCAGCCCTCGGGAATGGTCACCTGATGGCGCACCACCCTGCCCTTGCGGACATAGTCGAGGACGGTGCTCATCGGCGCCTTGTTGGGGAATTCGTATTCCCCCGCCTTCAGCTCCCGCGCCGCGCCGGTGATCTGCGCCGCCGCCAGGAAGACCGGCGCAGACCGCACCGCCCCCGCCTTCTCCAGCGCCGAGGCGATCTCGTTCAGCCCCGCCCCCCGGCGCAGCATGACCACATGCACGCCGCCGTCCTTGGTGGCCGGCCCCGGACCCTGATAGGTCCACAGCGCCCAGATGCCGCCCAGCACCCCGACCAGGGCCAGCGTCAGCAGGCCGCTGATCAGCATGATCATCAATCTACGCAAAGCTGATAGGCCCCCGCCCCGACGCTCCGCCCGCGGCATTACACCCGGCGGAAAATGACAGCGGCGTTGGTGCCGCCAAAGCCGAAGCTATTGCTCATCGCCACGTCGATCTTCATCGGCTTCGCCTTGTTGGCGACCAGATCCAGCGCCGTTTCCTGCTCCTGGTTGTCCAGGTTGATGGTCGGCGGGGCGATGTTGTCGCGGATGGCCAGGATCGAGAAGATCGCCTCGATGGCCCCGGCGGCGCCCAGCAGGTGGCCGGTCATCGACTTGGTCGAGCTCATCGCCTTGCCCTTGGCGGCATCGCCCATCAGCCGTTCGACGGCTCCCAGTTCGAGGTAGTCGGCCATGGTCGAGGTGCCGTGGGCGTTGATGTAGTCGATGTCGCCGGCGTCGATGCCGGCGTCCTTGACGGCCGCCTTCATGGCGCGGAAGCCGCCGTCGCCGTCCTCGGCCGGGGCGGTGATGTGGTAGGCGTCGCCGGCCAGGCCGTAGCCGATGACCTCGGCATAGATCTTCGCGCCGCGCGCCTTGGCGTGCTCATACTCTTCCAGCATCACCATGCCGGCGCCTTCGCCCATGATGAAGCCCGAGCGGTCCTTGTCGTAAGGACGCGAGGCGGCGGTCGGGTTGTCGTTGAAGTCGGTGTTCATGGCCCGGCAGGCCACGAAGCCGGCGATGCCGATCGGGCAGACCGAGGCTTCCGCCCCGCCGGCCAGCATGACGTCGGCGTCGCCGTACTTGATCAGGCGGCAGGCGTCGCCGATGGCGTGGGCGCCGGTGGCGCAGGCCGTCACCACCGAATGGTTGGGCCCCTTGAAGCCATAGCGGATCGACACCTGGCCCGAGACCAGGTTGATCAGGGCCGAGGTGATGAAGAAGGGGCTGACCCGGCGGGGACCTTTTTCGGCCATTTCCAGCGAGGTCTTTTCGATGGTGGCCAGGCCGCCGATCCCCGAACCGATGATCACACCGGTCCGTTCCTTCTGCTCGTCGGTCTCCGGGACCCAGCCCGAATCACGCACGGCCTCGTCGGCCGCGGCCATGCCGTAGAGGATGAAGTCGTCGACCTTGCGCTGTTCCTTGGGCGCCATGGTGCCCAGCGGGTCGAAGCTGCCGGGCACATCGGGGCCGCCGCCGCCCCGGCCGTCGATGCGCGGCACCTCGCAGGCGATCTCGCAGCCGAAGCCGGTCGGATCGAAGGTGGTGATCCGGCCCGCGCCGGATTTGCCGGCCTTGATGCCTTCCCAGCTGATTTCGGCGCCCTGGCCCAGCGGGGTCAGCAGGCCGATTCCGGTAACAACAACTCGACGCATGTCAGGAAAGCTCCGTAAAGCCCAGAAATCTTTAAGAAACCTACGCGGAAACGAAGACCGCCGCGCGCATCAGGTTTAAGCCCATGCGGCGCGGCGGCCAACGTATCAGAACTGTCTGGGCGGGTTTAGCCGCCGGTCTTCTCCGTGATGAACTTCACGGCGTCACCGACCGTTTGGATGTGTTCGGCGGCGTCGTCGGGGATTTCGATGTCGAACTCCTCTTCGAACGCCATCACCAGCTCAACGTTGTCGAGGCTGTCGGCGCCCAGGTCATCGATGAAGCTCGCCTTCTCGGTGACCTTCTCGGGATCGGCATCGAGATGTTCGATGACGATCTTACGCACACGCTCGAGAATGTCGGACATTCGCTATGGTCCCTCTTGGTCTTTTCAAAGGTCCGCGCCAACGCTGGCGGCGGAAATCGGGTGTCTCGCTAGCAGGTTTTATTCAGGCTTGCCAGCATGAGAAGGTTTCAGGCCTGCGCTAACATTTGCGTGTTCAGATCATCGCCATGCCGCCGTTCACATGCAAGGTCTGGCCGGTGACATAGGCCGCCTCCTGGCTGGCCAGGTAGACACAGGCCGCCGCGACATCCGCCCCCTCGCCCAGCCGGCCGGCCGGGATGCGGGTGGTCAGGGCGGCTTTCTGGGCCTCGTTCAGCTCATCGGTCATCGGACTGGTGATGAAGCCGGGGGCGACGCAGTTGACGGTGACGTTGCGGCTGGCGACCTCCTGGGCGAGGGCCTTGGAGAAGCCGATCATGCCGGCTTTCGACGCCGCATAGTTGGCCTGACCCGGATTGCCGGTGACCCCGACGATGCTGGTAATGCCGATGATCCGGCCCCAGCGGCGCTTCATCATCCCCTTCAGGGCGGCACGCGAGAGGCGGAAGTAGGATTCGAGGTTCACCCGAATCACCTCCTCCCAGTCAGCGTCCTTCATCCGCAACATCAGCCCGTCGCGGGTAATGCCGGCGTTGGCGACCAGGATGTCGAGCTCCTTGCCCGAAGCCGCCTCGGCGGCGGCGATCAGCCCATCGACGCTGGCGGCGTCCGACAGATTGGCGGCGGCGACCGACACGCGCTCGCCAAACCCGGCGGCCAGCTCGCTCAGCACGCCCTCCCGGGTCCCCGACAGCACCACATGCGCGCCGGCGTCATGCAGCGCCTTGGCGATGGCCCCGCCGATACCGCCGGTGGCGCCGGTGACGAGGGCGGTCTTGCCGGTGAGGTCGAACATTGAAGCGTTTCCTGTCTTGGCAGCGTCGAGGGGGTGAACGCGCGACTCTGTCTTTTGGTGTTCTTACCAAAGTCGGCGGCCCTTTCATCCTCCCCCGTTCACGGGGGAGGGGGACCGCGCGAAGCGTGGTGGAGGGGGCGAGGGCCGTGCGCCAGCTCCTCAGGAAGTCCTCGAAACCACTTCACACTGCATTCTGTCACTCGCCCCCTCCACCACCCGCTTCGCGGGCGGTCCCCCTCCCCCGTAGCGCTGCGCGCGACGTGGGAGGATGAGAGGCGGCGCGGGACCTAAAGCGACTTCGCGAACCCTTCCAGGTCCGCCGGGCTGTTCAACGGCGTCGCCGTCGCGTCCGGGCAGCTGCGCTTGATCATCCCCGACAGCACCTTGCCGGCCCCGGCCTCGGCGAAGCGGGTCACCCCGCCCTCCCCGGCCAGCCAGTCCATGGTCTCGCGCCAGCGCACCCGGCCGGTCACCTGCTCGACCAGCTGGCGGCGGATGACCTCCGGATCATGCACCGGCCGCGCCGTCACATTGGCGACCAGCGGCGCGCGCGGCGCCAGGACGGTCGCCCCGGCCAGGGCCGCCGCCATCTCGTCGGCCGCCGGCTGCATCAGCGGGCAGTGGAACGGGGCCGAGACGTTCAGGCGGATAGCCCGGGCGCCCAGTTCCTCGGCCTTCTCGATGGCCCGCTCGACGGCCGCCTTGGCCCCGGAAATGACCACGTTGCCGGTGTTGTTGTCGTTGGCCACGACGCAGACGCCGATCTCGGCCCCCGCCGCCGCCGCCGCCTCAGCCAGGGCCACGTCCGTCTGCTTGCCGATCAAGGAGGCCATCGAGCCCTCGCCCACCGGCACGGCCCGCTGCATGGCCTGGCCGCGCAGCCTCAGAAGCCTGGCCGTATCGGACAGCGAGATCGACCCGGCCGCCGCCAGGGCGCTGTATTCCCCCAGGCTGTGGCCGGCCACGAAGGCGGCGCGATCGACGCCGATGCCGAATTCCTTCTCCAGGGTCCGGGTCACCGCCAGGCTGACCGCCATCAGGGCCGGCTGGGCGTTCTCGGTCAGGGTCAGGTCTTCCTCGGGGCCTTCCCACATCAGCTTGCTGAGCTTCTGGTTCAGGGCGTCATCCACTTCCTGGAACACTTCGCGGGCCGCCGCGAAGGCCTGCGCCAGATCGGCGCCCATGCCGACGGCCTGGCTGCCCTGACCGGGGAAAACGAAGGCGAGAGACATGGACGAACTCCTTGAATTTGGGCGGTGAGGGTTAGGCCAATCGCCAAAAAGGGGCAAGTCACCCCCCAAACAGGCCGTGCGCGGCGCCAGGGTGCGTGGCTAATTCCCCGGACATTGGGGAGTTTCCATGCGCCGCCTGATCCTGACCGCCGCCCTCGTCCTGCTGCCCGCCTGCGCCGCCGGAGCCGCGACGCCGCCGGCCTCGATCGTCGAGGAGGCGCGACAGACAATCTATGACGACGTGACCGACGGCGCGACGCCCGAGGAGATCAAGGAGATGCCGGCCTGGATGCTGAAGACCGACCCGAAGATGTTCAGCAAGGTCGATCTCAACGGCGACAAGCTGGCCGACTGGCGGGTCAACTACGAGAACGCCCCCAACGCCTCCCACTTCTGCGGCACCGGCGGCTGCCGCAACATCCTCTACGTCGGCGAGGCCGACGGCACGGTGCGCAAGGTGTTCCAGAACAGCGGCGGCGACTACAAATTCACCGGCCCCAGGAGCGCCCGCAAGCTCGAGGTCAACCTCCACGGCAGCGCCTGCGGCAGCTTCGGGGCCGACGAATGCCTGCGCGCCTGGCGCTGGGACGGGGCGACGGGCGCCTATGTCGAGACCCCCAACAGCAAGGGCCTGGCCCTGCTCGTCTCCGGCTCCATCCCCGCCCTGCAGCCCGAGTTGAAGGACGCGCCGGCCGAGGTGAAGGCCGAGGTCGCCGCCCGCGAGGCCGCCTGCAAGGCCTTCGGCGCCCAGAACATCGACGGCATCCTGATCAGCACCCTCCCCGACGTGAACGGCGACGGGCGGCGCGACTGGACGGTCGGCTCGTCCTACCCCGACTGCGGCTACGAGATCGAGAACCCGCCCGCCGGCAAGCTGGCCTTCTTCGTCTCCGACGGCCCGGCCTTCGTGAAGGCCTTCGAGCAACAGGACGCCGGCTGGAACCTCGACATCGCCAGATCCCCGGCGACGATCCAGCTGGTCGAGCCCGGCGAGGACTGCGGCCTCGGCGAAAAGCCCTGCCCCACCCGTCCCCTGACCTGGGACCCTGCCAGTAAGTCCCTGAAACCCTAGGGAATTTTGAATATGTCTAGACATATTCATGGACAAAATCGGCCCCAAGGCGGCCATCGCCGCCCGGCGTAGGCAGGCCGCCTCACCAACCTGTCAACATTCCCAGCCCCGGCGCCCACGCGGCGCCTACGCCGATGTCAACATTCCCCGCCGCGACGGCAACCTCAGTGATTTGATATTTAGAGGAAATTTCGGCGCGATAGACGGGGCGACCGGCGCGCCGTGGTATGATGGCTTCGCCGCTTCGATAGCGCGCCCTTGCCACCGCCCCGTGCAGCACTAGCTTGCGCGGCCAGCCTGGAGCCTTGCCATGAACCGCCGCCTGCTGCTTTCCGCCATCGCCGCCGTCTCTGTGGCCGCGGTTGGCCTGCCCGCCTTCGCCGCGCTCAAGGTCGGGACCAGGGCGCCGGACTTCACCCTTCCGGGCTTCAAGGCCGGCAAGCCGGTGACCTACAGCCTGGCCGAGGCCCGCAAGAAAGGCCCCGTGGTGGTCTACTTCTTCCCCGCCGCCTTCACCGGCGGCTGCGATCTCGAGGCCCATTTGTTCGCCGAAGCCGCCGACGACTACGCCAAGGCCGGCGCCAGCATCATCGGCGTCACCGCCGGCTCGATCGAGCGGCTGCAGGAATTCTCCAGCGACAACGCCCGCTGCTCGGGCAAATTCCCGGTCGCCGCCGACAAGGGCGCCAAGGTCGCCAAACTGTGGGACTCGACCCTGCCGGTCGGCATCTCCAACCGCACCAGCTACGTCATCGCCCCGGACGGCACGGTGGTCTACGTCCACAGCGAGATGAACGCCCAGAAGCACGTCGAGCTGACGCTGGACGCGGTCAGGAAGTGGAAAGCGGGCAAGAAGGGCTAGCCCGGAGCGATCATCCTTCGGGTCGGCGGACCGATCAGGACGGCTGCTTTTTCAGCTGGTCCTTGAGGGCGCCGGTGCAGGTCGCCTTGGCGCAATAGCGGGCCAGCATGTCTTCGCCCAGGCCTGGGGCCAGGTCCTGCATGATCTCCATCGAGGGCTTGGCCAGGACCTGCGATTTGGTGACCACCGACTGGCCGATCGGGCTTTCGTAGAAGGCCACCATGGCTTCCAGCTCTTCCACGCTGAAGGCGGCGGCGACGTACGGGATCAGGGCCTCGGTCCATTTCGGCAGGATTTCGCCGACCGACTCGACCATGGCTTCCCGCATCGCGTTGCGGTCGATCTTGGCAGCCATGGACGGGTCCATGCCCATCAACGGATCGAACTGGCTGAAGACCACGGTCATCGCCTCTTCCATCCGCATGGCCTTGATGTAGCGCCGCGCCAGATCGGTGGCGTGGGCCGACGGGGCGGCGGGCGCGGCGGCCGCCGTGTGCGGCGTTTGCGCGAAGCCGGCGACGGGCGACAGCAACAGGCCAACCGACAGGCCGGCGGAGAGGATCAGACGACGCATGGAACTTGCCCCCCAAGGCAACACCTTCAACAGGCGACAGGCTTCCCATACTCGCCTCCGCCGATCAATCGCCCGCTCGCCGAAAACCCCCGCAGCGCTTGCGTTTCCAGCGCCTTGCCTGTAATAGCGCGCCCTCTCACGGAAGGCGGTCTTGTGCGGACACCTTTAGTGGCGGGCGGATTCTCCGCTCTCCTACGCACAGGATCCATCGGAATCGCCGGGCTTGCGCCGTCGATTGCGCCGCCTTCCACATCGCAAGAAGGATAACCATGGCGCTCTACGAGCATGTGGTCATTGCGCGGCAGGACATCAGCCCGCAACAGGCCGAACAAATGAACGAGGACATGAAGGCCCTCATTGAAGGTCAAGGCGGTCACATCGCCAAGATCGAGTACTGGGGCCTCCGCAACCTCACCTTCCGCATCAAGAAGAACCGCAAGGGTCACTACTCCCTGCTGGCCATCGACGCCCCGGCGCCGGCCGTCAAGGAAATGGAACGTCAGCTGTCGCTCAACGAAGACGTGCTGCGCTACATGACCATCCGCGTCGAGGAACTCGACCTGGAACTGAGCCCGGTTCTCGCCCGTCGCGATCGTGATCGTGAACGTCGCGACGACTTCGGCGGCGACCGCCCCGAGCGTGGTGACCGTCCCGAGCGTGGCGAACGCCCGGAACGCGCCGAGCGCACCGGTGAGGAGGCTTAAGAATGACTGACGCAACCGAAACCTCGGCTCCGGCCGCCGCCGCCGGCGGCGCCCGCCGCCCGTTCTTCCGTCGCCGGAAAGTTTGCCCCTTCTCGGGCGCCAACGCTCCGAAGATCGACTACAAGGACGTCAAGCTCCTGCAGCGCTACATTTCCGAGCGCGGCAAGATCGTTCCGAGCCGCATCACGGCCGTCTCGGCCAAGAAGCAGCGTGAACTGGCCCGCGCCATCAAGCGCGCCCGCTTCCTCGCCCTGCTCCCCTACGTCGTGAAGTAGGAGACAGCACGATGAAAGTCATTCTGCTCGAACGTGTCGAAGGCTGGGGTGTTCTCGGCGACGTGGTCAACGTGAAGGACGGGTTCGCCCGTAACTTCCTGCTGCCGCGTTCCAAGGCCCTGCGCGCCACCGCCTCGAACCTGAAGACCTTTGAAGGTCAACGGGCCGAGATCGAAGCCCGCAACGCCAAGACCCGCGAAGCCGCTGGCGCCTCCGGCGAAAAGCTGGACGGCACCTCCTACATCATGATCCGCCAGGCCGGTGAATCCGGCCAGCTGTACGGTTCGGTCTCCGGCCGTGACGTCGCGGACATGGTCAATGCCGAAGGCGGCAAGATCGACCGGTCGATGGTCATCCTCGACAAGCCGATCAAGACGCTGGGCGTTCACCCCGTGAAGGTGAAGCTGCATGCTGAAGTGACCATCACGGTCAACATCAACATCGCCCGCAGCCAGGACGAAGCCGAGCGCCAGGCGCGCGGTGAAGACGTCATCGCCAGCCGCTTCGAGGAAGAGGCTCGCGCCGACGCCGAAGCGGCCGCCGACCTTCTCGAAGGCGGCGCCGGCCAGCAAGAGCGCTTTGGCGAAGACGCCTAAGTCCCTCTACTGACTGACGAAAATTGACGGCGCGGAGGGCAACCTCCGCGCCGTCTCTTTTTTGCCGGAACACCTTCTCGCGAGGCTCTTCCGGATATCCACAGATTGGCCGAAAGTGTCCCCGTTCATCGGGATCCTGGCCGGTCCGTGCACCGCCAGCTTTCGGTATCGGTTAACACATGGCCATCGTCCCTGCTCTTGATCTCCGTCCGGTCCCGTCCGACCCGGCGCCGCAGCACATGCCCTCCAACATCGAGGCTGAACAGGCGCTGCTCGGGGTCCTGCTCTACGACAACGCCGCCTATGAACGGCTCAGCGACAAGCTGGGCGGCAGCCACTTCTTCGAACCCTTCCACCAGCGCCTGTTCAGCGCGATGGAAAACCACATCCGCAAGGGCCAGCTGGCCGAGCCGATCCTGCTGGCCGACGAGTTCCGCAACGACCCGGCCTTCCAGGAACTGGGCGGCCTGCGCTACCTGGCCGACCTCGTCGACCGCGCCCCGCCGGCCGCCAACGTCGGCGACTATGCGCGGGTGGTCTATGAACTGGCCATCCGACGCGAGCTGATCCGCATCGGGGGCGAGATCGCCGTCGATGCCGCCACCCCGGACGCCGAACGCGAGAGCCGCGACCAGATCGAGGCGGCCGAACAGAAGCTCTATAACCTGGCCGAATCCGGCACCGCCTCGACCGGCTTCATCGGCTTCGCCGACGCCCTGCGCGGCGCCGTCGAGATGGCCGCCGAGGCCTATAGCCGCGACGGCGGCCTGGCCGGCATTTCCACGGGTCTGAAGGACCTCGACCAGAAGATGGGCGGCCTGCACCCCTCCGACCTTCTGATCCTCGCCGGCCGCCCCTCGATGGGCAAGACGGCGCTGGCCACCAACATCGCCTTCAACGTCGCCAAGGCCTACGCCTGGGAGCCGCAGCCCGACGGCAGCAAGAAGACAGTCAGCGGCGGCGTCGTCGCCTTCTTCTCCCTCGAAATGAGCGCCGAGCAGCTGGCCCTGCGTCTGCTCGCCGACGCCTCGGGCGTCTCCGGCGACCGCCTCCGCAAGGGCGAGATCGATGCCTCGGAGTTCGGCCGGGTCCGCGACGCGGCCATGGAGATCCAGGAAGCGCCGCTCTACATCGACGCCACCGGCGGCCTGCCCATCGCCAAGCTGGTGGCCCGCTCGCGCCGCCTCAAGCGTTCGGTCGGGCTCGATCTGATCGTCGTCGACTACCTGCAGCTGCTGACCGGCGGCGAGGGCAAGAGCGACAACCGGGTGCAGGAAGTCAGCATGATCACCCAGGGCCTCAAGGCCCTGGCCAAGGAACTCGCCGTTCCTGTCATCGCGCTGTCGCAGCTCAGCCGTCAGGTCGAGAACCGCGAGGACAAGCGGCCTCAGCTCTCCGACCTTCGCGAGTCGGGCTCGATCGAGCAGGACGCCGACATGGTCATGTTCGTCTATCGCGAGGCCTACTACCTGGGCCGCGCCGAGCCCGACAACACCAAGGACCAGGCCAAGCACCTGGAATGGCAGGAGCGGCTCGATGAGATTCAGAACGTCGCCGAGGTGATCATCGGCAAACAGCGTCACGGCCCTATCGGCACGGTGAAGCTGCACTTCAACTCGGACCTGACCAAGTTCGGCAACCTGGCCCAGGACGGCCGCTTCGCCAGCCGGTTCCCGAGCGACTAGCTTTCCAATTCACTTGACCCATATCGCCGTGGTGAGCGACATCCTGTCGCACACCGCACGGGCGTACGCTTTGCAATCTCCCCGATCCATCGTTCCAGCCTTGCGCAAAGCCATCGGGCCCAGTGTGCGCAGCCGGCTGGTCATGATGGCGCTGAGCCTGGTCATCCCGGCGGTGATCCTGATGGTCCTGCTGACCGTCAACGCCTTCCGCGAGAGCCAGGCCCGCTACGAACAACAGCTGGTCGCCACCACCCGCGCCCTGGCCGTCGCCACCGACCGCCAGATCTCGCAGGGAGTCGCCACCTTGGAGACCCTCGCCCTGTCTCCCGCCCTGCAGGACGGCGATCTGGCCGCCTTCGAGCGCCAGGCCCGTGAGACGGTCAAGCACGGTAGCGCCTGGATTCTGCTCGCCGAGCAGCAGCGTCAGATTATCAACACCCGCGCGGCGCCCGGCGCGCCCCTGCCGCGCCCCAATCGAAGCGCGGCCGCCTGGGAGGCCTTGAACGACGGCCGCACCACGGTTTCCAACCTGGTTCCAAGCCAGATGGTGCCCGGGCCGGTCGTCGCCATCAACATGCCGGTGGTGATCAAGGGCAGGCTGTATGGCCTGTCCCTGGTCCAGGAGCCCGCGGCCTTCGAGAGCATCTTTCGCTCCCAGCGTCTGCCCAGGACCTGGACCGGGGCGATCCTCGATCGTGAACACAGCCTGATCGCCCGGTCGGTGGATGGTGAACGGCTGCGTGGACGCAAGGCCACCAAGGATCTGCGCGCGGGACTGGCCAAGTCGCCGGAAGGCGTCGTCCTGAGTCACACCCTCACCGGCGTTCCGACGTTGTCCGGCTTCAGCCGGTCGCCCAACTATGGCTGGACCTTCGTGGTCGGGGTGCCGCGCACGGAGGTCTATGCCGCCGTCACCCAGTCAGTCATCGGTCTGTCGGCGGCCACGGGCCTCCTGCTGATCCTGGGCGTGCTGCTGGCCATCGGATTCTCGGTCCAGATTTCCCGGCAGGTGCGCAGTTTGGCCGCCGATGCCGCCCTGATCGCCGAAAACCGCATCGTCGAGACCCGTCCCGACGACCTGACCGAGACGGCCCAGGTGCGCGAGGCCCTGCATCAGGCCTCGCTGGCCCTGCGGGTGCGGGAGGAGGAGCAGACCGCCGCCGCCGCCCGCCAGGAGGTGATGATCAACGAGCTGAACCACCGGGTGAAGAACACCCTGGCCATGATCCAGTCCCTCGCCCGCCAGAGCTTCAGCGGCTCCGAGCCGGCGGCGCTGGAGACCTTCACCGAGCGACTGGTCGCCTTGTCGCGGGCCCATGACCTGCTGACTGAGCGCACCTGGCTCAATGCTGATCTCTCCGAGGTCGTGGCGCGCACCCTTGGCCCCTACGGCGAACGGGCGCGGTTCAGCGGACCCCCGCTCAGCCTGACGCCGAACTCGGCGGTGACCATGAGCATGATCCTGCATGAGATGGCCACCAACGCCGTCAAGTACGGCGCCCTGTCGGCGCCGGAGGGCCTCGTCGAGGTATTGTGGACCGTCGATGGCGACCGCAGCCTGACCCTGATCTGGCGCGAGCGCGGCGGCCCGGAAGTCACCGCCCCCGGCCGAGACGGCTTCGGCTCGCGGCTGATCACCGCCAGCGTCCAGCACGAGTTCGGCGGCCAGGTTCAGGTCGAACACCTGCCCCAGGGCCTGGCCTGCACCCTCGTCATCCCGCTCTCCCAGCGGCTGACCGGCTAGTCGGCTTCAGTCTCGGCGGTCCCGTCGGGCGCCGCCCCCGGGTCCTCGCCCGCGACCGCCCGCGCCACAGCGACCATGAAGGCCTGTCGCGCCTTCAGAGGCTGCCGCGTCGCCCCGACCATCACCGCCACGGCATAGACCCGCCCATCCGGCGCGGTGATCAGGCCGACATCGTTGTAGCCGGTCGCCAGCGAACCCATCACCTGGCCGGTCCCGGTCTTGTGAGCGACCTTCCACCCGGCCGGGAGCCCGGCCCGAAGCCGTCCGCCGCCGGTGATGCTGCCTTCCATCACCCCCAGCATTTGGGTCGTCGATTTGGCCGACAACAGCTCGCCGCGCCGCAAACGACTGAGCGCCTCGACGATCCCCACCGGCGTCGCCGCGTCCGGCGGATCGGCCAGATAGGCGTCCAGCGCCGCCTTGCGCCTGGCGGCGGGAAGCGCCTCCCGCTCTTCCCAGAAGGTGCGGTCGAAACTGTACGCCGGCTTCCAGCTCAGGCCCGCCGCCGCCGTTTGCATCGCCCGCTCACCGGGCCCGTAGCGGATGCCGTCGAGGTTGCGGCCGACAATGGCCACCTGCACCGCGAACGGCCCGCCCAGCCGCTTGACGAGCGCGTCGTTGGCGGCGTTGTCGCTCTGCTGCAGCGCCCCTTCCATCAGGCTGCGCAGCGAGGCGCTGTAGCCCGACTCGCCGACAAACCTGCGGATCGGCTGGTGGAAGATGCTGAGGTCCTCCTTGCGGATGGTGACCTGCTCGTCGAGGGAAAGCTCGCCCCGGTCCGCCGCCGCCAGGATGGCCATCGACACCCACAGCTTGCTGACGCTCTGTTGCGGCATCGGCTTGTCGCCATTGATGCTGACCGTCCAGTCGGCGTCCAGCCGCCGCACGGCGATACCGACATCGCCCGGAAACTGCATCGCCAGAGCCCGCAGGCGTTGTTCCAGCAACTCCCGCTCATCAGGCAAATGGAAGGGCGGCGCCGTCAACGGACGGGAGATGAGCAGAACATCCCCCTCGTTGATTGGCGCGGCCGAGGCGATGGCGAGCACCAGCGCCCCCGCAGCCATCCGTCCCGCCCAAGCTCGCAACCGCCCGCTCATGCCTTATTCAACCACCGCCGGCCCGCGTCGCGAAGTGGCTTGCCGCGCTAAGCGAATTGGCTATGTTGCGCGGCCCCGGCCCAGCCGGGCGATGCGGCCGTAGTTCAGAGGTAGAACGTCAGCTTCCCAAGCTGAATGTCGGGGGTTCGATTCCCCCCGGCCGCTCCAATTTCCCCGACAATTCGCAGGCCCCGACGCCGTTCAGCCCTTGCGGGCCGGACCGAAGCGTCGTGTGCTGTGCGCAACAACGAGAACAGACGACATCGGGAGGATACGTGAAGGGACCGGCCATTTTCCTGGCGCAGTTCGCTTCGGATGAAGCGCCGTTCAACAGCCTGAAGTCGATCGCCGAATGGGCCGGGAGCCTGGGCTACAAGGGCGTGCAGATTCCCACCTGGGACCGTCGCCTGTTCGACCTGAAGCTGGCGGCCGAGAGCGACGCCTATTGCGACGAGGTCAAGGGCATTCTGGCCGACGCCGGCGTCGAGGTCTCCGAACTCTCGACCCACAGCCAGGGCCAGCTGGTCGCCGTTCACCCGGCCTATGACGAGATGTTCGACGGCGGCGTGCCCCGCGAGGTGCGGGGCAACCCGAAGGCCCGTCAGGCCTGGGCCGTCGAGCAGGTTCTACTCGGCGCCAGGGCTTCGCGACGGCTGGGCCTCGACGCCCATGTCACCTTCTCCGGCTCGCTGGCCTGGCCCTATTTCTACCCCTATCCGCAGCGGCCCGCCGGCCTGATCGAGGAAGCCTTCGACGAGCTGGGGCGGCGCTGGCGGCCGATCCTCGACGCCTTCGAGGAGGTCGGGGTCGATCTCTGCTACGAGGTGCACCCCAGCGAGGATCTGTTCGACGGGACGACGGTGGAGATGTTCTGGGATCGCGTGGACCACCATCCCCGCGCCTGCCTGCTCTACGACCCCAGCCACTTCATGCTGCAGCAGCTGGACTATCTCGAGTACATCGACCTCTACCACGACCGCATCAGGATGTTTCACGTCAAGGACGCCGAGTTCCGGCCGACCGGGCGGCAGGGCGTCTACAGCGGCTACGCGCCCTGGAAGGAACGGGCCGGCCGCTTCCGCTCGCTCGGCGACGGCCAGATCGACTTCAAGGCCATCTTCTCGAAGTTCGCCCAATACGGCTACCAGGGCTGGGCGGTGCTGGAATGGGAGTGCGCCCTGAAGGACCCGGTCGACGGGGCCCGCGAAGGCGCGCCCTTTATCCGCGACCACATCATCAAGGCCACCGGCAAGAGCTTCGACGACTTCCTGGCCACCGGCGTCGACCAGGCGGCCAACCGCAGGATGCTGGGCCTTGACCGCTAGGCGGCTGAAGCTGGGCATGGTCGGCGGCGGCGACGGCGCCTTCATCGGCGGCGTACACCGCATGGCCGCCCGACTGGACGGCCGTTGGGACCTGATCAGCGGAGCCTTCAGTAGTGACCCGGTGCGGTCACAGGCGTTTGGCCGGTCGCTGGGATTGGCGGACGACCGCTGCTACGGCGACTGGCAGGCGATGGCGCGGGCGGAGGCGGCGCGCGCCGACCGGATCGACGCGGTCGCCATCGTCACCCCCAATCATCTGCATCACGGGCCGGCCAAGGCCTTCCTCGAGGCCGGCATCGCGGTGATCTGCGACAAGCCGCTGACCACGTCTCTGGCCGACGCGCTGGACCTCGCCGAGGCCGTGGAACGGGCCGGCGCGCCCTTCGTGCTGACCCACAACTACAGCGGCTACGCCATGGTCCGGCAGATGCGGGCGATGGTCGCCGAGGGCATGCTGGGTGCGATCCGCGTAGTGCAGGCGGAATACGCCCAGGACTGGCTGGCGACCGATCAGTCGGGCAACAAGCAGGCTGACTGGCGCGGCGATCCGGCCCGGGCCGGGGCCGGCGGCGCCCTGGGCGACATCGCCACCCATGCCTATCACCTGGCCAGCTTCGTCACCGGCGAGACGGCGCAGGCGGTCAGCGCCGAGACCTCGCGGTTCGTGCCCGGCCGGCGCCTCGACGACGACGTGCAGATCCGCCTGCGCTGGGCCAGCGGCGCACGGGGCCAGCTGTGGGCCAGCCAGGTCGCCATCGGGGTCGCCAACGGCCTGCGCCTGCGCCTCTACGGCGAGAAGGCGGCGCTGGAATGGGCCCAGGAGGAACCGGACCTGCTGCGCTACGCGCGGCTCGGCGAGGCGCCTCAACTTCTCCGTCGCGGCGGGCCGGGCCTGTCACCGGCGGCCCAGGCGGCGACGCGCATCCCGGCCGGACATCCCGAGGGTTACCTCGAAGGCTTCGCCCAGATCTACGCCGATGCGGCCGACCTGATCGGCGGCGGCTCCGCTCCGATGCTGCCGGGCATCAGCGATGGCGTCGATGGCCTGCGCTTCATCGAGGCGGCGGTGGCCAGTGCGGCCGGCGACGGGCGTTGGATCGCGCTGAACGAAGGGGCGAAGTGATGCGGCAGAGCTTTGCCTGGTGGTCCTTCACCATGGGCCGTGAGATCGACCCCGCCGCCTTCCTGGCGCAAGCGGCGGCGGCCGGCGCCAAGGGCGTCGAGATGCTGCCGGAGGACCTCTGGCCCGTGGCGCGGGACCTCGGCCTGTCGGTCGTCACCCTGACCGGCCACAAGCTGGAGGAAGGCTTCAACGACCCGTCTCGCCACCCTGCCCTGCAGAGCGAAGTGCGCCGGAACATCGATGCCGCCGCCAAGGGCGGCTGCGAGCAGGTCATCGTCTTCGCCGGCAACCGCATCGGCGACGGCGGTGACGACCGGGCCATCGCCGCCTGCGTCGAGGGCCTCGCGCCGGTGGTCGCACATGCGCAGAGCGCCGGGGTGCAGCTGCTGATGGAGCTGCTCAACAGCAAGGTCGATCATCCCGGCCAGCAGTGCGACCGCACCGCCTTCGGCGCCGCCGTGGCGCGCGGGGTCGGCTCGCAGGCTCTCAAGCTGCTCTACGACGGCTATCATATGCAGCTGATGGAGGGAGACCTCTCCCGCACCATCAAGGCCAACCTCGACATCATCGGCCACATCCACACCGCCGGCGCGCCCGGCCGGCGCGACCTGGACGACCGGCAGGAGATCAACTGGCGCGGCGTGGCCGGGATGCTGAAACATCAGGGCTACGACCGCTGGGTCGGTCACGAGTTCATTCCGCGCGGCGAACCGATCACCGCGCTCAAGCAGGCGATAGACCTGTTCAACCAGGCCTGAGGGGGATGCGATGGCGTTCGACGCGATTGTCGTGGGGTCGGGGATCAGCGGCGGCTGGATCGCCAAGGAGCTGTGCGAGCGCGGCCTCAAGGTGCTGATGCTGGAACGCGGGCCGGATATCGAGCACGGCGGGCCCGACTACAGCAAGGACACCGCCCTGCGGCTGCGGCCCGACGAGGACCAGGTGTCCGACGAGGACAAGGCGCTGCACTACCCCTACTACGAGGGGGTTTCCTACGCCCTGTTCAATTCCAACCGGAAGTTCTGGGCCAGCGACCACGACTATCCCTACGAGACCGTTCCCGGAAAGCCTTACCGCTGGATCCGCGGCTATCACCTCGGCGGCCGCTCCCTGACCTGGGCCCGGCAGTCCTATCGCTGGGCGCCGCAGGATTTCGAATCCAATCTGGCGGATGGCCACGGCGTCGACTGGCCGATCCGCTACGAGGATCTGGAGCCCTGGTACGATCATGTCGAGGCCTTCGCCGGGGTCAGCGGCAATTACGACGAAATTCCGCAGTTGCCGGACGGCGACTTTCTGCCCCCCTTCCCGTTCAACTGCGTCGAGGAGGCCGTGAAGGCGCGGATCGAGGACGCCTTCCCCACCCGCCGGATGATCATGGGCCGCACGGCCAACCTCAGCCGGGTCGCCAAGGCGCAGATGGACGTGGGCCGCAAGAAGTGTGAGCAGCACGTCAAATGCCACCACGGCTGTCAGATCGGCAGCTACTTCTCCTCGCTGGCCGCCACCCTGCCGGCGGCCCGGGCGACCGGCAACCTGACCATCGTCACCGACGCCATCGTCGAGAGCGTGACCTGTGATCCGGTGACCAAACGCGCCACCGGCGTGCGGGCGATCAACCGGCTGACCAGACAGGGCGTCACCTACGAGGCGCGGCTGGTCTTCCTCAACGCCTCGGCGATCAACACCGCCGCCCTGCTCTTGAACTCCCGGTCCGACGCCTTCCCGCGCGGCCTGGCCAACGGCAGCGACCAGGTCGGCCGCAACCTGATGGACCATGTCAGCTGCGGGCAGGTGGTCGGCACATTCCACGGCTGCGAGGATCAGCCCTGGCAGAACGACCGGCCGACCGGCATCTACATCCCCCGCTATGGCAATATCACCGAGGAGGAAAAGCCCTATCTGCGCGGCTTCGGCATCCAGGGCGGGGCCCGCAAGGTGCGGCGCGAGGGTGGCGAGCTCGACGCGTCAGGCCGGCCGAAGAAGGTCTGGATCATGCATCTGGGCCCGTTCGGCGAGGTGCTGCCCAACCCGGGCAACCGGGTCACCCTGACCCCCTCGCGGGTGGACAGCTGGGGCATCCCGCTGCCGGTCATCGACTGCGAGCACGGGGCCAACGAGTACGCCATGATGATGGACGCGGCCCGCGACTCCGCCGCCATGCTGGCCGCCGCCGGCTGTACCGACATCACGCCTTGGCAGGAGGCCGGAGCCTACCTGACCCCGCCAGGCGACCGCATCCACGAGATGGGCACCGCCCGCATGGGCCGCGATCCCGGAACCTCCGTCTTCAACGGCTGGGGCCAGGCGCACGACGTGCCGAACCTGTTCTGCTCGGACGGCGCGGTGATGGCCTCCAGCGCCTCTATGAACCCCTCGCTCACCTACATGGCGCTGTCGGCCCGCACGGCCAACCACGCCGCCGACCTGCTCGAACAAGGAGCCCTGTGATGAAACCCGTCGGTCTCCAGCTCTACACCCTGCGCAAGCCCTTCGCCGAAGACCCGATCGGCACGCTGGAGCGCATCAAGGCGACAAGCTACGACGAGGTGGAGTTCGCCGCGCCGCTGGAGATGGACTTCGTCCCGCTGGCCGCCCGGATGAGCGAGATCGCCCTCGACTGCCCGTCGGTCCATATCGGTCTCGCCGACATGACCGACCGTCCCGAGCGGGTGTTGGAGGTGGCAAAGACCCTGGGCTGCCGCTTCATCGTCATGCCCTTCGTCGATCCGAACACCGCTGACTGGCCCTCTGTCGTCGGCCAGATCGAAACCTTCGCCCGGCGAGCGGCCGGCGAGGGCTTCACCACCTGCTACCACCACCACCACTTCGAGTTCGACACCTCGAAGGGAACCCGGCCCTTCGACATCCTGCTGACGGCCGATCCGGACCTCGTCTTCTTCGAACTCGATGTCTACTGGCTGAAGACCGGCGGCGAAGACCCCGTGGCGATGATTGACAGGTTGGCCGGCCGGGTGAAGCTTCTTCACCTCAAGGACGCCCTGCCTGACGGCGCCATGACCGACGTCGGCGCCGGCACGCTCGACTTCCCGGCCATCATCGCCGCCGGCCGCGCCGCCGGGGTGGAGCATTTCTTCGTCGAGCATGACGTTCCGCCCAAGCCCTATTGGCCGAGCGTCGAGACCAGCGCTAAGTACCTCCGGACACTCGACTAGGAGCGACGCCATCATCGCCTTGCTGGCCTTCGCCGCCTGTTTCCTGCTGACCAGCGCCCTGAGCTGGGCCGCCGTTCGCTTTGTGCCGGCTTTCAAGGGTTTGTTGGCGATCACCCTTCCCCTGGTGTTCGCGCCGGTCTTTTCGGTTGCCGGCTTCTATCTGGCCGAAGTCGCCACCGTCTGCGAGCCGCAGCCGGCGCTCGACTGTGCAACGCTGATGTCTTTCGCCACAGGACTGGCGGCCTTTCTCTTTGGCGGCGGCGCAATGGTTGGCGCCGTGGTCGGCGGCGCGCTTGCCTGGAAGGACTACAGGAACGCACGGACAACAAAGGCGGCACACCAGCGAGATTGACGCCCGCTCTCCCCTCCCGCACCATGGCTCAAACATGTGTTTGGGAGGACAGACGATGGCTGACGGCGAGCACGGGCACGAAGCGCAGGCCAAGTTCCACGCCATGGTCGATGGCACCCAGGAGGACTGGTTGAACATCTCCAAGGCCGCCGCCGAGTTCGGGCGCGGCCTGCCGGACCGGCTGATCGCCCACCTCAACCTGCTCAAGGGCGACTGCGGCGGCTTCGCCATCGACCGCCTGGAGCACAGCCTGCAGACGGCCACCCGCGCCCATCAGGCCGGCATGGACGAGGAATACGTCGTCTGCGCCCTCCTCCACGACATCGGCGACACCCTGGGCCCGCGCAATCACGCCGACGTCGCCGCCGCCATCGTCCAGCCGTTCGTCTCCGAGCGGAACCACTGGATGGTCGCCAACCACGCGATTTTCCAAGGCTATTACTTCTTCCATCACCTGGGCCTGGACCGGAACATGCGCGATCAGTACCGCGGTCATCCGGACTTCGAATACACCGCCCAGTTCTGCCACCTGTTCGACCAGGAAGCCTTCGATCCGAACTTCGAGTCGATGCCGCTGGAGGCCTTCGAGCCCATGCTGCAGCGGGTGATGACCAGCCCCAAGCGGTCGATCTACCTGCGCGAAACAGTGGCCTGATATCGAGTACCCATGTTAGGCATAGGCCCGAGGGACCTGTCGGGAAGCCTAGAGTCGTGTTTGACAGCGTAGAGACCGCGCCCGGCCTGCTCGACCGGTACGCCACCGGTGACGTCAGCAGGGCCACGATCGACAGTTGGCAGCTGTTGCACACCACAGCCGACCGCGATCCGGAAGCCCTCGCCGAGGCGCTGCAGATGGCGGCGGTGGTCAACGCTTCCGCCTTTACCAGCCTGGCGCCGCGGGCCGGCTTTGGCATGGCCGTGGTCGGGTTGGATCATCGTTGCCATTACGCGGACAGTCGGTTCCGGGACTGGCTCGGCGCCCCCGGGGACAATCCGGCCCTTCGCCGACTGGCGCATCAGGCCGCCCGGCAGGGTCAGGCGTCGGGACTGGTCGATGGCGTGGAGGGCGCCGCCATGGCCGTCTGCGCCGCCGGACCCGAGGCGATCGCCAACTGGCCGGCGCCGGCCGAGGTGCGGGACATCGCCCTGGCCGGCGCCAAGCGCATCGTGCTGATCTGCTTCGCCCCCTCGCGGGACAAGTCGCTCGCCCTGGAGGCGGCGGGCATGCTGGGGCTGACGCCGCTGGAGTCGCGGCTGGCCGAGGCGATGCTGGATGCGCCGACGGTGCAGGTGGCCGCCGAACGGATTGGGGTCGGCTACGAGACGGCGCGTGAGGCGCTGGGCAAGATCAAGAAGCGGCTCGGGGTCAAGCGGACCAGCGACATCGTCCGCCGGCTGATGACCCTGATGTGCGGCGACATCTTCCTGGAGCCGGACCTCAAGCCGCTGATGGCCAAGGTGCTGGGCGCAACGCCAGCCGAGGCGCGGGTCGGGGCGCTGACGGCCGAAGGGCTGAGCGCGCCCGAGATCGCCGCCAGGCTGGGCGTGCGCGAGGCGACGATCCGCGGCCAGTTGAAGGCGCTCTACGCCAAGGCCGGCGTCGGCCGGGCCCGGGACCTGGTGCGCATCGTCACCGAGGCCGGCGCCCTGGTGACCATGACCCACGGGGCCGAGACGGCGCTGCAGCCGGAGAGCCTGTCGGGCCGGCTGCGGGTCATCCAGACCCGGGATGAGCGCCAGGTCGCCTTCTGGGACTATGGGCCGCGCGGGTCGCGGCCGATCCTGATCCTGCACGGCTCGATTACCGGGCGCACTCTGCCGCCGACGTTCGTGGCGATGATGCATGCCAGGGGCTGGCGGCCGATCGTGCCGCAGCGGCCGGGATTTGGCCTGACCGAGCTGAACCGGGGCGACTATCTGACCACCTGCGCCGACGACATGGCCGATATTCTGGGCGCCCTGCGCCTTGGCCAGGTTCGCATCGCGGCCCGCGATGACGCCACCGCCGCCGCCCTGGCCTTCGCCGCCCGCTATCCCGACAAGGTGCTGGACGGGGTGCTGCTGCGGCCCAACGCCTCGGGCGCCGACCATGTGCGGGCGGTCAATACGGTCACGGGGGCGGTGAAGCGGCTGTTCTATTCCCAGCCCGACCTCATCGGCCTGATCGCCGAGTTGATGCGCCGCCAGAACAGCACCAGCCTGCTGCGCGAGACCGTCCTGCGCTCGTCCCAGACGATCGAGGCCGACCGGCTGATCGTCGAGGAACCGACGGTGCTGACCAGCGTGATCCGCGATTGCCAGGCGATGTCGGCGCGGACCATCCGCGGCTTCGCCGTCGAACAGGTCCTGTTCGCCCGCGGCTGGACGCCGCCACAGGTCGTCGGCGGCGCCAGCTGGCGGGTCATCGAGTTTCCGGAGATGCCGATGCCCGGCCTCCAGGATGTCTACGGTCACCTGCCCGGCGTGAGCTTCGGGGAACTGCCCGGCGCCGGACTGTTCCCCTATTACTCACATCCCGAACCGCTGACGGCCCTGCTGACCGCCTAGTAGCGCTCCGCCTTGACGCCTTCCTTGGCCAGGAAGGTCTGCACGCTGTCATTGCCGATCAGGTGGGCCGAGCCGACCGAGACAAAGCTGACGCCGCTGCCCTTCAGGCGCTCGGCCAGAACCTTGGCCCAGGCGGCGTTCCGGTCGACCAGCAGGACCTTGTAGAGGTCCGGGTACTCGCCCTTCATGTCGGAGACCAGGTCGGTCTCCAGGGCGGCGATGTCGCCGACCGCCCAATGCTTGACCAGGCCGTCAAGCATGTCGGCGCTCTCGTCCAGCTCGTCGATGCTGCTCATCAGGAACTCGACCTGCATCTCGACCGGCAGGCTGTCGAAGAACCGCAGCTGCTGTTCGGAGGTCTCGAAGGCCTTGAGAGGCTTCTTGGCCTCCTCGCCGCCCTTCTTGATGATGCTGTCGACGCCCGAATTGGGATCGAAGCCGGACTTCACCATGGTCAGCACCGACAGGGTGACGGCCGCCAGCCAGGGCTTCATCATCTCGACGCCGGCGATCGGGAGACCGACCTTCTCGGAGGCGCCCTTGAGGCGGGCGAACTGTTCGGGCGTCAGCTTCTTGGACAGCGGGTTGGCCTGGTCGACGCCCAGGCTCATGACCAGCGACTGCATGTTGGCGGCGTCGTCGCCGTCGGTGATCTCGAACCACAGCTCGTCGGCCGAGGCGAGCGCCGCCTCGAACTTCGGCGTCCGCCACTTGGTTTCCGGCCGCAGCAGATGGACGGTGCCGAACAGGTAGATGGTCGAATCCGCGTCGCGGATGACCCACATGGCGGGGCCAGGAGCCTGCGGCGGGGCGGCGACGACGGGGGGCGCGGCCGTGGCGCTGGAACAGGCGATGCCGAGCAGGGCGACGGCGCTGACGGCCAGGACCTTTGCGGTCCGCAGGGGCTTGAACATGAAGCTTTCCACTCTGTCTGGGGTGTGAAGTTATTTCAGGAAGGTCTCGACTTCGCCGAGGAAAGCCTCGGGTTGATCGAGCATGATGAAGTGCAGGGAATTGTCGATCTCGATGACCTTGACCCCCTTCAGGGCGGCGTAGTTGTCCTTGTAGACGCCGCCGATGATGGCGCCGACGAACCCCATGCTGGCGTCCTTGGCGTAGAGCACGGTGACCGGGGTGGTGATGGCGGCCAGTTCGCCGCGCAGGTCCGAGGTCATCACCTCATAGGTCACCTGGCCGACCACCTGGCGGTCGCTGGCCATCGACCAGGCGACGGCGTCCTTCTGGCCCTGCTCATTCTTGACCAGCGTCTTCATGGTGCGGGTCTGGACCTTCAGCAGATCCTCGTCGCTCAGGGTCGCGAAGTTGGCGCGGGTCCGGGCCGCGACCGGCTCAGCGGCGGCGGCGTCCTTGGCCTGGATCAGGATGCTGAAGAAGGGAAAGGCGTCGACGACCATCAGCCGGCCGAGGCTTTCGGGATGGCGGCGAGCCAGAGCCAGGCCGGTGAAGCCGCCCATCGAATGGCCGATGACGGCCGGACGGTCGAGCTTGTTGTCCGCGACATAGGCCGCCAGTTCCTCGACCATGCCATCGACAATCGGCCCCTGGGCGTTGGCCCCGGCCGGACTGCCGGCAAAGCCGTTCACCTGAACGATGTGCAGCCTATAGCGTCCCTCGAGAGCCTTTGCTGTCGGCTCCCAGACAGCGCGGCTTGAGGCCAGCCCGGGGATCAGGATGACATCCGGCCCCTTGCCGCGCACCTCGACAGTGAAGCGGGTCGGCTGGGCGGCATGGGCCAAACCGGGGGCCAGGAAGGCCAGGATGACGGTGAGCAGGCGCATGGTCTTGAGCAGCATGGCGGGGAAATCCTACGGGGAGGTGTCAAAAGGTCAGGCAAGGCCGCGGCGCATCGACATCGCCGAGGAAACGATCAGGTAGAAGCCCATCATGATGGTCATCATGTCCCAGGCCGACAGGGCGGGCGCGAGGTTGAGCTTCTCCGCCGCCGCCCAGAGGAACAGCAGGCCCTGCAGGACCCAGAAGCAGACGGCGCCGGTCTGGGAGATGGTCTGGCGCATCAGCTCGTCGGCCCGGCGCCAGACCAGCAGGTTGTAGGCCGTCTGGGCCAAAAAGGCGGCGACGACGGCCAGCATGACCGCCGAGGCGATCGGGAACGGCAACGGGTCGAATACCGCCACGGCGACAACCGGCGCGGCCATCATCGCGCCGGCCAGGAAGAGCACCAGTCCCTGCTGCCGATAGAAGGAGGCCTGACCGACCGTCGCCGGCCGTTCGCCTTCGGGATCCATCATCCGGCCGGCGGCGCGGCGATTGAGGCTGACGAGGCCGATGATCAGGCCGAGCGCCATCAGGGCGACGGCGATCACCCCGGCGGCTTCGTCGGACCAGCTCATCGACGAGACATCGATGACGCCGGACTTCATGAGCTTGCCGACGCCGAACCCCAGGGCTCCGCCGAAGATGAGGCCCAGGCAGACCAGGATGCTCCGCACGGTCAGGCGGCGGGTGGACGCGGTGGAAGAGGTCATTGTGACGCTCCGTCGTCGAAGATGGTTTCGATGGGTTGCTCGAAGAGGCGGCCGATCTTGAAGGCCAGCGGCAGGCTGGGATCGTACTTGCCGGTCTCGATGGCGTTGATGGTCTGGCGCGAGACCTCCAGCCGGTCGGCGAGGTCAGCCTGGCTCCAGTCGCGCTCGGCGCGCAGGACTTTCAGGCGGTTCTTCACCGGTAACGTCTCCAGATGAAGGGCTGCGACAGGCCCATGGCCCCGCAGAACAGCGGGAACATCAGGAAGCTGGAGAGGTGCGGCACCAGATCGGCGTTTTCCAGGAAGCCCCAGACCGTCGCCACCGCCAGGGTGATGCCGATGCCCCAGAGCATGGCCTGCACCGCCATCGCCTGAAGGAACTCGTCGGTTTCCTCGATCAGGTATCGGCCCATGACCCAGATCACCACCAGGATCGGCAGCGCGGGCGCCACGGCCAGGGCCCAGAGCAGCGGCCCCTCCGGGTGCAATCGCTTGATGGCGAAGAGCGAGCCGACCAGCACGGCCACATAGAGCAGCATGCTTGGAATGAAGCGTTTCATGTAGCGGCGGACGGCGGGGCTCATGGCGCGGGACGTCATCGGGAACGCTCCTTCTAGCGATTACGCAGCCACCACGCCGCCCAGGCGATGGTGTAGCCGACGAAGGCGAGGACGACGGGGATCAGCAGGCCGGTGGCCATCAGGCCCGCGTCACCGGGAAACAGGGCGAACTGCCGGAGCGAGAAGTCCGGCTCGATGGCGAACAGCAGCCCGAGCAGACCGCCGGCGACGGCCAGGCCGCCCGAGCCGCCCCAATACCAGCCGGTCTTGTGGGCCTCCTTGACCGCCTCGTCGGCTTCCTTCCACCAGCGCAGGCTGGCCTGCATTGAGGCGACCGAGACCACGAAGCCGACAACGGCCATGATCGCGGTGATCACGCTGGTTTCCATCCGCAGGGAGGCGAAGGCCAGAACCAGACCGGCGGCGGCCCCGGCGAAGGCGAGGAACAGCTGATTGCGGCTGCGTGCGGCGCGGCCTTGGCCGGTCGTTGTCTTGTCCATGTCATCCACCCTTGTCGTTATGACAAGGGTGCTTGTCTCATTCGGCCAAGAGCGTGTCAAGCGTCCTAGACATTACGTCCAGTTCACCTGACTAACCCAACTCCTAGCCGCGACCTTGAGGTTCGTTGACAGCGCGCAGATTGCGAGACTTGATAAGATCTCTCAATGCATTTGCATCGCTCTGGCCCTGCAACGCAAAGAACCCGCAAAATCCTCCTCCCGCTAAACATCCAACTCCAACTGCCACCAAAAATAGGCTGAAGAGCCCCACCGGCTTGTGAACTACCGCAAGATGCACCGCATCAGCGATCGAGGGCAGCAATCCCAAAAACGCGCCCAGCAACATCGTCGACAGCCCAAGTGCAATGGGTCTGGATATATTTACCAACTTATCCAGCTCATGATCAAAGATGAAATGCCAGGTTATACTATCTGGACGCGTCTCAAATATTTGAAATGGAAGCGTGGATCCGGCGTTCATATGAGCCGGGACACTATTCTCGAATGCCTCGCTCATCCAACCACCCCCGCTAGATAGAACGGCTGCGCCAGGAACGTATATCTAATCTCCACACCCGGCGGAAAGTGCGCGTTCCCGGTGTAAGAAACCGCCACAAAGGTCAAAGAGATGTGATTGCCATTGATGGTCCCGACATTGTCGAACACCCATTGAGCAGCTATACCCAAAGAGCCAGATATTTTGAACTTTAGAGACTTACTGTTAGGAATTTCGGTATAGCAACTAGGAGGAAGAGAACTTAAATTAATTTCAAAAATGTAATTTATATCTTCAATATTTACCGTAAGGGTGCCTTCAGATGAAAGCACAGCGACGCCCGACGCCACAACATCGCGATGCCCAACTTTCTCTAAAACTCTCAAGACGGCCCCCTTCAGGTGCTATTTCCAGACCTTGAAGTGCTTTGACAGCTTCAGCCCCTGGCGCAGGTAGTGCGAGCCGTCCTCGCCGTAGAGGCGGGTCGGGCGGGCGGTGAGCGGCTCGTAGACCAGGCGGGCGACGGTCTGGCCGTCTTCCAGCAGGAAGGGGGTCTCGTGGCTGCGCACCTCCAGCACGCCCTTGGAGCCGACCGAGTCGGTCTCCGCGGTGCCGAAGCCGGGGTCGAAGAAGCCCGCATAATGGACGCGGAACTCGCCGACCGCCGGGTCGATGGGGGTCATCTCGGCGGCCTGCAGGACGGGGATCTCGATGTCGTCCTTGGAGGCCAGGATGTAGAATTCATTGGGGTCAAGCAGCAGCTCGCCCTTGCGCGGCTCCAGCGGCTCCCAGAAGTCGCGCGGGTCGTGACCGTCCTCATGGTCGAGGTCAATGACCCCGGCGTGGCGGCGACCGCGGAAGCCGGCCATGCCGGACGACAGATCGACGCCGACGCTGCGGGTCTCAAGGATCTGCGGCTTGCCGCGCTTGAGGCGCAGCTGGTTGAGGCGGGTGCCCGGACGGACGAGGACCGAGAAGGTCTGCGGCGCGATCTCCAGGTAGAGCGGGCCGTGATAGCCCTCGACCACGTCATCGAAGGCGTGGCCATGGTCGGTCAACAAGCGGACGAAAACATCGACCCGGCCGGAAGAACTCTTGGGATTGCCGCGCGCCGAGATGCCGGGCGGCAGGGCCAGCGTTTCCTGGATTTCGGCGATGTAGACACAGCCGCGCTCCAGCACGGCCCCGCCGCGCGTCAGGTCGAGCTCATGCATGGCGACGTCGGGCAGCCGCTCGGAAACCTTTCGGCGGCCGGGCAGGAAGGAGGCGCGCACGCGCCAGACCCGCAGGCCCAGGCGCAGGTCGAGACTGGCCGGCTGGACCTGGTCGGCATCGAACGGGGTAAGCGAGGTGATGGCGCCTTGCGCGACCAGATCCTCGATGGATTGGCAGGGAAGAATCCCCGCGGACGGTGTTTCTGTCATCGTCGAACCACATTCGCCGCGCGCGCGGCGGCTGGCAAGGGAATCTTCGGGTGGAGGAGTGAACCGCTATCGAAGCGGTCGTCCATTATACCGCGGGCCTCCGACCTACGAAAAAGTCCGGCGATCGGCCCGGAGGCCGGTGGCTCGGCGGAATCCCTTGCGGCGTGGGGTTTTGCGTTGGCCTGGCGTTCGCGTCCGTAGGCTGGCGCGTAGGCCGACCTGTAGGCCGACCGGCGGGATTTGTGGTCCGGTTTGGTTGCACGCCGGCCTACACCGCGTGTCGCAACCGATGATGTCTGACCCCCAAGGCGTCAAAAGGCGATGAATATGTCTAGGCTGTAGGGACGATTTAGGATTCCCATGGATTCCGGGTTCTGATTCAAAGCTGCTTTTTGGAGGCGGCCTTGGAAGGCGAGGTTCTGCGGGACGATCAGTGGGCTCGGATCGAGCCGTTTGTGCCAGGTGGGCGCAAGGGCAAGCGGGGCCCGCGCAGCAACGGGCGTCTGTTCATCGACGCCCTGTTGTGGATGGCCCGTTCGGGGGCCCGGTGGAAGGATCTGCCCGAGCGCTTTGGGCCCGTTGAACGAGCCAAGAAGCGATACTACCGGTGGGTCGAGAAGGGCGTGCTGGACAAGATCTTTGCGGCGGTGGCGGCGGACCCTGACCTGGAATGGGTGATGCTCGACGCCACGGTCATTCGGGCCCACGCCCAAGCCGCTGGAGCGCGGCGAAAAAGGGGGGCCCGGACGCCCAGGCGCTTGGCCGTTCTCGCGGCGGATTCGGCACCAAAATCCACGCCGGCGTAGACGCCCTGGGTCTGCCGATCCGGCTGATGCTCGGCCCAGGACAGCAGAATGACGTGGCTCCGGCCAGCGATCTGATCGACGGACTGGCCGCCCAGCATCTCATCGCCGACAAGGCCTATGACTCCCACCCCCTCTACGCGAAGGTCATCGAGCAAGGTGGTGATCCGGTCGTGCCGCCGCGCCGCAATCGCCTGCGCAAGCACAGCTACGACAAGGACATCTATAAAGAGCGCAACCGCATCGAGCGCTTCTTCAGCCGCATCAAGCACTGCCGGCGCATCGCCACCCGCTACGACAAGCTCGCCCAAACCTTCATGGGCTTCGTAAAGCTCGCCTGCATCATGCTCTGGCTCAAATGATTAAATCGTCCCTACAGCCTAGACATATTCACCAACCCATTGATCAGACGGAGGTTTTTGACGGGCTAGTGATGCGCCTTGTGCCCGGTCCCCTGCCCCAGCACCCAGACGCCGGCCCCGACGCCGAACAGCAGGATGGCGTCGGTCAGGCTGGTGGTGGCGCCCAGCGCGACCGGCGAGAAGCGGCCGATCGGGTCGGCCAGCACCAGCAGGATGAAGTTGAGCATTCCGAACAGGGCGAGGATGGCCGCGAACACGCGGAAGATCGTCGTCAGGGGCAAGGTGTGGTTCTCCGGCAAGGGGAAGTACGCACGCTACGTTAACGCTAACGTGGGCTCGCCGAACAGGGTTCCGCGTCCAGGGTCGGATAGCCGACCCTCAGCCCCGGGCGATGGCCCGCTCGGCGGTCAGGGCCTCGGCCAGGGCCGCGTCGCCGCCGCGCCGGGCGGCCTCGATCAGGGTCAGGTCGATGATGTCGCGCTGGGCGTGGCTGCCGCCGAAGCGGGCGGCGCCGGAGCGGACGGCCCGCAGCAGCGCGACGCTGGCCCGATAGTCGCCGGCCCCGAAGGCGTCGATGCCCCGCGCCACCGGCAGGCCGACCTCGCGGGCGACCACCGCCGCATCCCCCTGCCCGGCCGCCGCCTGTTCCAGCGCGGCCAGCACGGCGTCGGCCTCGTCGCGGCGGCCGGTGGCGGCGAAGGCCATCATGGCGTGGGCGTCGTCGAAGGCGTAGGCCCCGTGCGGCTGGCGGACGTACAGGTCGGCCAGATCGGTCCAGCGGTCACCGACGTCGGCCCCCATCAGATGCATCCGCCACAGCAGGCCGGCGGCGTCGACCATGTCGAAGGCGAGGTCGGACCGGTCGGCGAAGATCGGACCGTCGAAGGCCTCCAGCGCCCCATCGACGTCGCCGAGGCCGAGGTGAAACAGCGCCGTATGCCACCAGTTGTGGACGGCGAAGAAGCTGCCTTCCGTCCAGGTCGGCACATCCTGGCGCATGAAGGCGATGCCCTCCTCGCGCCGGTCCTGCATCTCCATGACGTGGGCGACGGCGTGGCGGGCCCAGCCGTTGCGCGGCTCGATCTCAAGGGCCAGGCGGCCGGCCGCCTCGGCCCGGCCGTAGGCGCCGGTCTCCTCCAGCCCGAAGGCCAGCATGCCCTGCATGGCGTGATAGCCCGGCATGCCGCGTGACCAGGCCGGCAGCGCCCGGCCGATGCGGTCGCGCAGCATGCGGGAGTCGCCAAGCAGGAAGTCGAGTGTCTGGCCGATCTGCAGGGCGACGATGTCGCGCGGCTCCGCGATGGCGGCGTCTTCCAGAGCCCGGGCGGCGGCGGGGATGTCACCCTCGACCAGGGCGGCCAGCGCCGCCTTGTGGGCCCGCTCGCCGGCCGTGCCGTCCAGTCCCGCCACCACCTCAAGGCACCGGCGGCCGACCCTAGCGACGCGCGGGTTGGAGCCCAGCAGGTGCATGTAGCCCTTGAGCA